>JBKPSV010000103.1:0-4173 GCA_046735215.1 Pseudomonadota bacterium | reverse complement strand
GCTAATCGGACGCAGGCTCCTCCCCAGGCGACTTGCGCCTTTGGACCTCAGTCATCATGCGGTATTAGCCACAGTTTCCCGTGGTTGTCCCCCACCCGAGGATAGATACCTACGCGTTACTCACCCGTCCGCCACTGACAGAGTTACCCCTGCCCGTGCGACTTGCATGTGTTAAGCATGCCGCCAGCGTTCGCTCTGAGCCAGGATCAAACTCTCAGGTTCATCTCAGAGTCCCATTTCCGAAGACATCGGACTCCTTAATGAACGGACCCGAACTCTATGGTCTGCCCCGCCACCATGAATGAACGGGACAGCCTTCAAAGCGTAACTGTTCGCATCAAAGAAGATACGTCCAGACGCCCTGAACGGCCCACCAACGAAGTCCGAGTACATACTCACCCAGACCGCCGGTCCGACCGTCCGATCAGTTCCCCGCTTGCGCAGGGACGACCCAAGGACGCCGCCAACGTATCCCTTCCTAGCCTATTCATCTGTCAAAGATCGGAGCGAAATCGCCACCAGCCCCGTAGCAGCGGGCCCAACGACTGACTTGCTCTGATGTGCGCCAAGAATGGCGCAGAACAACAAACCTACTCCCGCCGTTTCTGGAAGGCAAGACCCGATCTGGCCCCCCGTCGTGGCGGAGGCGGCATGTAGGCCCCTGGAACCAGCCGGTCAAGAGCCTCCGTTCAGCTTTCTTCGCAGCGCGTCCGCCAAGCCTTGAACCAGGCCGCGAAGCGCGGAATTCCCTCGTCCAAGGTCGTTTTCGGGACAAAACCAGTTAGCGCGGAGATCGAGTCGACCGAGGCGAAAGTCTCCTCGACATCGGCTGCCGGTCGTGGCGCCACGCGCAAAACTGCGCGCAGTCCCAGTTCCCGCTCCAGCAACTGCACCAACTTGCTCACCGGTTCGCTGCGGTGGTTGCCGATGTTCAGCAATCGAACCGGCGCGGCGCTCGTTGGCGGCTGGTCCAGGCAACCAATCACCCCCGTCACGATATCGTCGATGTAGGTAAAGTCGCGCCGCAGCGTGCCGCCCTCGTACAGCGTGATCGGTTCGCCGGCCATTATCGCGTTGGCGAAGCTGAAATAGGCCATATCGGGGCGGCCCCACGGCCCATAGACCGTGAAAAACCGCAGACCGGACTGCGGCAACCCGTGCAGGTGAGCGTAGGCGTGGCTGAGCAATTCGTCGGCCCGCTTGGTCGCGGCGTAAACCGATAGCGGTGTATCAACGCGATCGGTTTCGCTGAACGGCAGATCCCGGTTTGCGCCATACACCGACGAAGAACTCGCGTAGACGAGGTGCCGGATACGCGGCAGCAGGCGCGCGGCCTCGAGCACCACCAGGTGGCCCATCACGTTTGATTGCACGTAGGCATAGGGATCGATCAGCGAATGCCGAACCCCTGCCTGGGCGGCCAGATGAACAATTGCTGCGATGTCGTTGTGGGTTCGCACCAGGTCGTGGATGGATGCACGATCGGCGACGTCAGTGCGCAGAAACGCGAAATTCCGCTTCGCCTCAAGCCGTGCCAGTCGCGCCTGCTTCAGGCGCACATCGTAGTATGCGTTCAGGTCGTCAACACCGACCACGGACTCGCCGCGGGCAAGCAATGCCTCCGACACGTGATAGCCGATGAAACCCGCAGCGCCAGTCAGCAGGACCTTCACAGAGGCCGCGCCACCAGGCGATCTTCAAGAAGTTCCAGCACCGCATGTCCGAGCGCAATGTGACACTCCTGGATGCGGGCGGTCTCCCTATCGGGCACCAGCAAAGGATGATCGCAGAATCTGATCGCCGGCTCGCCTGGGCCGCCGAGTAGACCTACTGTCACGATTCCCATCTCACGCGCCGCCTCCAGCGCGCACACGACATTGGGCGAGCGGCCAGAGGTTGTAATGCCGAACAGTACGTCGCCTCGCCGACCAAGTCCCCGCAGCGGGCGCTCGAATACGCGATCGTAACCGTAATCATTGCCGCCCGCTGTGAGCATCGCGGAATCGAGGGTGAGTGCCAAAGCCGGCCAGGATGCTCGCTCGACCGCACCGCGCAGGCGAACGAGCATTTCCGTCGCCAAGTGCTGGCTATCGGCGGCCGAGCCGCCATTGCCGCAGAACATCAGCTTGCCGCCGGCACGCAGGCTGATCTCGCAGGCGTCCACGACGCGAACCACCGCGTCTGCCAGTTCGACCGCTATCCTTTGCTTCAGTTCGGCGGATCGCCGCATCATGGCAGCGAACCGCGCGGTCTCGCTCATCCCGGCGTTCTACTGCGCCACCCAACCGCCGTCGATGGAGAGTGGTGCGCCGGTGATCGTCTTCGCGCTTTCCGAGCACAAGAAGACCGCAAGAGCCCCGATCTGTTCGGGCGTGGAGAACTGCTCCATTGGCTGTTTTTCCGTCAGGAAGCGTTGTTTCTGGGTCTCAAGATCGACGCTGTCCTGCTTCGCCCGGGCTTCGAGCTGACGCTGGACGAGCGGCGTCAACACCCAACCGGGGCAGATAGCGTTCACCGTCACCCCGAGGTTGGCGAGCTCGATCGCTGCCACCTTGGTCATCCCGACAACGCCATGCTTTGCCGCCACATAGGCAACCTTCTGGGCACTTGCCACTAAGCCGTGCGCCGAGGCGATGTTGATGATCCGCCCCCAGCCGCGTCGCTTCATGCCTGGGATCGCGGCCTTCATGGCGTGGAACACCGCGGAGAGGTTCACCGCGATGATTGCGTCCCAGCGTTCGACAGGGAATTCGTCGATGCTCGCGACGAACTGGATGCCGGCGTTGTTCACCAGAACGTCGACAGCGCCGAACCCCGCGTCGGTTTGTGCCACCATGGCGGCGATCTGCTCCGGCTTGGTCATATCGGCCGGCGAATGGCCGACGCGCACGCCGAACCTTGCCGCCATGCCCGAGCGCAGCGCTTCGATCTGTGCGGCGTCGCCGAAGCTGTTGAGCATGACGTCGGCTCCGGCGGCCGCCAATGCCTGGGCGATTCCTTGCCCGATGCCGCTGGTTGAACCGGTGACCAGCGCGACCTTGCCCTTCAGGCTCATGGCACACTCCCTGTCAGGGTGCGCCAAGAGCCTGCCAGACTCCTGCTGCGCCGCACAATGGTCAGGCGCGTTTAGACCTTTCGGAACTTGTGCAGTGAACGCAGGTTGTCGGGGCGTGGCTCGTTTGGCCAGGTCTGCGGCCAGTTGGTCCACGACACCTCGCCGACGTAGAGGTCGCCGTGCGAGTCGACCGTCAGCCCATGCGGGGCCAGGAATTCGGCGGGACCCATCCCCGGCCCCACGCCGCCCAGCCTGGCGATGCGCTTGCCGGTGTGGTCAACGATGGTTACGCGCGGCCCCAGGTTCGGCAGGTTGCGATTGACCGACGCCACCGAACCCAGTTCACCGATGTAGCAAACCGGGCACTTGCCAGGCGGCATGAACAGTCCGCACGGGCGATGCAGGTTGTTCCACTGCGCTTCGTATTTGCCGTTGCCGTCGAACACCTGCACACGGTGATTCTCACGGTCGGCGACATATACCCAGCCGTCGGCGTCGCAGGTGATGTTGTGGGCGATGTTGAATTCGCCTGGATCGGTGCCCGGTGCGCCCCAGGACAGCAGCAATTTTCCGTTGGGCGAATATTTGTGCACACGCGAGTTGCCGTAGCCGTCGGATACGTAGATATCGCCTTCGGGTGACATTGCGGTATGGGTACAGCGGTGGAACGGCTCGCCGCTCATGTATGGGGCGGGCTTACCGGGAATGCCCAGGGTCAGCAGCACTTTTCCCTCTAGCGTGCACTGCCGGACCGTGTGGTCCCCGTCGTCGGTCAGCCAGATCGTGTCGTCGGGGGCCATAAACACGCCATGCGCTCGGGGAAACACGCCCTCGCCCCAGGAGCGCAGGAAATTGCCGTTGCGGTCGAACACGATCATCGGGTGCTCACCACGATTGAACACATAGACGTTGTCGTTCTTGTCGACGCCGACCGAGCCGATTTCCTTGAATGACCAACCCGGTGGCAATTTCGCCCAGTCCACCACGGGTTCATAAACGTAATCGCCGTTGCCAACCGTTACCATGGCCGTCTCCCCTCCGTTACGTAGTCAGCCTGACATCAAGACACTGCCAAGACTACTCCGCCGCACGCTGCTGCGCCGGTTGCCGGAATCGGG
>JBKPSV010000102.1:0-3347 GCA_046735215.1 Pseudomonadota bacterium | reverse complement strand
TTCGTCATGGCATATTGGATATTCATCGTCTCCATGTAGAACTTGTAAAGGAATGCCCGGAGATCCTGCGCGTCGCCCTGGGCCGTCATGCGCAGGTCCATGCCGCCGCAGAACATCCCCGGTAGGTCACTGGTGAGGATGACGGCGCGGACCACGGTGTCGGCTTCCGCCGCGCGCAGTGCAGCGTGAATGGCATCGATCATCGGGTGGTCGATCGCATTGACGGGGGGCCGAGCAAGGGCGACCACCACAACCTTGTCTCTCACTCTGTAGGCAACGCGATCAGAAGACGACATGGTGAACTCCAGACCCAGGCTTATCGCTGGCCGAAGGTGGTCGAGCACGGCCTCACGCCAAGTGCTATCGCCGCCCGGCCTCGCTCGACGGCTCATCGTTTTCTCCCGACCCGCAGCCTAGGCAGCGAGCTCGAACCAGAAGTCCAGCATCTCGCCCTTACGCTCCGGCGCAAAGGTCGCAACAACGCGAGTGCCGATCTTGAGCGTCTCGGCCGCAGCCTGGGGATCGGCTAGGTCGATGCCTTTGAAATAACCGCCCAGCGCAGTGTCGGCGCCATCCAGCAGCACATAGCCGAAGGCATAAGGTGGATCAGGCAGATTGTTGAATTTCTCGTAGACCATCGTGAACGCCTCGATCCGTCCTCCTGGCCCCACCTTCACCCAATCCGTCGTCGGCAGTAGCGTCTCGTCAGAGAAGGACCGCGGCGGCACCAACACGCGACCCGTCTTGGCGCAGCGCCGGCCGTAGATCGCGGCTTCGTCACGAATGCGCGTATAGAACCAGCTCGCGGTCTCGCCCAAGGCGTGATTGTAGGTGATGTTCCAGACTTCCTGACGCTCCAGCAGTTCCATCTTCTGCTCCTATGCTTCGATCACCATCGTGCCAAAGATCTGGTGGTCACCGCCGTTGCCACTGGCGATGCCCAGTCGTGCGCCCTCGACCTGATGGTCGCCGGCTCGTCCCCATACTTGCAGCGCCACCTCGGCAACGCGCGCCATCGCCGTCACTGCAATGGCGTTGGTACACAGCGTGCCGCCCGACGGATTGACCGGAATCCTGCCGCCGATGTCGAATTCCCCATCACGTAACCGCGCCACTGACTCGCCTGGCCGCGACACCAGGCGGGCTGCGTCGATCGAGTGAAACTCGGTGTTGCTGAAGGGCGCATACAGCTCCGCCACGTGGACCTGCCGCGCCGGGTCGGTGACTCCCGCCATGCGATACGACTTCTCGAACGACCGTCCCAGCGCGTAGGCATCAGCGTGCTCGGCTGTCGGATTGTTGCCCATGCGGTCGCCCATCCAATACGTCTCGGTTGCATGGCCGACACCGGTGATCCACACCGCATCCAGGTGGTTGTCGTGGATGAAACTTTCTGAGGCCAGCACCATGGCGGCCCCCCCGGACGACTGCGGACAGCAATCCAGCAACTTGATTGGCCAGGAGATCAGACGCGACGCAAACACATCGTCGATCGACACGATTCGCCGCAGGTGCGCCTTGGGGTTCAGCGACGCATGGCGGCGGTTCTTCACCGTGACACGCGCCATATCCTCCTCGGTCATGCCGTAGCGCTGCATGTAGCGCACGGCTGACATCGCCAGCATGTTGATGGTGCCGAGTGGCAATGGGCGCTCGTAGCTCGGGTCCCAAATCTTGTTTAGTACCGTCTGCGAATCGCCGCATTCGCCAATCTTGTCCGCGCCTGCCGTCAGCACGACATCGAACATGCCGGAAGCAACGTGGTAGTACGCCGCCGCAACTGCTGATATACCGGTGGCACCACCATTGTTGACACGCAGAAACGGCTTGTTGCGTCCGCCGACCGCGTCCACACCGAGCCTTTCCGCGTTGCCGATGCCGATCATCGCATCGGGCGATAGCGAATACACCACTGCCTCGATCGCATCGAAGTCGAGCTTCGCATCCTGCATCGCCCGCACGACGCCTTCGCGAACTAGCTCGGGATAGCTGGCATCGTCGCGGCGCGAACAGAATTCCGACTGCCCGATGCCGATGATGCCGACACGATCACCACTCATGCGCGCGCCTCCCGGCCAAGCACGACAGCCGCCTGATATTGCATCGCAAACCCACTTCCGGCATGCGCCAGACCGCAGCGCACATTCGGCAACTGATGCCGCCCGGCGCGACCGCGGATCTGGTTCGCCACTTCGGCGATGCGGATCAGCCCGGTGCAGAACACTGGGTTCCAGGTCAGCACGCCACCCGACAGGTTGACCGGCAGCTGGCCACCACGAGCGAAACTCCCATCGGTGGCGCGCGCCCGCCACGCGTCGCGCGGGCATAGTGACAAGGCCTCGTAGGCCAACAGCTCCGCATGCGGCGTGGCATCCGTTACTTCGGCCAGATCCAAGGACGTAGTAGGATCGGTGATGCCGGCCCTGGCGTACGCCTGTTGTGCCGCCGCAGCGAGCGCCGGCGCCGAGGTCAGGTCGCGATCACCGAGAAAGCTCGGTTCAGTCGCCCACCCCATGCCCTGCAACCAAGCCACATCTCGTAGCCCACGTTCCCCGACGAAATCGGGCGCCGCCAGCACCATAGCGACACTGCCCGTCACCGGGGCCGTCGTCATGTTCGGCATGACTGGCCAACGCAACGCGCCGGGCAGTGTCTGCACTGGCGGGTTAGGCCAGGCCGCACGGCCATGCGCGCGGTTCTTCTCCGCGATGGCCTCCGCCGCGGCGCGCGAGGTCGGCTCTGCTCGCTCGACCGCGGAGGCCTGCAATGCATGCGCGGATAACTCATCGAGCGGCAGGGCGCGATGGAAATAGGGATCGGTACCGAGGCGCTGCGCTTCCGATAGCGACGAAGTCTCGGTGGGACTCCAGGACACAACGAGTTGCGTGCGGAACTGGCCCGTGGCAACGCGCAGTGCACCGAGGATGAAGGCATGTTCCGACGCTGATGGCGTAGACATGATGTCGCGATCGACACCACCGACCGAGCCGGATGCCATCATCACTGAAATGGACCGGCCGTCGAACTGGTCGTTGGCTGCGACCACGATGCCGTCCACGTCATCGATGGTGATCCCGGCATCGGTAAGTGCGAGCTGCACGGTGTCGTAGATCATCTCCTCCAACGATCGGTCGCGTGAGGCGATCACGGGACGGATCGTGCAACCGATCACTCCTGGCTGGACTCGCATCCCCATCGCATAACTCCTGCTTCGGTCAGAGGTTGGCGCAGTGCCGGTGGTTCCCCGTCGATCAGAGCGGGAAACAATGCTTGAAGTTCTCCTTGGGCTGGCCGGCGAACCACGCCACGCTCACTGTGGTGCGGCGCGGCAACCGCTTCGGCCAGAT
>JBKPSV010000101.1:0-5719 GCA_046735215.1 Pseudomonadota bacterium | reverse complement strand
CAGGAGGCCATGGTGCTGGCGAAGGCCATGGCAGCGCAGAGCAGAGTGACGGCCAACTGACCTGCCGGGGTTGGCTGGGCTGTGGGAATTCTTTGCCGGCTGGCGAGGTTTCGGCCGGTTCTGGTTGCTCGTCGTGGCATTAGTGGTGCTTGGCGGGGTGGCGCTGCACATGGCCGGCCCTCCCGCGCCATCCGTGCTCCCGCAGGCTGCGGTTGCGCCGGTTCAACCGAAAGAGGCGGAGAGCCACGCTGTTCCGCCACAGCCGCAGGTAGCGCCGCCAAAGCCCGGCGCCCTGCGTCCGGGGCGGGAAACGCCGGGACCTATTGCCGACCCTGAACCGGCACTCCTGGAACCCGCGCCCGGCTTCGCACCGAACCAGCTGCCGCGGATTGCTTCGGACGGGCGGCTCCCCATGCAAGTGTACGCAGCGGGATTTGACAGCAGTTCCCGCCGGCCACGCGTCGGACTTGTGCTGGCTGGGCTTGGACTGAACCGAGCCGACAGCGAGGCTGCGGTGCGCGCCCTGCCGCATGGCGTCACGCTGGCAATTTCGCCCTATGCGCAGGACACCGGCAGGCTGTTATCGACGGCGCGTTCGACCGAGCATGAGTATCTGATCTCGATCCCGATGGAACCGCAGGGCTTTCCGCTGAATGATCCGGGCAAACAGGCGCTGATGACCAGCCTGTCGTTGGAGCAGAATCGTGCGCGCCTGATCTGGGTGCTGTCGCGCATTCAGGGCTACGTGGGCGCCATCGGGGCCGAAGGCTCGCAGTTGGGCGAGCGTTTTGCCTCGCTGCCGGAAGAAATGGGCCTGGTGCTCGGCGAACTGAAGAAGCGTGGCCTGCTTTACGTAGATCCCCGTCCTGGCTCACCGCCTCCTGCGCTGGTATGGGGCAGGTCGGTCGATGTCATCGTGGACGACCCCCCGACGGCGGCCGATGTCGAGAACAAATTGGCGCAGCTGGCGCAGGTCGCTCGAACCAAGGGCAGTGCGTTGGGGTTCGCCGGAACCCCCCGGCCTGTCGTTCTCCAGCGGCTCGCGACATGGGCGGTGAACCTTCAGGCCGACGGGCTGGCACTTGCGCCCGTGAGCGCGTTGGTGCAACCGGCGTCCGGCCAATGATTGACCTGCCTTATCGCCCAAATGTCGGTGCCGTCCTGTTCAATCGCGACGGCAAGGTGTTCGTCGCACGCCGTGCGAACCTGCCGAATGCGGAGGGGAGTGCCGGCGGCTGGCAATTGCCGCAAGGTGGTATCGATGCGGACGAAGACCCGCGAGCGGCCGTTCTACGCGAGCTAGAGGAAGAGATCGGCACCAGTCGCGCCAGCATCATCGGTGAGCATCCTGGCTGGCTGACCTACGATCTGCCTCCGGCACTGGTCGGTGTTGCGCTCGGCGGACGTTATCGTGGCCAGCGGCAGCGCTGGTTCGCGCTGCAGTTCCTCGGCGAGGACCAGGACATCCGGCTCGACCTCGATCCACATCCGGAATTTGATGCCTGGCGCTGGGCCGAGCTGGCGGAGTTGCCGGGCCTGGCAGTCGGGTTCAAGCGGCCGATTTACGAATTGCTGGCGGAGTCCTTTGCGCGGTTCGCCTCGCCAAGAGGTTGACCGCGGCGCGCAGACCGCCATCCTGCGTGCCATTGTCAGCACTGGGAGTGAAAACAGATGGGCAGCACGATAAACCTCAAGGCTTCGGACGGTTTCACGCTCACGGCCTACACCGCCGGGCCGACCGGCGGGACGAAGGGCCTTGTGGTCATCCAGGAGATCTTCGGCGTCAATCACCACATGCGCGACATGTGTGATCGCTTCGCCGCGCACGGCTATTCCGTCTGCGCGCCGGCATTGTTCGATCGCGTCGAGAAGGGCATCGAACTCGGCTACGCCCAGTCTGGCATCGACCAAGGCCGCGCGTATCGCATGAAGCTCGATGACAAGCAGGTCATGCTCGACGTTGAGGCTGCCGCCACGCATCTGGCGGGAAAGAAACTCGGCATTGTCGGCTACTGCTTCGGCGGAACCGTTGCGTGGTGGGGTGCTACGCGGACCACCAAGTTCGCGGCATCGAGCTGTTGGTATGGCGCCGGTATTGCCGGCACAAAGGATGAACGGCCGAGTTGCCCGGTGCAGATGCACTTCGGCGAGACGGACGCTTCCATTCCAATGAGTGACGTGGAAGCGATTCGCGCTGCACAACCGAAAGTAGAGACATATGTCTATCAGGGTGCAGGCCATGGCTTCGGTTGCGACGAACGCGGCAGCTTCAGCAGGGCTGATTACGAGGTGGCACAAAAGCGCACTTTGGAGTTCTTCGCCAAGCATATCGGTTGATGCGACATGCCACACGCCGTTCACAAGGCGGCGTGTGGGGTACACAAGACTGTCCTTCGCACGAACCAAAGCCGTGCTGCTGCGTCAGACAGCACCATGAAACCGCATCGCATGACTGGGCTGGTAAGTGTGATGGTGCTTTGGGCGCCTCTCTCTTTGGCCGCAACCCCGGCACCGGATTCACCTGCCGCCAAGCAAGAGGCAGCCAAACTGGCGCAGCTTCCGCCGCAAACACCGCACGGCCGCATCGATCAGTCCGGTCGCAAGCAGAAGGGTCGTGCTTCGTTCTATGCGAAGCATTTCAACAACCGTAAGATGGCCAATGGTCACCGATTTAACCCAAATGCAAACATTGCTGCGAGCAAGACCCTGCCATTGGGCACTACAGCCAAGGTGACCAATCTGGACAACGGCAAGTCTGCCTTGGTGAAGGTGCAGGATCGCGGCCCGTTCGTGGACGGTCGCGTGGTCGATCTGGCGCCGAAGGTAGCCGAAGAGCTCGAGATGACGCGGCAGGGCATCGCGCCGGTGGTGGTTGCCCCGGTCGCCGTGCCGTTGTCGAATGGCGACGTGAAACTCGGCGCGGGGGCCGTTGAAGCCAGCGACCAGGAACTACAGAACGCTGTGCAAACTGCACAGGCCGCACGCTAAGGCGCTAAGGGCTACAGCACGCGCCGCGCGATAGCCTCGAGCTTCGCCGCAACTTCGGGATCGCGCATATGGCTTGCCGTGATGACGGCGTTGTCCAGTGCATGTTCGCAACCTGCGGGGCATGGTTCACGCGGCCTGCCGATCTCCGGCACGACGCGCTGCACCAGCGCTCGCGCCTTGTCGGCGTTATCCAGCAGGACGCGCACCACCGCTTCGACCGTGACGTGATCGTGATCCGGATGCCAACAGTCGAAATCGGTGACCATTGCCACGGTCGCGTAGTTCAGCTCCGCTTCGCGTGCGAGCTTCGCCTCCGGCATGTTGGTCATGCCGATCACACTGCAGTCCCAGGAGCGATACAACGCGCTTTCCGCCTTGGTGGAAAACTGCGGCCCTTCCATCACCAGATACGTGCCGCCGCGCGTCACAGGCAGGTGCAATGAGCGTGCCGCCGTTTCCAGTGCATCACCAAGACGAGGACACACCGGATGCGCCATCGACACATGCGCAACGATGCCATCGCCGAAGAAGCTCTTCTCGCGCGCGAAGCTGCGATCGATGAACTGGTCGACGATGACGAAATGTCCCGGCGGCAGTTCCGGCTTCAGGCTGCCGACGGCTGACAGCGAGAGCACGTCGGTAACGCCGGAACGCTTCAACGCGTCGATGTTGGCGCGGTAGTTCAAATGTGTCGGCGACAGCGGATGACCGCGACCGTGACGGGGGAGGAAAACGCACTGAACATCCGCGAGACGTCCGAAAAGCAGTGCATCGGACGGCATTCCCCAAGGTGTGGCAACCTGCCGCCACACCTTCTCCTCTAGCCCCTCGATATCATAGATACCTGAGCCACCGATTACGCCGATGACGGGCTGCAGCATGTCGCCTTCTCAGTGCACGTCAGCCCAGACCTTGCGCTTCACGGCATAGGTCAGGCCTGCCATTACCAGGAAGAACAGAACCCAACGCCAGCCCATCTGCTTGCGCTGCACCATTTCAGGATTGGCCGCCCACGCGAGAAAGGTGACGACGTCGTGCGACATCTGTTCGACCGTCGCCTTCGTGCCGTCTGCATAAGTCACCTGGTCATCATGCAACGGCTGCGGCATGGCTATCTGATGGCCGAGGAAGAACTTGTTGTAGTTCATTCCCTCCATCATCTTGAAGCCGGCCGGTGGCTCGGCGTAGCCGGTGAGGACGGCATAAACATAGTTAGGGCCGTCTTCGCGTGCATTGACCATCAGCGACAGATCCGGCGGCAGCGCGCCGTTGTGGGCCGCGCGATCTGCCTTCTCATTGGTGTGCGTAACCCCGATCTGCAGCGGATTGGGCAGCGGATACGGAACCTTGAATTGATCGGCCGGTGTTGCCGGCCCTTCCTTCGGTTCGCCGTTGTCGTCCAGGCCCTGGGGCACGGTTACCGCAGCCGCAATCGCCTTGATCTGATCGGCGCTCAGGCCGATCCCCCGCAGATCGCGATAGTGCAAATATTCAACCGAGTGGCAGACCGCGCACACCTCGGAATAAACCTGGAAGCCTCGCTGCGCGGCAGCCAGGTCAAGCGAACCAAACGGTCCCTGAAAGCTCCAGTGCTGGGACGGAGGCGTCGGCGCCTCCTCCTGTGCCGATGCCGAAGCGGCGAACGCCACCAGCGCCGCGGTCAGCAACGAACGCATGACCCGCATCATGCCTTCTCCATCGGCTTGGCCGTGGCGCCTGAAGGAACCGGGCCACCGCCGCGGATAGCCGGTCGACTGATGCTCTCCGGCAGCGGCAGCGGGCGCTCGAGCTTGCCCAGGACCGGCAGGATCACCAGGAAGTGCAGGAAGTAGTAGAGCGTGCCGATACGGGCGAGCACCACCCAGATGCCCTCGGGCTTATGTGCGCCGCAGGCACCCAGCACGATGACGGCGAGCACCCAGACCCAGATGATCTGCCGATAGATCGGCCGGAAGCGCGCGCTGCGAACCTTTGACGTATCCAGCCAGGGCAGCACGAACAGGATCAGGATCGAGCCGAACATCATACAGACGCCCAGCAGCTTGTTCGGCACCGAGCGCAGGATGGCATAATACGGCAGAAAGTACCATTCAGGCACGATATCGGCGGGCGTTTGCAGCGGGTTGGCCGGAATGAAGTTGTTTACGTCGCCCAGGAAGTTCGGCGCGAAGAACACCAGGATCGCGTAGACCATGAAGAACACGCAAAGGCCAACGCTGTCCTTCACCGTATAGTAGGGATGGAACGGCAGCGTGTCCTGCGGCGACTTCACGTCGATACCGAGCGGGTTGTTGGAGCCGACCACGTGCAGGGCGGCGACGTGCAGGAACACCACGCCCACGAGCACGAACGGCAGCAGGTAGTGCAGTGAGAAAAACCGGTTCAGCGTGGGATTGGCGACGCTGAACCCGCCCCACAGGAACGTCACGATCGGCTCGCCGACGATCGGGAAGGCGGAGAACAGGTTGGTGATGACGGTGGCGCCCCAATAGGACATCTGCCCCCAGGGCAGCACGTATCCCATGAAAGCGGTCGCCATCATGATCAGCAGGATGACCACGCCGATCATCCACAAGAGTTCGCGCGGCGACTTATAAGAGCCGTAGTACATGCCGCGGAAGATGTGGATGTAGGTGACGATGAAGAACATCGATGCGCCATTCTGATGGACGTATCGAAGCAGCCACCCGTAATTGACGTCACGCATTATGTGCTGAATGGAGTCGAAGGC
>JBKPSV010000100.1:0-24977 GCA_046735215.1 Pseudomonadota bacterium | reverse complement strand
ACCTTGTGCGACTCTCCAAACATCTTGGCGGCGGCGTAGAGATCTATGCCAAGCGCGAGGACTGCAATTCTGGCCTTGCGTTGGGCGGCAACAAACTCAGAAAACTCGAATACATCGTCCCCGACGCGATAGCCTCGAATGCCGATACTCTGGTGTCGATCGGCGGCGTGCAATCCAACCACACCCGCATGGTTGCGGCAGTGGCGGCGAAACTCGGCATGAAGTGTCTGCTGATCCAGGAGAGCTGGGTACCGCACGAGGACGCTGTGTATGACCGGGTCGGCAATATCCTGCTCTCGCGGATCATGGGCGCCGAGACGCGCCTGGTGGACGAAGGATTCGATATCGGCATCCGGGAAAGCTGGACCGCAGCGCTCGAGGAAGTCAAAGCAACAGGCGGCAAGCCGTACGCCATTCCCGCCGGCGCTTCGGTGCATAAATTCGGCGGTCTCGGCTATGTCGGTTTCGCCGAGGAGGTGCGGCATCAGGAGGCGCAGATGGGCCTCCGCTTCGACTATATTATTGTATGCACGGTCACCGGTTCCACGCATGCCGGCATGGTGGTTGGATTCGTCCCGGACGGACGCACACGCAATGTTATTGGCATCGATGCATCAGGCACCTCGGCGCAGACCAAGGCGCAAGTATTGGACATTGCGCGCAGCACGGCCGCTCTGGTCGGCGTGCGCGACATCGAGACCGACGACATCGTGCTGCTCGAGGACTACGCCTATCCGCACTACGGCGTGCCGTCGAAGGAGACGTTGGAAGCAATCCGTCTGACCGCACGGCTTGAGGGCATGATCACCGACCCGGTCTATGAAGGGAAATCGATGCAAGGACTGATCGACCTGGTACGCAAAGGATACTTTCCCGCTGGCTCCAAAGTACTATATGCGCATCTCGGCGGCGCGCCGGCGCTGAATGGCTACAGCTATACGTTCCGCAACGGGTGACCACACGACGTTTCCGTTTGCGACCCGAAGCTATCGCTCCCGCCCATGCCCAGCGGTTCGCCCCGTTGCCGAGGAAGCAGTCGTTCGCGGCCGGCTTTGGTCATTCGGATTGCCCGGCTCACCGCAACTCGTCCAGCAGTGCCTTGGTCTCTTTGAGATCGGCGGTATCGAGGCCTTCAGTGAACCACCCGTAGACCGGGGCGAGCAGATCACGGGCTTCGGCGCGCCGCCCCTGCTCGCCCCTGAGCCGAGCGAGATCCCGGACAGCGCGCAACTCCAGCGATTTTGCTTGTTGGGCTTGCGCGATTCGGATCGAGCGCTGAAAGCTCGCTTCGCTTTCAATGAGGCAATTCTGGGATAGCAGAGACACCCCCTGCCACCACCGCTCACCCGTTTCATGAGCAAGCGCGAGCGCCTCCGATAGCGCGGCGAGTGCGCTTTCATGCTCACCCGCACCCTCGAGCGTCTCCGCAAAGAGTGCCAGGCAGAAAGGCCGGTAAAGTTTTGCGCCGGCTCTGTTCCGCTCATTCAACCCTTCTCGGATCATTGCCACCGCCTCAACTCCCGCGCCCTGCGCAAACAATGCACCGCCGCGCAAAACGCGGAAGTCGATGTGCAAACTGAGGCGCTGTTCGGCCGCCACGGCCTCGGCAGCATCCACCCGCTGCAAGACCGCGCCCGGCTCTCGCCGCAACTGGTCTAAAACGGTCGCCTGGAGAAGCGTGATGCCAAGCGTGAACGGGTGGCCGAGCCGTTCCGCGAGTGCCACAGCATCGGTGCCGCTTGCCAGCGACTGATCAGGGTAGCCGATCAGCCAGTTGGTAAAGCCTGCAATGCTTCGTGCGCAGACCCCAGGGTCGTGTCCGCCGTAGAGCATTGCGTGCGAGCGATGCCGTTCGAAATCATAGAGCCTGCGTCCCTCCTCGCATTGCGTGCGCCCTGGGAAAAGTTTGCCGCGAAAAAAGTTGGTCGTCCAGGCGGCATGATGCGCCTGCAACCGCAGCCCGATGTCGTCGTGGTTCCGCGTCAACACCAGCATCCCGTGCGACAGGTTACGTGCCGCGTCGAAGTCCGATGTACGGGCAAAGTTCCACAAACCGAAGAGCGCGACCAACAGACGAAAAGTATCGCCCTGCTTCTCACAGAGATCCCGCGCACGCGTGTAGGCTTGTGCGGCATCGGGCGACGCAAATCCATTCGCCATTATCAGAGAAGCGCCGTTGGCGAGCTGGAATTCGACTTCCTTGCGGTCCCGTTCCGCGGTTTCCGGCAGTGAACCAAGCGATGTGAGGCCTCGGTTGAAAGGACCGATTGCCTCGCGATGCGCCGAATGCTCTGCGGCGTGCTGCCCCGCCCTACAACCATTGATCGACGGCCCGTTCAGTGTTCCGGCAGCCGTCAGGTGGTGAGCGAGCAGTTCCGGCTGGCGCTCGACCAGATCGGCGAAATGTTCTTCCAGCGTAGCTGCAGTGCGCGCGTGCAGTTCCTGTAGACGCCCGCGCAACAGGGTCGCGTAGGCAGCGTCTTGCACCAACGCGTGCTTGAACAGGTAGGTGGCGTGGGGAGCCGTTCCGCGACAGAACAGGAGGCCTGCATCGCTAAGCAGATCCAAAGCGACTTGCAGTTCCCTCTCAGGACGCTGGGCCACCGACTTGATCAGCTCATAGGCGAACTCGCGGCCGAGCACCGCACCGATCTGCGCGATTTGCCTGGGTGCCGGACCA
Source organism: Pseudomonadota bacterium (assembly GCA_046735215.1). Lineage (GTDB taxonomy): Bacteria > Pseudomonadota > Alphaproteobacteria > Acetobacterales > Acetobacteraceae > JAMXLO01. The sequence continues at coordinate 22,297 of JBKPSV010000100.1, read as the reverse complement.
AGCCGGTCGAGCCGCGCCATTAGCGAGGCATGCAAGGTCGCCGGAACTGATTGCGCAGTGCGTGTCGCCCGCCCCAGCACCCCGACGCCTCGGTCGCCCTGAGCGGCGTTTTCAAGTACCGCCTTGGTAAGCTCCTCGACAAACAGCGGCACCCCGTCAGTGCGCTCGGCACTCTCGGTGATGATTTCGGGCGTAAGTGCTGTGCTGCCGGCCAGCTTTCGCACCAGTGCCGCGCCGTCACGTTCGCCGAGCCGGTTGAGCGACAGACTTGTAACCTGGGCACGGCCGCTCCATGGCGGCTGGAATTCCGGTCGGAAGGTGATCACCAAGAGCACGGACAGCTGCCGCACCCGGTCGACGGTCAGATCCAACAACTCGCGAGAGGTTGGATCACCCCAATGGGCGTCCTCGAACACCATCAGCACCGGCCGGTGTCGCGCCTCGGCTTCGAGCTGATTGAGTAGCGCCTCGCACAGTCTCTCCCGCTTGCGCTGAGGGCTGAGCCTGAGGTGCGTCGCCGAACTAGGCAATGACAGTAGCTCGCTTAACAGCGCGATCTCGTCGCCATCTCGCAGATCGCCCACCACGGCGAGCCCGGTGGCGACTCCGAGCCGGACCTGCAAATCCTGCCGCGCCGGCAGCCGGCCTACCGCCTCGATCACGGCGAGACCGGCACGCACCGCCCGCTCGGCATCGTCCTCATGTGCGTGCGGATAACCGAAGTAGATCAATACCCCGTCGCCCATGTACTTGGCGACAAAGCCGTCGAAGCGGCCGACCGTATCAGCTACCGCGCGGTGGTAGTTCCCGATCAACTCGCGCAGATCCTCCGGGTCAAAACGCGTCGACAGCGCCGTCGAGCCGACGAGGTTGCAGAACATCACCGTCAACTGTCGGCGTTCAGCATCGATTGATGCAGGTGAGACGGGAGCAGATGTCGAGCCCCTTGCAAACTGACCCGCATCACGCGTCGGAGGCGCAGGCCCTAGGGCGGCAATAGCGTTGAAGAGCTTACGGCGGTGGCCGAAAGAGCTGATGCCCAGCTCCTTCAAGTCCTCTGCAGTCATCCCGCGCAGGATCTCGCTATCGATGTCATTGTCCAGGAAGAGCTGGGCGTATTGTCCGAGCCCCAGCCCACGCAACCACGTTGCTACATCCATGCAGTGACCCCTCGCTCAGAGGAGCGATAACCTCAGCGGCGAGGATATTCCCGAGCCCGTTGATCTACCAGCGGAAGAACTAAACCAGGCAGATGCGTGCAGGGTCGGGATGGCAGTGGCAGATGCGCGGCGGCCGAGGACGTAAGCAATCACGGTGAGAATCGCAGTCGCACAGAGATGCACGCGCCCGACCCCGCGGAGTACCGCAGAATGCCCGAAACGGCGCAGCAGCAGAGGGTTCAGCTGCGCACAGCAGATCAGGCCAACCGAGTTCGCGCCGAAGATCAGTGCATACTGCGCCGGTGTCAGCCCGAAGCCCTGGATGAACACCGGCGACGACCCGCCCAGATAGGCAAAGAACGCGAATGTCGCGAACCCACCCATTGCCGCATGCGTCAGGAAGCCGCGCTCGCGCAGAATACTTCTATAGCGTGCCAACTGCTCGCCGAAACGCAGCCGGATGCGACGCTCCTCGGGCAGCGTGTCCGGCAGCAACACGATGACCAACACCCAGCAGAGCGCGCCATACGCGGTGAGGATCCAGAAGATCCCGCGCCAATCCGCGAAAGCCAGCACAGCGCTGCCCACTGTCGGCGCGAGGATCGGCGCAGCCCCCATGACCAGCGACAGCCGCGACAGCAGCACGGCAGCGGCGTGTCCTTCAGCGAGATCGCGCACCATCGCGCGTGGGATCACCATGCCAGCGGAGGCACCGATCGCGGAAAGGGCCCGGAAGGTTGCCAGCCACTCGATCGATGGCGCCAGGGAACATCCCAGGCACGCCAGGGTGTAGATCGCGGTAGCAACAATCAGAGGCCGCTTACGGCCGAATCGATCGGACAGCGTGCCTTGCGTGATCTGTCCAACCGCCAGCCCGGCGAACCACGCCGCCAGCGTGAGCTGCGCCGATCCCGGGGGCGAGCGGAAAGAGGCTTCGATCGCGGGGAACGCTGGTAGGTACATATCGGTGGTGGACGGCCCGACCGCCGTCAAAAAGCCAAGCAAGATGGGAAGCCAGGCCGGAAAGCTCACCAGTGCCTCTTGGCAGGCTGCGTGCCGGTTGGCCAACAAACCGCATCGGAACCGTGTCCGATCGGAATGGTAGGAGAGTCGAATAAACCACGTGTGACCAATGGACTACTCGGCGAATCGATAGTGCCATGGTAACAGTCGGCGATGCATTTCAAGAGCCTGCTCCCGATTTTCGCTACCCTCGTTCTCTGCACTGCTGGCTGCCAGACACCGCCTGCTGCCTCCAAGAATGAGGCGGGGGCGGCGCAATTGCAGCACACGGAAGCCGGTCTTGGAGACATTCCCGATTGCGCGGCCGGTGGGTCCGCCACGCTGGCCGATGGTGTGCGGGTGGGTTATCTCGGCAGCGATCCGACAGATCCGCAGCGTTGCCTGCTTGAGTGGTCGGACCGTTCACACCCAATGTATTTCGGCTTCTGGAGCCCGAATCCGAAGCGACCGATCAGCGAGCAGGCGCGACAGGCGTTTCTGACCGCGCTCACCGGGCCGGTTGGCACCGAGGCCTTGTTCCGCGACGACGACGCGCGGATGTGGAACGACGTAACAGTCACCCACACCGCCAACCGGATGGTTGATGTGGCCGGTCAGCCGCGGCCGGCACTCGAATTGCGCGTCGTGCGTCACGACGCGTTCGGCCGGGCCGATGTGCGAGCCGAAATGCGCTATCTCATCGATCGTGCCACTGGTGTGCTGCTTCGCAGCGAGAGCGTCACAACGATGGCCGACGGTGGGGTAACAAGAACGACCGGTTGGCAACTCGACACGCTCGCTCAGGCGAGTTGACGCGCCAGGTCGGCCTGCGCATTTCGTCCGGCCGTCCCGGAGACGCCGTCCGATGGCCCTCAGCCGCTCCACCGGCCTCAATCTGGACCGCCGGTCATGGCACTCCTCACGGTCACCATCGGCTGGCGGTCCAGCCTGATCGTTTCGGGCTTCTCGGTGTTCCCGTCGTCCTGTTGATCCTGCCGCCGAGCGGTCTTCTGAAGGACCAGCTGCGTCACGAGCCGACGCAAGGTTACTTCCGTCGCGCGTAGTGCCGTGTCGGTGGCACCTTGCCGTCGGCACCCAGCATATCGTCGCGCGTCCGGTAGATACCATTATTGCACAGCGGCACGCGGAGATATGGCGCGGGATCCACTGCCCTGCCGCCCTCTATCATCTCGAAGTACAAGTGCATGCCATAGGTCACTCCGGTTTGCCCGATCGCGCCCAGTTCCTCGCCCGCTGCCAACGTCACCTTTCCTTCGGCGAGCGCCGACGACACCGTTCCGAGATGGCTGTAAACGCCGACAAACCGGTCGTGTTGAACCAACACCTCGAGCCCGCCTGGACCCTTGTGCTGGATGCGGATGAGCTTGCCTGAGGCGGCGGCTCGGACTGGCTCGCCGAGTGGCGCAGGCATATCGATGCCGTAGTGATAGCTGCCGGCCAGGGGCCGGTTCGGCAGAACCCGAGGGCCGAACGGCGAGGAGATGCACGCCGACCTCACCGGCATTATCAGCCGGGCGTTGCGAGCCAATGTGTCGGCGTGAGTAACCGCTGGCACAAACAGCGCAGCGGCAGCGACGCGGAGGCAGAACAGCATCGGAATGTCCCGAGAGCGGCAAGCGGAGCGGTTCCGGGACGATCAGCCATCGACCAGCCAGACGACTAGTCAGATTGCCGTGTTCCGGGGACACGAGCCGGTGTCCGCTATGCTTCGTGCAGCGTTGGTCCAGCGACCAGATAACGCCGCAGCACGGCAAGGTCCGGATCGCGGCCGAGACCGGGCCCGTCTGGTACTGTCACCTTGCCGTCGTTCGCCACCACCAGGTCGTGGTAAGGGCTGGCCTCAAGATCGATGAACAGACGTTCGAATGGCGCGTCCGGCGCGATCGTCGCATTGACGTGCAGCGAGGCGAGGAAGCCAGGACCGAAATAGGCATTATGCGGCACCACCCGGACACCGAACGTCTTGGCGAGCGCTGCGATCTCCAACATGCCCGATGGGCCACCGATCTTGATCACACTCGGTTGCGCCACATCGACGGCGCCCGCGTCGAATTGCGCGCGAAAGTCATGCAGCCCCGCGGCATTTTCACCGGCAGCAATCGGTACGCTCCCCTCGCTGCGAACGCGAGCAAGTCCGGCGTGGTCGCCAGGCGGGAACACAGGTTCCTCCAGCCACGTCAGGTCGAATTCGCGCATTCGGCGCGCCATGTCGATCGCCTGCCAGACTGTCCAGGGGCAGTTGGTGTCTACCATCAGCCGTGCTTCAGGACCGATCGCCTCACGCGCGGCGCGCACTTCCGGAACGGTGGTCTCGTGCAGTTTGATATCGCAATACCCGCGTGCGACCGCTCGCTCGCAGGCCGCGGCCACCTGCGTGGATTCACCGTATCGCAGCAGGCTGGCATAGGCGGTGAGCGTCGATACCGGCGTCGCGCCAAACAGCCGCCAGACCGGCATGTTGGCCGCCTTTCCGGCGAGATCCCACAGCGCGATATCGAGCGCAGAGAGTGCGAAGACGTGCGAGCCGTTGCGGCCGAAGCCATGAAATGCCTTGGCAAGAGAATGGCGCAGTCCCGCAATGTCGCGCGGATCCCGCCCCAGTACCGCCGGGGCAAGCTGGGTATCCATCGCCGTCTTGGTCACCGCTGCGGAGGCATGGCCGAAGCCCTCGCCCCAACCCTCCAGGCCCTGATCGGTGACAATGCGCAGCCAGACTGTGTTCATCGATTGCCAGCCAAGCCCGCCGACCGAAGCCGGCTTGCCCCCCATATCGAAGGGCGTGCGCGTCCAATAGGTCTCGACACCGGTGATCTTCATGGGCTGGCTCCTCCACCGCCTTCATGTCATGGCGGTTGGCGAGGTCAAGCCAAGGGTTGATCGATCAGCCGAACGTAGGCGTCGCTTCCGCCATGCCGGCCGGCGGCAAAGGATCCTCGATGCTCTCGTTCAGGATGGCGGCGAACAGCCGTAGCGCATCCGCCCCACCATGATCGGCAAGATTGCCGGCATCGATTTCGTCGGCCAGCGCGGCGGCCTGCTCGGCGATGGTCGTAGCAGCCCGCCCGAACGCTTCGCGCGCCAGCAGGACCTGCAGATCGTCCGAGATGTCGCTCCAATCGAGGAACATGATGTGGCCCACCGACTGACGCAGTATGCGGCCTCATTTGCTAACGGCGTGTTAGAGGGCGAGCGACCTCAGCTCAGGCGTACTTGTACTGGGGGCAGCGGTGAGAAATCCACCGTGACGCTGGCCGGACCCGTCAACCACACCGGCGGCGTGACGCTGCCGAGCATCACCACCTGGCCCGCCTTCAGGCCACCGAACGCCGCGGCGACCGGTGAGCCGGCAAGCCACGCCAGGCAATTCATCGGGTGACCCATCAGATCGGCGCCCACGCCTTCGTCGCGCTGATGTCCGTCAACGATCAGCCGTCCGCGCAGAGCGCCGATGTCGAGTGTGCGCCAGTCTTGCACCCCCGGTTCGCCCAGCACGCAGGCAGCATGGAACACCTGATCAGCGATCAGGGTGGGCACACCGAGTTCGAGCAACTCGCCGTAGCGATTGTCGACGATCTCGATCCCAGCCATCAGGTCGCCGACTGCATCGGCCGCCTGTTCTGGCGAACAAGGTCTGGCAGGCAGATCGCGGGCAAGCCGCACCGCGAGTTCGCACTCAACGCCCGGGCGCAGCCACTCGGCGAGGCGCAGTTCGGCACCGCTGCGACAAACGTTGCCGACTGCCATGAAGCCGGCTGCTGGCCCGCTGAGGCCAAGATAGTCCTGCATGCGTCTTGCCGTGGCGCCGATCTTGAAGCCACCCGGCGACGTCGCACCGAGACGGCGCGCCAGCGCATGCTGGACAGCGGCACCCTCCACTTCAGTCCGAGGGGCAATCTCCTGCGCCAGAGGAGCAAGCTGCTCGCGCCGCTGGCGTGCCTCGTGCAGCACGGCGGCGGCCCTGTCCGGCTGATAGCTGGTCATGCGCTTCTCGTCAGTTCATACAACGCTATCGATGCGGCGGCGGAGACGTTCAGGCTCTCCATCTTGCCCGGCATTCGCAACCCGGCGACCTCGTCGCAAGTTTCCCGCGTCAATCTGCGGAGGCCTTCTCCTTCGGCGCCCAGCACCAGCGCGGCACGGCGGTTCCCCAGCGCCGGACCGGACAGGGGCGGCCCGCCCGCATCAAGGCCGATGGTCCAGATTCCGGCGGCTTTCAATGCGATCAGGGTCCGCGCGATGTTGACGGCGCGCAAGAGTGGAATGGTTTCCAGTGCGCCAGACGCTGTCTTGGCGAGCGCGCCGGTCTCCTCGGGCGCGTTGCGGTCCTGGGTGATGACCATCGCCGCGCCGAACGCCGCCGCAGAACGCAGAATCGCACCGACATTGCGTGGATCAGTGACTTGGTCGAGCACGATCAGCGGCCCGGGACGCTCCAGCGCCTGCTGCAGGCTGGGCGTTGCCAGCGGGTCAGCCAGCAGTGCAGCCCCTTGGTGGGCAATATCGCGACCGAGCAGATGATCGAGCCGTCCGCGGTCCACCTGCTCGGGGGCCAGCGGCCAGGGCGGCGGCTGACGTTGTGCCAGTGTCTGCTGGGCCTCCTCGGTCAGCATCAGATGGCGGAGCCGGCGGCCAGGATTGGCCAGTGCGGCGGCCACAGCGTGCAGGCCATACAGCCAGACAGCGCCGCGCGGCGTCTCCGGCGGTCGCGGACGATGGTCGCGCTGGTGGTCTGGGCGAAAGGACTTGTTCGGCCGACCATCACGCTTTTGAAACGGTTTGCCTTGCCCCTGGCCCTGGCCACCTTGCGGACGACTGTCCCTTTGTTGGCCGCCTTGGCCGAAACCGCCCTGCTCACGCCGTGGCTGGCGGTCGTTGGGATGACCGTGGGGGCGCGGCGGACCGCCGCCGCCTGGCGGACGATTGCCGCCACCCGGGCGGTTGGAGTGCGGAGGTTTCATTGCCCAGGGTATAGACCGCACGAGGACGGCTGCCCATGGGCCAACGAGTTTCGAGGAGCATCAGTGCCCATGGCTTCACCTACAGCTGGGTTAAACCCCACTCCACCACTATGTTCGCCGCGAGGTGGTTGTATGCGGTGAGCAACAAGTGCGCGAACGCATCCACGGTGACTGACGGCGCTTCAGACCTCGTGCGTCACGCGTCAGCCAGCCATCGCCGTGCCTTCTCGGCATCGGTTGCGATCTGCGTCTTCAGTGCGTCGAGGCCCGCGAAGCGCCGTTCCTCGCGGATATAGGCGTGCAGCGCCACCGACAGCTCCGCGCCGTAAATGTCGGCGTCGAAGTCGAATATATTGACCTCTAGCCGGCTTTCCGGACCTTCGTTCACCGTCGGACGCCGCCCGATGTTGGCGACGCCTGGGTGCCAGTGTCCGTTCGGCAGGCGGACCGTCACCGCATAGACGCCACGCGCTGGTTCCAGGTGACGGCCCAACGCAATGTTGGCCGTGGGAAATCCGATGGTCCGGCCGCGTGCGTCGCCATGCGCGACGATCCCGCGGATGGTCCAGGGCCGACCAAGATCGGCGGTAGCGCGTTCGGGATATCCGTCCTGCAGGACCCGGCGAATCCGGGTGGCCGAGATCGGACCATTGGCGTCGGCGAGCAAGGGCACCAGCGTCAGCCCCATCCCCAGCGCCTCGGCGCGTCGGGCCAGAAAGCCGGTGTCCCCGCCCCTTCGGTGGCCGAACGCAAAGTCCGGTCCGCACACCAGATGCCGCGCGCCCAGTCCCTGGTGCAGCACCTGGCCGATAAACTGCTCCGCCGGCATGTGGCTGAAATCGTCGTTGAACGGCAGCTCGTACAGCAGCGTCACGCCGAGTGCTTCCAGAGCCTCGGCGCGTTCGGCCGACAGCGTCAACCGGAACGGCGGATCGTCGGGACGGAAGTGCTCGCGCGGATGCGGCTCGAACGTCAGTACCGCGAGTGGCACCTTGGGGCGCGCAGCGTGCGCCGCCTTGATGACCTCGGCGTGGCCGCGATGGACCCCGTCGAAGTTGCCCAGGGCTACCGTGGCGCCGCGTGCATCCGCCGACAGATCACGCCAGTCGCGGAAGATCTGCATCACCCGCGTGACGGGACCTGAACATAGGCCTCGCCCTCGATCACGACGGTATCGCCCACGCTACACACCGTGCTGAGCGTGGCGCGCTTCTTCTCCGCGTTGAGAGCGGTCACCGTGACGGTGGCCTTAACCGTGTCACCAATCTTGACCGGCGCCGCAAAGCGCAGCGACTGTCGCATGTAGAGCGATCCGGGACCCGGCAGGCGCGTGCCAAGGACCGCGCTTATCAGGCCCGCGGACAGCATTCCATGCGCAATGCGCTCGCCAAACATCGACTGTTTCGCCGCCTCCGCGTCGATGTGAATCGGATTGGTGTCCGTGGACACAGCCGCGTAGAGCAGGACGTCGGCCTCGGTGATCGTCTTGCCGAGGCTATCGGTCTGGCCGACCTGCAGGTCCTCGAAGAAGTATCCGGTCGTCATGGCGGTCCCCGCGATGGAGCGGGACGTTTCTGGGCGATGATGGCCGGCAAATCAACCGGCCGCCTATTCCTCGTAATGCTGGGCCACCAGACGATCCAGGAGCCGAACGCCGAATGCCGTAGCGCCCTTCGGTATGCATGGCGTGTCCTTTGTGCTCCATGCAACGCCGGCGATATCCAGGTGCGCCCAGGGAGTCTTATTGACGAAGCGCTGAATGAATTGCGCAGCACTGATCGATCCCGCGGGACGACCACCAATGTTCTTCATGTCAGCAATTTCCGACTTGATCAGCTGGTCGTATGCATCGTCCAGCGGGAAACGCCACACCTTTTCGCCGACCGTCTGTCCGACCGTGGACAGTTTCTGCGCCAGCGCGTCGTCATTGCTGAACATGCCGGCATACTCATGTCCGAGTGCCACGATCATCGCGCCAGTCAGCGTCGCCAGATCGATCATGAAGCGTGGCTCAAATTTCTGCTGACAGTACCAGAGCACGTCCGCCAGTACCAGACGCCCTTCGGCATCGGTGTTGATCACTTCGATCGTCTGCCCGGAGTAGCTCTTCACCACGTCACCCGGACGTTGCGCATTGCCCGACGGCATGTTCTCGACCAGTCCGACGAGACCGACAGCATCCACCTTGGCCTTGCGGCCGGCGAGCGCCGCCATCAGGCCGACCACGGTACCGGCGCCGGCCATGTCCCACTTCATGTCCTCCATGCCACCTGCTGGCTTGATGCTGATGCCGCCGGTGTCGAAGGTGACCCCCTTGCCGATGAAGGCAACCGGTTTGCCCTTTGCCTTGCGGCCATTCCCGGTGCCGTTCCATTGCATCACCACCATGCGGGGTTCATTCACGCTGCCCTGGGCAACGCCGAGCAACGCCCCGAATCCCAGTCGCCCTAGTTCGCGAGGGCCCAAGACTTCCACTTTTACCCCAAGCTCGCTGAGCTTCTTGCAGCGGTCCGCCATTTCGGCCGGGTTCAGCACATTGGGAGGCTCGCTCACCAGATCGCGTGACAGTGCAACGCCTTTTGCCACCCCCTCCAGCGCATCCCATGCGGTTTTGGCCGCCGCTGCCTCATTCACCAGCACTGCCAGCTTTGCCAGTTTCGGCTTATCCTCCGGCTTCTCCTTTGTGCGATACTTGTCGAAGCGATAGGCGCGCAGCACGGCGCCAAGTGCTACCTCGGCCGCCTGTGCGGCCTGCAGCATGCCCGTCGCGATGACCGCATTCTGCTCCTGCCGCAACGCGGCAACGGCATGTCCGCCAGCGTCATTCAACACGCGGGTGTCGAGTACTGCAGGCTTGCCAAGACCCACCGCCACGACGCGCGACAAGCCGGCGCCAGGTGCCAGGATCGAGCAGGTCTTGCCCTTCGCCCCATTGAATTCGGCTGACTTGAAGGCCCGTGCAATGGCGCCGTCTGTCGCTTCATCAACCTGCTGCCAGAGGCCTGAAGCAACTTCACCTTCACCGATCAGCAAGACGAGGGCGCCGGATTTCGGCAATGCCGGTTTGGCGAAGGCAATATCTAGCATGTTGAGAACTCCCCTGGAATTTGCCGCTGATTGCGCAACGAGTGCAAACTGTAGCAGTGCGCCTCACCTTTGCCATAGCCGATCTGCAGGGCTAATCAGCCGACAGTATGACGGAATTCTTACAGGCCGGTCGCGACGGCATCGGACGCGCCGCCACCCTGCTGCGCAAGGGTGCGCTTGTCGCCTTCGCGACTGAAACGGTGTATGGACTGGGGGCTGACGCAACCAACGATAGCGCTGTTGCGGCGGTGTTCGTCGCGAAAGATCGACCGCGCTTCAATCCTCTGATCTGTCATTATCCGGATAGCGACAGAGCGCTGGCGGACGTTGCTGCATCTGCGGCGGCACGTCGTGTCGCAAGAGCAGTTTGGCCCGGTCCATTAACTCTCGTCCTGCCTCGTGCGTGCCGTTGCTCAGTCAGTCTTCTGACGAGCGCGGGGCTCGACTCATTGGCTATTCGCGTCCCGGCGCACGATGCCGCACGCTCATTGCTGCGGATGGTGGACCGGCCGGTCGCTGCTCCGTCAGCCAATCGATCCGGCCGGGTGAGTCCCACGACAGCGCAGCATGTACAGGTCGAGTTGGACGGCCGGATTGCGGCGATCCTGGATTGTGGTCCATGCGACGTCGGCGTGGAGTCGACGGTATTGGACCTTTGTTCCGAGCAACCGAGACTGCTGCGGGCCGGCGGCACGACGATCGAGGCAATCGAAAGCTTGATCGGCCCGGTGGCGTCTTACAGCGAAACGCCCGACACCATTCGATCACCCGGGATGCTTGCTTCGCACTACGCGCCAGGACTGCCCGTCCGCATGGACGTCACCCAGGTTGGAAAGGACGAAGCGTTGCTGGCATTTGGCGCGCCGCTGCCGGGCGCTCCGCTCGTGTTCAGCTTGAGCGACCGGGGTGATCTGCCTGAAGCTGCGTCGCGACTGTTTGCTGGCCTGCGCATACTCGATGAGCACGCGCCGGCGCTAGGACTGATTGGAATTGCGGCCATGCCGGTGCCAGATCACGGCATCGGACGTGCCATCAATGATCGCCTGCGGCGTGCCTGTGCGCCGCGCCCCCTGAAGGAGGGAAATTGTCCGTGATCCAGCCACCGAGCCAGCAGATTCCAGGCGTATACCACCGCCGCATCGGCGACATCGTGGTTACCGCGCTGTCAGATGGTTACCTCGATGGTACTGTCGATCTGCTCCAGAACATCGCACCGGACGACGCCACGCGTGTGCTCAGCGACAATTTCCGACCAGGACGTCGGACGTCGGTGAATTGCTATGCCATACACTCCGCGGGCCGACTGGCTTTGATCGAGACCGGATCCGGAGACTACCTGCTGCCCACCGCCGGCAAGCTGCAGCGGAACCTGGCCGCTGCCAGCATCGATCCGGCTGCCGTCGAGAAGGTGATCCTGACCCACATGCATCCCGATCATTCGGCGGGGCTCACGGATCCTAAGTCGGGCCGCAAGCTGTTCCCCAACGCCGAGCTGGTTGTGCATGAGAACGAGCCGCGTCACTGGAATGACGATGGGGCGATGGCCAAGGCGAGCGATCGCGCAAAGAAACTGTATTTCCAGTGTGCACGTGAGCAGATGGCCCCTTATCACAATGTGATGCACACGTTCTCCGCCGCCACCGAGGTGTTTCCCGGTGTCACCGCGGTGATGCTGCACGGCCACACGCCGGGACATAGCGGCTACATGATTTCGTCCGGCAGCGATTCGCTGCTGATCTGGGGCGATATCGTGCACGTCCCGGATATTCAGATTCCTCGCCCCGAGGTCACCATCGAGTTCGACACCGATCCGCATGCTGCCATGGCGACTCGGAAGCGGGTGCTCGACATGGTCGCGACCGATCGGCTGCTCGTTGCGGGCATGCACATGCACTTCCCCGGCTTTGCGCACATCGTCCGCCAGGGCAACAGCTACGCCATGTTGCCCGAGCCTTGGGACCAGGCGTTCTGACCGCCAGACTTGCGCCGGCCGCCTCGGTCGTGCTTAACCCCCGCCTTCCCTGCCGGGCGGCGACGGCATCGCCCCCGGCTATGCCCGCAGTCCCGCGGGCCTCCAGCCATAGGGAGTGTAATCGTGCCGCTTTACGAATGCGTGCTGATCGCACGCAATGACGTCACGCAACAGCAGGTCGAAGGCATTGTCGACGGCATCGCCAGCCAACTCGAGACCGAGGGAGGCGAGGTGAAGAAGCGCGAATACTGGGGTCTGCGGAGCATGGCCTACCGCATCAAGAAGAACCGCAAGGGCCACTACATGTTGCTCGGCCTCGACGCCAAGCCGACGTTCGTCACGGAAATGGAACGCCAACTCGGGCTGAACGAGGACATCCTGCGGTTCATGACGTTGCGCGTCGATGAGATCGAGGAGGCGCCTTCTGCCGTACTCACGCGCAAGTCAGACGACCGGGAGCGCTCCTTCCGCGGTCCCAAACCCGCTGGCCGGTTCGACAGCGGCCGCCGCCGCGGCTTCGATGACCGCGAGGAGTTTCGCGCGCGCGATGAGTACCGCCCTCCCGACGATCTCCGCGTGGATGCCGAGGAATAGGCCATGTCCGAAACCACCGAAATCAATCCCGCCGCGCGTCGCGCCGCAGTAGGTGCCCGGCGGCCCTTCTACCGTCGTCGCAAGTCCTGTCCGTTCTCGGGCCCGAATGCGCCGAAGATCGACTACAAAGACGTGCGGTTGCTGTCCCGGTTTCTATCCGAGCGTGGCAAGATCGTCCCCAGCCGCATCACCGCGGTCTCGGCGAAGAAGCAGCGCGCACTGGCCGTCGCGATCAAGCGCGCCCGTTTTCTCGCATTGTTGCCCTACACGGTGAGTTGACGGAGCAAGCACATGGCTGATGTGGAACTGATCCTGCTCCAGCGGGTGGAGAAGCTCGGGCAGATGGGCGACTTGGTGAAGGTCCGCCCGGGCTACGCCCGTAACTTCCTGTTGCCGCAGAAGAAGGCGCTGCGGGCGAGCAACGATAACCTGGCTCGCTTCGAGCAGGAGCGCGCGCAACTCGAGGCGCAGAACCTGAAGCGGCGTGAGGAGGCGGAGCGGGTGGCCGAGCGGGTCATCGGTCTCTCGGTGATGATCATTCGTCAGGCGGGAGAATCGGGCAGCCTCTACGGTTCGGTCTCGGCGCGCGACATCGCCGAGGCGACCACCAGCGCGGGGCTCACGATCAACCGGCAGCAGGTCGAACTGGAACATCCCATCAAGTCGCTGGGCCTGGCGCGCGTCCGCGTTGCGCTGCACCCGGAGGTATCGATCCCGGTGATCGTAAACGTCGCCCGCAGCCAGGAGGAGGCCGAGCGGCAGGCACGCGGCGAGCGTGTGGGCGGCGACGCCGAGGAGGAAGAGGCGGAGTTCGACGCGGGCGCAATATTCGATCCAGGCACGTCGCCGGAACAGCCGCAAATCTAGGGGTCAGCGTTCATCGGCGGGATCGGTCGCGCTGCCCCACGGCAGTGCGACCGACAAGCGTCAGACCGCCTTCAGGTTCGTCGCGGACATCTTACCCTGTTGACCGCGCTCCAAATCGAAACTGACCTTCTGCCCTTCATTCAGACCAGTGAGGCCGGCGCGTTCGACTGCCGTGATGTGCACAAACACATCCTTTGACCCGTCGGTCGGCTGGATGAAACCGTAGCCCTTCTGGGAATTGAACCATTTGACCGTGCCTTCCGACATCGCGTCATTCTCCTTGCAATCCGGCGATCCGCACGGTGCGGACCGGAATGCTTTTCATGTTGGGAGCATCGAAAGCGACGGGGTCGCATAGACAAGGTACGATAGACCCACGCTGAAAAGCGCCGTCAGTTGCAAATAGGGCCACCGACGCGGCTTTACCAGCACAATGATGGAATCACACGTCGACATTTGATGGCTGGTGCTCGGCTGTGCTGGCCGCTCGCGCCTCGACCAACTCTCGGTTGAGCATATCGATCGCGTCCGGTCTCGCGATCCGATTAACCGCAGCGAATTCGGCAGCCAGGCGCTCCAGCGCAAGCTCGAAGAGATTGCGTTGGCTGAAACTGCTGCCGGAGCCGTCGCCGACCGACCGTAAATCGCGCACCACCTCGGCCAGTGCGCCAGGGTTGCCGGTGTTGATCTTCGCCAGGTACTCCTGGGAGCGTTTGGCCCACATGAGCCGACTTGCGCGAGGCCGACCCTTCATCGTGGCCAGAGCAGCGTCCAGAGCCTGTCGGGTGGCAAGCTTTCGCAGCCCAGTACCGCGCGCCTGGGCCACGGGAATACGCAGTGTCATCCGATGATGCTCAAACGAGATGTGGATCAGATTCAACCGATGTCCGGCAATTTCCTCGAAACCCACACGATCCACTCGTCCAACGCCATGCGCCGGATAGACCACCGCATCGCCCTTGCGAAACGGGCTAGGGTCTTCGGGCTTGATTTTGGCGGCTGTCGCCGCGACGGCTGCAGCCACCATCGTCGGGGTCATCGATGTCGCTGCCACCCTGCTCACCTCGATAAATGGTTGATGTGCTGATATGATGTGTTTCACCAGCGGTGCATAGAGGCGAGACGATGGATTTCGTCTGAACTGGTCGGTAGCAATCCTCTGGCGCCAACGGCAATCGAGCAACTTGACGTTCGGCACGGTAGCACCTGATGCTGCAAGCGAACCCGTGATAGGCGACGACCTTGCATCGCAGCGTGAACTCCCCACATAAGTCGCTGTTCTGCGTTATGACGCGTGCCTCGTTCTCTTTGGCTTGTGCTTATGACTCCGCCAGAATCACGGGTCAGAAGCTCGGGTTCTAGGCAGGCCTTTCGTGTAGTCGGTACCACACCGCCCTACTGGCACATCGTCCAGGATAAGCTGTTCGATATGCCTTTGATGGCATAACGTAGGCAGAATAGAGTTCATAACGGTTTGGTCTGAATAATGACAAGCGGAAGCGGGTTCCAGAATTGCCACGGGATCTGTGGCTGCGCAGAAACCAGTCCGCCCGCTGCAACTCTCGACGAGCAAGGTATCAAGGAGAGCCTTTGGCATTCATTACTGGAAGAGCACCGTCCAACCCGCCGAATGCGAGTTACTGCCGCTGCAGCAAGGCACGAAGCGCTCAGGAGCATTGAGAGGTGTCCGATTTTGATGGCCAGATAGTCTATGACTTTAAGGAGTTTTGTAATGACTACGGACACCCGCGGGGTCAGTCCTTCACCTTCGAAGTCACCTGCAATGCGGTGACATATGTATATGCAGATGTTGTCGGGATCGTGCGCGCCGGCAAGGTAATTTTCGATCTTAGCAGCGAAGACCTGGTGTGCACGCGAAAGGCTCATCTGAACTGAGCAAGAATCGCTCGAATTTCCTAACCAGTTATGGACAGTCATGGCCAACTATCGCGTGATCCAACAAGACGACTCCAGCTTTGCTGTTGAGGTAACCAGGTCCGGCGCTCTCTCACAAATGGCCGCTGGCTTTGTGACCGAAGCCGAGGCGGAGGCATGGATTGCGCAGGATAGGCGCCTTTGGGATTCCGCTGATCCTTTCAGAGCATCGGTGGGTCGCAGTCGGCGTCCGTTCTGAAGGAAGTAAGCTCTTTGGGTGAGGACGTGCAGGCCAGCTCCTAGGCTTAGACTACGTCCTGTTGCGAGCGGAGGTGTATGGCGTGGAAGCGCGCAAGTTTGCTATCGGAGATCAGGTTCGTCTTCTTCTGGACAATTACGCTAACGACAGTCCAGCCGACGTATATACTATCTCGCGTGCATTGCCGGCGATGGCTAATGTCTGGGAGTACCGAGTAAAGCGAGTTGGCGACGGCCAGGAGCGCGCGGTTAGCGAGCGACAACTATCGAAGGCCGGTCCTCCAAATCTGGTTAACTCCTCCGCCGCAGAAGCGCAACAGGATGCCCAGAGGCTTCGCAACGCCCGCGCCTCCGCACGAACGCGAGTGACCCAATGGCGTTCCGAGCGGGAGAAGAATTGAGGCCCAAGCAGATCGGCGCGCAGTGTTCGGCAATATTCCACCGAACGCGCAGCATCGGCATGGCCCGGCACCGGACCGGCTGTTCGCTCACATGGCGATGTCGGAGAACGGCAGCGACGCGTCTGGTACCGCGTGGGGGAGCACGTGACCGACGCGGTATACCGAGACGGCACGAGCGTAACGCGTCAAGTTTGCCCCCCGATGAGGGACGTGCAACCGGCCCGGAGCGAACCTGCAGAAAACTGCTCAAAGCCGAAGTTCAACTCGGGTATCAGCCAGCCTGCGTAGCCATGCCGGGTCGCGCTGCGTCGCCACTTCGCCTGGCGGACCACGTTCAGGTGTGCGGCACCTATTCCGCTGCGGCGCGCGTCGGTGAGCTACCGAGAGCGCCAGACGCCTTGATCTCCGCGATCTTCGCTTCCTCGAGCCGCAACACGTCGCGCAGGATCTCGTCGGTGTGTTCGCCCAGAAGCGGCGAGCGCTTTACCTCGGAGATACTATCCGACAGCTTGACCGGATTGCCGACCGTCAGGTATTTGCCGCGGGTGGGATGATCCACTTCGACGACCGTGCCGGTGGCGCGCAGCGACTGTTCCTCAGCCAGTTCCTTCATCGACAGGATCGGTCCGCACGGGATGTCGTACTTGTTCAGGATGTCCATGGCCTCGAACTTGGTCTTGGTCATGCACCACTGTTCGATCGTATCGAATATGTGCTTGAGCCGAGGCAGGCGTGCCGGCGGCTTGGCATAGTCCGGATCGGTCTTCCATTCCGGCTTGCCGATTACATCACAGATCGCCTCCCATACGGGAGCCTGTGCGATGAAGTAAATGTAGGCGTTGGGATCAGTCTCCCATCCTTTGCACTTAAGAATCCAGCCAGGCTGGCCGCCGCCCGACGCGTTGCCAGCGCGTGGCACGGCCTCGCCGAATTCGCCATCGGGATACTGCGGATATTCGGTCAGCGGCCCGTGCGCCAAACGCTGCTGGTCGCGCAGCTTGACTCGGCAGAGGTTCAGCACGCCGTCCTGCATCGCGCACAGCACCTTCTGGCCGCGGCCCGTGGTGTTGCGCTGATACAGCGCCGCGACAATGCCCAGGGCTAGATGCAGACCGGTGCCGGAATCGCCGATCTGCGCTCCGGTCACCAGTGGCGGGCCGTCGTCAAAGCCGGTCGTGGACGCCGCACCGCCAGCGCATTGAGCGACATTCTCGTAGACCTTGCAGTCCTCATACGGGCCGGGGCCAAAGCCCTTCACCGATGCCAGGATCATGCGCGGATTGAGTTCCTGCACGCGCTCCCAGGTGAAGCCCATGCGATCGAGCGCGCCAGGTGCGAAATTCTCCACCATCACGTCGCAGGTCTTCACCAGCGCTTCCAGCACCGCTTTGCCTTGCGGGTTGCGCCCGTCGATGGTGATCGAGCGCTTGTTGTGGTTCAGCATGGTAAAATACAGGCTGTCGACGCCCTTGATGTCCTGCAACTGGCCGCGTGTGATGTCGCCAACGCCTGGCCGCTCCACCTTGATCACATCAGCGCCTAGCCAGGCGAGCAGCTGCGTGCAGGTCGGCCCCGACTGCACGTGCGTGAAGTCGAGGATTTTAACGCCGTCGAGTGCTTTCGACATGCTTATGCTCCTGCCTTCTTGTTCAAGGCGCTCTTCGGATTGAGATTGCCGATGTTGCCGCTTTCGCTGCCCGCCGCCGGATCAATCACCGCGTTGATCAGCGTGGGCTTACCAGAGCCCATGGCTGTGTCGACGGCGCGCTTCAGTTCATCCGGCGTCGTCACGTTGACGCCGACACCGCCGAAGCCCTCGATCATTTTGTCGTAGCGAGAGCCTGCGACGAACATCGTCGTGGCGGGATCGCTCCCCCCGCCCAGATTGGCGCCGTCGCCACGATAGATGCCGTCATTGTTGAAAACGACCACGCAGACCGGCAGCTTGTAGCGACAGATCGTCTCGACCTCCATGCCGGAGAAGCCGAACGCGCTGTCGCCTTCGATGGCGAGCACCGGCTTGCCAGTCTCGATCGCCGCGGCGATGGCGAAGCCCATGCCGATACCCATCACACCCCACGTGCCGACATCAAGGCGCTTGCGCGGCTGATACATGTCGATCACGCCGCGCGCCTGGTCGAGCGTGTTGGCACCCTCGTTCACCAGGATCGCGTCCGGCCGCTCCTTGATCACGTCGCGCAGCACACGCAGCGCGGAGTGGTAATCCATCGGCATCGCGTTCCGGCCCAGCCTGGATGCCATGCGAGCGATGTTCTGTTCTTTCTTTGTGTTGATCGCCTGCGTCCAATCGGCCGGCGGTTGTTTCCAGTCGTTGCCCATGCCGCGCAGCAGCGCCCCCACGCAGGACCCGATGTCGCCCACCAGCGGTGCGGCGATCTCGACGTTGCTGTCCATCTCGCGCGGTTCGATGTCGATCTGAATGAATTTCTTCGAGCCGGCCGGCCCCCACTGCCGGCCTTTGCCGTGACTGAGCAGCCAGTTCAGCCGCGCGCCGATCATCATCACGACATCGCTTTCGGCCAGCACGGTCGAGCGCGCCGCGGCAGCCGACAGTGGGTGCGTATCGGGCAGCAGGCCCTTGGCCATGCTCATCGGAATGTATGGAACGCCGCTCTTCTCGATCAGTGCGCGGATGTCGTTGTCAGCCTGTGCATAGGCGGCGCCCTTGCCAAGGATGATCAACGGACGCTTGGCACCGCGCAGCACGTCAAGCGCACGTTCGACCGCCTCAGGCGCGGGGATCTGCGCCGGCGCCGGATCAATCACTTTGATCAGGGAGCGGCGCCCCGCTTCGGCCGCCATCACCTGGCCGAACAGCTTGGCGGGCAAGTCGAGATAGACGCCGCCCGGCCGCCCGGAAACGGCGGCGCGGATCGCCCGCGCGATGCCGATGCCAATATCGGCGGCATGCAACACGCGGTACGCCGCCTTGCACATCGGCCTCGCGATCGCGAGCTGGTCCATCTCCTCATAGTCGCCCTGCTGCAGATCGACGATTTCGCGCTCGGACGATCCGCTGATCAGGATCATCGGAAAGCAGTTCGTCGTCGCATTGGCGAGAGCGACCAGGCCGTTCAGAAATCCGGGCGCCGAGACTGTCAGGCAGATGCCCGGCGACTTGGTCAGAAAGCCCGCGATCGCTGCCGCGTTGCCGGCGTTCTGCTCATGCCGAAACGAGATCACGCGCATCCCAGACGCCTGCGCCAGGCGGCCCAGATCGGTGATCGGTATGCCCGGGACGTTATAGATCGTCTTGATGCCATTCAGCTTCAGCGCGTCGATGACCAGATGGAACCCGTCCGTCAGTTCGGCGTCGTGTTCATCGGCCTTCTGCTCAAGTGCTGCGGACATTTTTCCAGCTCCCTATGCGTATTGCCGCCGCCGGTCATCATCCGCTCCAGCGATGCGGTCTAGAAAATCCCCGTGCCGCTCGACATGCGCGGCGAGGCCCATGGTGTGCTCGCGCACCAGCCGTTCAGCCAGGTCGGCATCGCGGTGCTCAAGTGCGGCGATGATGTCGTGGTGATCAGCGATCGAGCGCTGCGCGCGGTTGTCCTGCGTCATCGTCACGGCGCGAACCGCGCGCATGTGGATGAACAGGTTTTCGGTCAGGCTGGTCATCAAACCGACGCCGCCCATGCGGATGATCGCCTTGTGAAACTGCATGTTAGCCCGCGAATACTCGCTGAGCTGCTCGGAAGGGTCCTCCTGAAACACGTCGACCAGGGCGTGCAGCTCGCCGAGTTCCACCTCGCTGACGCGAGGGGCCGCAAGGCGCGCGGCCATGCCTTCGATCGCGGCCCAGACGGTGATCATCTCGACCACTTCGCGCTTTGATTTGCGCACCACGTGGATGCCGCGGCGTGGGATCGTGTGGACGAAGCCCTCCTGCTCCAGGACCGAGAGGGCTTCGCGGATCGGCGTCCGTGAGACGCCGAGGTCCTGCGAAAGCTGGCGTTCGTCGAGACGGATCTCGCCGGGATGACCGTAGATGTCCATTTCGGTGATGGCGTGCTTGATCGCATCGCAGGCACGCCGACGAAGACCCAGGCTGATGTCCAGTGGCTCAACTCGCAGCCGTGGTTGGCCGTCGTCGGGCAAGCAGTCCTCCGCATTCCGGGTCCGCGATATACTGAATAATGTATACCAGGGAGGCCCGCAACACCGGAGAGCGCGACGCACAACCGGCAGTTCGAGGCTTTGTGGCGCTGCCGCACTGATCATCCGGCGCGATTGACTTCGCTATGGCAGTTGCGTCTAGTTCGACGTGAACCGCCGACAGTGCGGGAAGCCAGCAGGGAGTGACGCATGGCAAGCCGCCGCGGTGACGCGTGGATCAGCCGAGCCGGCATTCGCGGCCGCTGATGCCGCTCGACGCCTCCAGT
The DNA here is from genome assembly GCA_046735215.1 of Pseudomonadota bacterium. Taxonomy (GTDB): domain Bacteria; phylum Pseudomonadota; class Alphaproteobacteria; order Acetobacterales; family Acetobacteraceae; genus JAMXLO01. The sequence continues at coordinate 1,696 of JBKPSV010000100.1, read as the reverse complement.
GGGCCCCTCCTTCGAGTTTCTAATGTGGCCATGCGCTTCGGCGGGGTCGTCGCACTCGGCGGCGTTTCGTTCGATGTCGGCTATGGTCAGATCTGTGGCCTGATCGGCCCGAATGGTTCGGGCAAGACGACGCTGTTCAACTGCATCAGCGGCTTCTACCGCTACGCCGATGGCGACATCCTGTTCGAAGATCGGTCGTTGAAGAACCTGGGCCGCCATCGCATGGCGGGACTGGGGCTTGGTCGTACGTTCCAGAATGTGGCGCTGTTTCGCAACATGAGCGTGCGCGACAATGTCCTGGTCGGCGCGCATCATCTCGGTCGCTCCGGGTTCATCGGCAACGCGGTGCGCCTGCCGGCGGTGCGGCAGGAGGAAGCCCAGGCTTCGGGGCGTCTGCATGATCTGTTCGATCTCCTTGACCTGCACGACGTGGCTGAACGGCGCGCCGGCAGCCTGCCGTTCGGCACCCAGAAGCGCGTCGAGCTGGCGCGTGCACTGATCGGCGGACCGAAGCTGCTGATGTTGGATGAGCCGGCCGGCGGTCTCAATCACAGCGAGGTGGATGGCCTGGCGCAATTGCTGCAGCGTATTCGCGCCCATTTCGATCTCAGCATCCTGCTCGTCGAGCACCACATGAACCTGGTGATGCGCGTCTCCCACAAGGTGGTGGCGCTGGAGTTCGGGCTGAAGATCGCCGACGGCACGCCTGATGAAGTGCGCAATGAGCCCGAGGTGATCCGCGCCTACCTTGGTGAGACAAAGGACGTGCAGCATGCCGGCGCTGCTTGAGGCGACATCGCTGCACGCCGGCTATGGCGAGACGCGCGTCCTGCACGGCATCGACTTCGCGGTGGAACAGGGCGGCGTCACCGCACTGCTGGGTGCGAATGGCGCCGGCAAGACGACAACGCTGCGGGCGATCTGCGGCATGGTGCGCACCAGCGGCCAGATCGTCCTTGGCGGCGAGCGCATCGACGGCAAACCGACCGAGGATATCGTGCAGCGAGGCGTCGCCCACGTGCCGGACGGCCGCGGCACGTTTGTCGAGCTGACCGTCGAGGAGAACCTGCGCCTCGGCGCGTATATACGCAAGGATCGCGACGGCGTTGCGCGCGACTTCGAGCGGATGTTCAATTACTTCCCGCGGTTGCGCGAGCGGTTTCGCCAGCAGGCTGGTACGCTCTCAGGCGGTGAGCAGCAGATGCTGGCGATTGCGCGGGCGCTGCTGCTGCGGCCGAAACTGCTGTTGCTCGACGAACCGTCTTTCGGGCTGGCACCGCTGATCGTAGCGGAGATCTTCAGCATCATGCACCGCATCCGCGAGGACGAGGGGGTATCGATTTTGCTCGTCGAGCAGAATGCCAGCCTTGCGCTGGAGATTGCCGAGCACGCGTATCTGCTGGAGACGGGCCGCATCGTGATCTCCGGACCGGCGGCCGAGATCAGTCGAGACGAGTCGATCCGGCGTTCGTATCTGGGGTATTGATCGATGGAAGGCGTGCTGCACCAGGTCCTGTCGGGCATCGCCAGCGGCGGCATCTACGCCTCGGTCGCCTTGGCGCTGGTGATGATCTACCAGGCGACGCATCACGTGAATTTCGCCCAGGGCGAGATGGCGACGCTGTCCACCTACATTGCACTCACCCTGATCAATGCCGGCCTGCCCTACTGGATCGCCTTCGTCGCCACCGTCGTT
>JBKPSV010000099.1:0-6431 GCA_046735215.1 Pseudomonadota bacterium | reverse complement strand
CTGCATCCGTTCATGCAGGGGATGGCGGACTACCCGGAGGTCCTCGAGATCATCAAGACGCCGGAAGACAAGAAGAATTTCGGCGGTTCGTGGCACACCGATCAGATGTTCTCGCCCCAGCCGGCGATGGGCACGATCCTTTACGCAGTCGAAGTGCCATCGGCCGGCGGTGATACGATGTTCACCAACCAGTATCTCGCCTACGAGAGCCTGTCCGACGGCATGAAGGCGCTGTGCAGCCAACTCCACACCGTCTGCGTCGGCGACAATTTCAAACAGCATGGCGGCGTTTCGCGCTCTGCGCGCTATGACCGCGAAATGAAGCATATGAAGGTCAAGGACCCCGGCAACGTGCAGACCACCTCGGTGCACCCGCTGGTGCGCACACATCCCGAGACTGGGCGCAAGGTGCTTTATATCGGCGGTCACGTGCAGCGCTTCGACGGCATGACCGACGAAGAGAGCGAGCCGCTGATCGATTTTCTGAAGCGTCATTCGACCCGGCCCGAGTTCACCTGCCGGTTCCGTTGGGAAAGTGGCTCGGTGGCCTTCTGGGACAATCGCTGCACCCAGCACTTCGCGGTCAACGACTACCCAGCCGAGACCCGCATTATGCGGCGGATCACAGTGTGCGGGGACACGCCATTCTGACGGCATAAGGAACGGCGGCTCAGGGTTCGGCCGCCCGCCTGCCTAGCATCAGATAATTATTGCGCGCTTCTGATGTCCAGAAGCATAACTCTGCGCTAAGTGGCTGTTCCGCCGTGGCGCATGTCTCGTCTCTTGCTGTGTCTGGTGCTTGCTCTGTCCGCCTGCGCATCGGGCTCGCGCAGCGGCGACTACGTCGGCGGCTCGGTCGCCGTGGAGTGTGCGCCATTTGCCCGCGCTCTCAGCGGTGTCCGGCTGTCAGGTGATGCGGCTGACTGGTGGCCGCAGGCGAACCAGCGCTACGCCAGGACCGCTCGGCCCGCCATAGGCAGTGTGCTGGTCCTGCGGCGCTCCGGCCGGCTTCCCAGTGGGCACGTGGCTGTGGTGTCGCAGGTCCTTGGTCAGCGGCAGATCCTGGTCACCCAGGCCAACTGGGTGCACCACAGGGTCAGCCAGGACCAGCCGGTCGTCGACATTTCTTCGGCGAACGATTGGTCGCTGGTGAAGATATGGTGGCCACCCAACGGCGAGATGGGCAACACCGCGTATCCTGCCTTCGGCTTTATCCGCCCCGAACGGCCAGCGACGCATGAGCAGTTGATCGCTGCGACGCCGCACGCGATCCGGTTGGCGTCCAATGAATAGTTGGTCAGGCAGCGTCCTCGCGGCGGTCGCGCACCTTCACATAGGCAAGCTTCACGTGGTCCTGGCAGTACGGTTTGCCTGGCTCTGAGGGCTCATCGCAGAACCGGAAGCTGCGGGTGCCAGGCTCGCCCAGCGGCCAGCAGCACGTAACAACCCGCCCGTATGGCCGCGGGGCGGGCGGTGCGACGCGAGCCGGTGGCGGCGCGGGCGCTGGCTTTAGCGACATGACCGCAAGATGTGGCACAACCGTGGGACCGGGCGCAGAAGATGACAGGCCGCTCAGCGGTCCTGCGCTGGAAAGCGGCGGCAATGTAGGACCGGCAACGCGGCGAGGGGCAATGCGGCGCGGTGCCCCGCCGCCCGGGCCATCCCGGCGGATAGGTGAAGGCCGTGCCGGCAGGTCCAGGCGATGCGCCTTGCCGACCACAGCATTTTTTGACACGCCCAGACGCCGGCCGATCTCAGCGGTGGACAGCCCCTCGTCCCACAGCGCTCGCAAGCGAATAATCGTTTCCTCGGCCCACTCCATCTCGTGGCTCCCCCGATGGTGCAACCACAAGATACGGTATACGGGTGGAGGCCGCCGTCAACAGAACAATGCAGGAGAGCCACAAAAACTTGTGGAAAACCTATTCAGTGACAACAACGCCTAGTAGGGAGTCTGTTCTTAGTGCGCCGCGGTGTGCTCTCGCTTCGCCGCGTTCGCCTGCGCCGCAGGGCCGGCGATCGTGCCGGTCGGCTTATCGGCATTCGCCTCCATCGAGACGTCATCCTCGCCTTCTGCCATATTCTTCTTGAATGACTTGATGCCTTTGGCGAAGTCGCCCATCAGGCTGCTGACCTTGCCGCCGCCAAACAGCAGAAGCACGACCAGCAGCACCACCATCCAGTGCCAAATGCTGAAGCTACCCATAAGTCCTCCGAGGAGCGGGCGCTCACCCTTTGCCGGCGCCTCGCCGGTCACGACATGGCGCGGTGCGACGGCGGATGCAAGCGCTTTCCCCACGGTAGGTATGAAGGACTGATTGCGACGTGACAAATGGCCGCGTATCGTTGCCTTGGCTGGGCAACACCGTCATCTCGGTAACCAACAATGATGGGAGCCTTGCCACAGGGGCAGGAGCGTCGCGGAGATTATCTGTCGCGCTTCTGTACAATTGGGCGTCCGCTGGCCGGTTCGGTGGCGGAAAGCCCACAGGCAGAAAGGCAGCGCGTCGATGCCCAAGGGCACCGTAAAGTGGTTCAATCCAACCAAAGGCTACGGCTTCATTGCGCCAGACACCGGTGGGAAGGATGTCTTCGTCCATATCAGCGCCGTGCAGAAGGCCGGCATGCGAAGTCTCAGCGAGGGCCAGAAGGTCGGCTTCGAGGTCGAACAGCAGCAGAACGGCCGAACCGCCGCGGTGAATCTGTCGCAGTCCGACTAAGGCGCTCGCCACAACCGGCGGATACCGGCGCGGTCAAGGACGCGCGGAGGGGCGACCTGGGGGTTCGGCGCGTGTCTGCGCGATGACCGCGACGATCTTCTTTCGGCAGTTCCTGCGCTCGCCCCGGAGCATCGGCGCGGTCATGCCCAGCTCCCCCGCGCTCGCGCGAGTGATGCTCGCGCCGATCGACTTCCCGTCGGCAAGAACAATCGTTGAGCTTGGGCCTGGGACGGGTGCCTTCACGCGGGAGATCGTCCCACGACTTATGCCGGGCTGCCGTTATCTTGGGATCGATCTCAACCTCCGCTTCGTCCAAGGACTGGCGCGCGAATTTCCTCGGCTCGCATTCGTCCAGGGGAACGTTACCGATCTGGGCGAAATCCTCGCCCAGCACCGGATCGGCACGGTAGATGCCATCGTCTGCGGCCTGCCCTGGGCGACGCTGCCTGTCTCGCTGCAGGAAACCGTGTTCAGTGCCATGCGCACGGCGCTTCGCCCGCAAGGGCTATTCGTCACTTTCGGGTATCTGCAGAGCCTGGTGCTTCCGGGCGCCCAGGCGCTGCGCCGGCGACTGCGGGGCGAGTTCGCTCACGTCAGGCGGACCTCACTCGTCTGGGGGAACGTGCCACCTGCTTTCGCGTATATTTGCCGGGCAAAGGGTTAACTATCCGTCGAGCAGAGGGTTAAGCCGGCTTGGGCCGGCGCCCTATTTCGGCTAGTACGACGGGTATCGAGAGAATCGCGCGCCCTGCGGCCCATCGGCAAGGCTACGGGAGGAAGCCAGATACGCATGAGTGACCTTATTCAGCGCCGACATCACGGCCCCCAGGCTGCGCCCACGTTGGATGCGGAGGCGGTGCGCGCCGCCTATCGCCGTTGGGCCGGCGTGTACGATGCGGTGTTCGGGGGCATCTTCCTCACGGCGCGCCGCCGAGCTGTTGCTTTGGTGAATCGCCTTCCCGGGCGTGATGTGCTGGAGGTCGGCGTCGGCACCGGCTTGGCACTGCCGCACTACGACCCGAAGCGCCGGATAACCGGGATCGATCTCTCGGCCGAGATGCTCGCCCAGGCACGCAAGCGGGTCGCCGGCCGTCGTCTCAACAATGTGGTCGCGCTCCGCGAGATGGATGCAGAGGCGACGGACTTCGCAGACAATTCGTTCGACACAGCGGTGGCGATGTTCGTCGCCTCGGTCGTGCCCAATCCCCGTCAGTTGCTTGCGGAAATGCGACGCTTGGTGCGTCCCGGCGGCAATCTGCTGTTCATCAGCCACTTCGCCGCCGAGAAGGGGCCTCGCTGGTGGCTCGAACGCGGCCTTGCGCCGGCGGCACACGCCATCGGCTGGCATCCTGACTTTCGCGCCGACATGCTGTTCGACCCCGAGGACCTGGCCCATGTTCGAGCGACCAGCGTTCCTCCGCTGGGTATCTTCCAGTTGCTGCGCCTGGAAGTTTAGCAGCGAATCAAGATACTGGCCTGTGGCCTCCCTTGATCTCGTGCACGCGCTCCGGTACTCCACGGACGCGAGAGCCGGCCCGGGGCGGGACCGGGGTTAGGGGACCGAAGCGGGATGGATCGGGCGAAATCAGTGTATCGGCGGCTGATAGCCGCGATGATGCTGGCGGCCGCGTCGGGCGGCGCTGCGACGGCACAGGTTGTCGGAGCACCGCTGCCCTGGGAAATGGGCATGCAGCGCGGCTACGGGCCATTGAAGGATGAAGAGATCTGGCTGCACGATGTCGTTCTGGTGATCATTACGCTGATCACGCTGTTCGTTGCAGGGCTGCTGGTGTGGGTGATGTGGCGTTACAACGCCCGGCGCAATCCCGTGCCGACCCGTACGTCACATAACACCGTGATCGAAGTGCTTTGGACGGTCATCCCGGTGCTGATCCTGGTCGGCATAGCTATTCCATCGTTCCGCCTGGTGTATTTCCAGGACCGGACGCGCGACGCCGATCTGACGATCAAGGTGACCGGGCATCAGTGGTATTGGGAATATACGTATCCTGACAATGGGAACATCGATTTCAGCAGCTACATTATTCCGGACGACCAACTGAAGCCCGGCCAGCGCCGGCTGCTGGAGGTCGACAATCAGCTGGTGGTGCCGGTGGGCAAGAACATTCGCGTGCTGCAGACCAGCGGTGACGTGATCCACAGTTGGTTCATCCCGGCGATCGGCGTACAGCGTTATGCCATCCCGGGCCGGACGATCGAGACCTGGTTCAAGGTCGATCAGGCCGGCACGTTCTATGGCCAGTGCAACCAAATCTGCGGTACCAATCACAGCCGGATGCCGATCGTGGTGCGCGCGGTGCCGGAGAAGGAGTTCACCGCCTGGCTCGCGGAAGCGAAGACCAAGTTCTCGGATGCGGCGCAGCCGGAGCGTCGCGAGATTGCGGCGGCAGAGGTTCAGCACTGACTGCGGTCGGTGCGTGAAGGAGAGACTGAACGATGTCGGCAACCACCCACGACCACGCTCACGACCACCACGATCACAAGCCCGCCTTTCTGGTGCGCTGGCTGTGCAGCACGAATCACAAGGACATTGGCACGCTGTACCTGAGCTTTGCCGTGGTCGGCGGCCTGGTAGGCGGGATCCTGTCGGAGATCATGCGGGCCCAGCTGAACTTCCCGGGAAGCCACATCGTCACCGACGGGCAGCAGTGGAACACGATCATCACGTCCCATGGGCTGCTGATGATCTTCTTCTCCGTGATGCCGGCGCTGATCGGTGGCTTCGGCAACTGGTTCATTCCGCTAATGATCGGCTCGCCGGACATGGCGTTTCCGCGGCTGAACAACATCAGCTTCTGGCTGCTGCCGCCAGCCTTCGTCCTGATCATCATTGGCCTGTTCATGGGCGAGTCCGGGTCCGGCTGGACGCTGTATCCCCCGCTCTCGAACCAGACCTACGAGACCGGCATGGGGATGGACTGCACGCTGTTCGCGCTGCACCTTGCCGGGGCGAGTTCGCTGCTGGGCGCGATCAACTTCATCACCACGATCTTCAACATGCGCGCGCCTGGCATGACGCTGCACAAGATGCCGCTGTTCATCTGGGCGATGCTGGTCACGGCGTTCCTGCTGCTGCTGTCGATCCCGGTGCTCGCTGGTGCGATCACCATGCTGATCTGCGACCGCAACTTCGGCACGGCGTTCTTCGATCCCACTGGCGGCGGTGACCCGGTGCTGTTCCAGCACCTGTTCTGGTTCTTCGGTCACCCCGAAGTCTACATCATGATCGTGCCCGGTTTCGGCATCATCAGCCACGTGATCTCCACCTTCAGCCGCAAACCGATCTTCGGCTATCTTGGCATGGCCTACGCGATGGTGGCGATCGGGGTGATCGGCTTCGTAGTCTGGGCCCACCACATGTTCATCTCAGGCATCGATGTCGACACCCGTGCGTACTTCATGGCGGCGACGATGGTCATCGCCGTGCCCACCGGCATCAAGATCTTCTCCTGGATCGCCACGATGTGGGGTGGATCGGTGGAGCTGAAGACGCCGATGCTGTGGGCGATCGGCTTCCTGTTCGTCTTCACCGTCGGCGGCGTCACCGGCGTGGTGCTGGCGAATGCCGGCATCGATGAGATCGTGCACAACACCTATTACGTGGTGGCGCACTTCCACTACGTGCTTTCACTCGGGGCCGTGTTCTCGATCTTTGCCGGCTTCTACTACTGGATCGGCAAGATGTCAGGC
>JBKPSV010000098.1:0-10251 GCA_046735215.1 Pseudomonadota bacterium | reverse complement strand
TCCAGGCAGCATGTCCCCCTCCCATCCGAGCCATGCGACGGCGTAGCCGCGCCGCATGAAAAACCCGTTCCCTGCATGCGCCAGGGTTATCGGTGAATTGCTGTGCGGCGCGTCGTTATAGAATTGCAGCGCGCGCTTATGTCCCCGGTTGCCGTAGTCGTAGAACACGCGTCGGTTGCCCCGCTGCATCTCGACCGGCTTCAGGATCATGAAGTCACTCGCGAAGCGCACCAGCCCTTCCGCATCGACTGGTGCCCTGTCGAGATCAACCACCTCCTGCTGTGCCGCCGAACGAGGATCGACCGCGAAGTGGGCGCGCCCGGACAGACGCTCATAGTTTCCTACGTCACCGAAGCCATGGCCGGCAGCGAATGCTACCCGTTCGTGAATGCGCAATTCGATCCGGTTGGTCATGGCCGTCCCCTGCAAGCTCGCATCCAAGTCTGGATGGCGACATCGCCGGGAACAAGTAGGTCCAGCTCTCAGCGGTCGGCTTCGATCCACGACCACGCGCGGACGGCCTCGGGGATCCGGCCGACGACAGGCTCGGGCAGTTCAGGGGCTGTGGCGGCGTCCTCGCCGTGAGACAGCAAGACAACCACATGGTCACGCTCGATCCGCACGCTCTTGTCAGCGTTCCGCCGCAACGGCATCCCGACACGATTGCAATACGAGATCAGGATCGCCCCAAGAGCCTCGGCGCGCAGCATGAACACCCGCATCGAGGTCAATTCGCCGTAGGTTACCTCGATCACACCTTCAGTCGGATTGCCATGTACGGCGGTCGGTGTGAGAGGCGGCAATCCGAAGGCCTGCGCAGCGCGAGGCGACCACTCCAGCACGAGTCGCACGGTCTGCAGGTCGAATTCGATCTCGCGCCGATCTGTTATCGCAACCAAGGGGGCCCCACTTCCGGCCCGATTATCCCGGTGGAGAATGAAGCTCGGGTAAAGTGCCTCAGGCCGAGCCGGCGACGTAGGCCTTTAGGCTGTCGACCTCGCCCTCCTGCTCCATGATCCGCGCCTTCACCACATCGCCGATGCTGATCAGACCGGCGAGAACCTCGCGCTCCATCACCGGCAGGTGACGGAATCTGCCGACTGTCATGCGCGCCATTGCTTCAGCCACCGTGGTGTCAGGATGGGCGACCTGCAGGGCTCGCGTCATCAACTGGCCTGCAGTCATTTCCAGCGTGCGCGCACCGTTGGCCGCCAGGCAGCGTACAATGTCGCGCTCGCTGACGATACCGAGGAGCTGACCTGCGCTGTCAACCACCAGCACGGCGCCGATACGATGTTCGGCCAATACGCTGGCGACGCGGTCGATGGACAGCGTCGGGCTGACCGTCGTGACCTGGTAACCCTTGTGCTTGAGGATTGCAGCGACTGTGGTCATGGCCTTCCTCCCTGATGCTGCCGGGCAGGCTACGATCCACTCTTCTATTGCGCTGCTTCGGATCGGTAGCCCGCGCGGCGCCACCGATGATGCGCCGCGCGGGAGTGTTGGTGCAAACGGTCACTGTGCACCGCACAATGCGTTCAGCGGCGTTAGAAGAGCGCGCTCCCTGCCATCAGGCCCGCTACGAGCAGGACCAGGAAGATCACGATCGCGATAAAGAACAAGATCTTGGCGATATCAGCCGTGGCCGCCGAGATGCCGGTAAACCCGAACAGCGCGGCGATCAGCGATATGACCAGAAAGAATAAAGCCAATTTCAACATTTCAGTTTTGTCCCCTGTGTGAGGCCAACAGGCCAGCGCGATAGGTGGTGACCCGTTGCAGAAGAGCGCCATCACACGGCGTTGAATCGCCAAAGCCTGATTGGTCTGGGAAAGGTTTCGTTAGGCCCTCTCACTGGCGTGAAGCAGCAAAGCACCGGCAGTCCGGTGGAGCAGGGGCCAATTGAGAGGCGATCGCAGCGCTGCAGTGACGACGGGCACCGGCGCGCGCTGTTCCTCCTGCCCGATGACTGGCGAAGCGCCGGCTGATTTCGGTATGCCTGGACGGAAGTCACCTGCTGGGCCAGTCCGTTGCAGCATCCGTTATCGGGACGTTGGAGGGGCTCGTTACCGTGGATGGCGACCTGAGCGGCTGGGCCTGGTTGCCGCGCGGCTCCGGTTCAACCGAAGCCTGTCCGGCACAAGCCATCGCCTGACGCGCGTCCGGTCGCTTTCGCGCCCGCAGTGCCTCCAGGTGACGCGTCCTCTTTCCTCAACCATATTCGTTCCATGGGGACAGAGCCTGGATTCCGCTCGATCTATCGCCACGGACTGGCGCGCGTCGCTGCCTGCACGACCCGCTGCACGCTGGCCGACCCTGCTGCCAATGCCGCCGAAATACTTGGAGCGGCAGGGGTGTGCCACGATCGCGGCGTGGCGTTGGCGGTATTTCCGGAACTCGGCATCTCCGGTTACGCGATCAGCGATCTGCTGCACCAGTCCGCCCTGCTCGACGGGGTGGAGGCCGCGGTCGCACATATCGTCCAGGCTTCAGCCAATTTGTTGCCCATGCTGCTCGTCGGTGCGCCGCTGCGGCATGCTGGCGCGCTGTACAACTGCGCGGTTGCGATCCATCGTGGCAGCCTACTGGGCGTGGTACCCAAACTCCACCTGCCGAACTACCGGGAATTCTACGAGCCGCGCCACTTCGTTGGTGGGGACTGGACGGTGAGCAGTGAGATTGCCATCGGCGAACTGACCGCGCCGTTCGGCATCGACCTGCTCTTCGCCGCCGACGATGTGCCAGGATTGGTCGTGCATGCCGAAATCTGCGAGGACATCTGGATCCCCGTTCCTCCCAGTTCGCAGGCGGCGCTCGCTGGCGCGACAGTTCTTGCCAATCTGTCCGCCAGCAACATCACGATCGGCAAGGCCGAGACGCGGCGGCTGCTGTGCGCCTCGCAGTCGGCGCGCTGTGTGGCTGCCTATCTCTACGCTGCGGCTGGCGCCGGTGAGTCCACCACGGATCTGGCCTGGGACGGCCAGGCCTCGATCTTCGAGAACGGCGCCGCGCTGGCCGAGACCGAGCGGTTTCCAGCCGGCACCCAATCCGCCATCGCTGATATCGACCTGGGGATGCTGCGCCACGAACGCATGCAGATGGGCAGCTTCGATACCAATCGCCGTCGCAATCCCGCCGTGTTCCGCAACATCGGTTTTCGGCTCGATCCACCCACCGGCGATATCGGTCTGCAGCGCAAGACTGAGCGCTATCCGTTCGTGCCAGCCGATCCCGCGCGCCTCGAGCAGGACTGCTACGAGGCCTACAACATTCAGGTCTCCGGGCTCGCGCAGCGGCTGCGTGCGATCGGCACCAAGCATGTGGTCATTGGCGTCTCCGGCGGTCTCGACTCAACCCACGCGCTGATCGTTTGCGGCCGCGCGCTGGATCTGCTCGGTCTGCCGCGCACCAACATCCTCGCGTACACCATGCCCGGCTTCGCGACATCGGCGCACACCAAGAGCAACGCGATCCGTCTGATGCAGGCTCTCGGCGTCACCTGGCACGAGTTGGACATTCGTCCGGCGGCGGAGCGCATGCTGAGCGACATCGGTCACCCGTTCGCATGCGGTGAGCCGGTGTATGATCTGACGTTCGAGAACGTGCAGGCTGGGCTGCGTACAGACTACCTGTTCCGCCTCGCCAACCACCAGCATGGCATCGTCATTGGGACGGGGGACCTTTCCGAGTTGGCACTCGGCTGGTGTACCTACGGTGTCGGCGACCAGATGGCGCATTATAATGTCAACGCGGGTGTGCCGAAGACGCTGATCCAGCACCTGATTCGCTGGGTGATCAGTTCGCGCCAGTTCTCAGCTGATGTGGGCGAGACTTTGGATGCGATACTCGCCACCGAGATTTCGCCCGAACTTGTTCCAACCAAGGAAGGCGAGACGCCGCAGAGCACTGAATCCTACATAGGTCCTTACGCGTTGCAGGACTTCAACCTCTACTACACGCTGCGGCATGGGATGGTCCCGTCAAAGATCGCCTTTCTCGCTTTGCACGCCTGGGGTGACGCAACGAAAGGCGAATGGCCGCCAGGCTATCCAGAAGATAGCCGCAGAGCCTACGATCTGCCCACTATTCGCCAGTGGCTGGAAGTCTTCCTGCGACGCTTCTTCGCTTTCAGCCAGTTCAAGCGCTCGGCGATGCCGAACGGGCCCAAGGTCAGCGCCGGCGGGTCGCTTTCGCCACGAGGCGACTGGCGTGCGCCGTCCGACGGCAACGCCAACGCCTGGCTTGCTGAACTGGAACGCAACGTCCCTAAGAGCTTGCTGCCTTAAGAAGGCCGGGCTGCAGCACCCGGCAATTTCACCGATCGCCGTGAGAGGGCAAGGCGCGGTGGCGCCCCAGACTGCCCTCCCACCTGTGCACAGAAGAAGAGTTAGAGCTATAGACGAGCCAGGATCGCCTCGGCCCTGCTCACCTCGAATCCGCCAGGCTGCTCAACGCCAAGGTGCGTCACTTTGCCGTTCTCGGCCACCAGTGCATAGCGCTGACTCCGCGTGCCCATGCCGCGCCCGTTCAGGTCCAACTCCAACCCGATCGCCTTGGTGAAGGCCGCTGAACCGTCCGAGAGCATCACGATCTTTCCATCGGAACTTTGCTCTTTGGCCCACGCGCCCATCACGAAAGCGTCGTTCACTGCGATGCACGCGATCGTGTCTACACCCTTCGCCTTGATCGCCTCGGCATTCTGCGTGAAGCCGGGAAAGTGCTTGGCACTGCAGGTGGGGGTGAATGCCCCGGGCACTGCGAACAGTACCACCTTCTTGCCTTTGAAGATTTCGTCTGTGGAGGTCTCCCGCGGGCCCTCCGGTGTTGCCATCATCAGCTTCATGGATGGAATCTGATCGCCGACCTTGATCGTCATTGGATCCTAGCTCCCCTCTGCCTTGCCAGCCGGTGACTCCTAGCCTCCCGCGCGGCGGGAGTCACGCCACCCAACGTGCCGCTTGCACACGCACGCGGGCAGGCCCAGATTCCCAGCCATGGATGAGTCGCCCACACCGGCAGCCGGAGATTTCCTCACGGGTCAGCTGCTGATCGCCATGCCGACGATGGAGGATCCGCGCTTCGCCCAGAGCGTGATCTATGTTTGCGCGCATACGCCGGAGGGTGCCATGGGCCTCGTGCTCAACCGGCCGCTCGACCGACCGAAATTCGATGACCTTCTGCGTCAGCTTGAGGTGGCACCGTTACCCCCCGCCAGGCGTATCCGACTGTGTGCTGGCGGGCCGATGGACAACGCGCGCGGCTTCGTCCTCCACACCACGGACTGGACGGGCGAGGGCAGTCTGCGGGTTGACGATGGCGTGGCGCTGACCGCCAGCCTGGACGTATTGAAGGCGATTGCCGAGGGGAATGGACCGCGCGAGGGTCTGCTGGCTCTGGGCTACGCCGGCTGGGGTCCTGGGCAGCTCGATACCGAGATCCAGCAGAACGCATGGCTTTCGGTGTCAGCCGACGAGACCATCGTGTTTGGTGATGACAGCGACACCAAATGGCGTCAGGCGCTCGCCAAACTACACATCGATCCGTTGCTGCTATCGGGTGCTGCCGGGCACGCCTGACCGTCAGCGGCTGCACGCCGCTCCGCCCAGCACACAGAACGACGCGCAATGGGGATGGTTGAGCGGCACCGGTCGTGTCGCCTCGATCAGCGTCCGCCCAAGCTCGAACTGCGGCTCGTAGGCAAGCAATGTGCATGCGAGCACGCTGGGCGTCGCTGCATCCTTCCGCTTGACCACCATGCGCGCCGATGCGCACATCACGTCCTCCGGTGACTTGTGCAGGATGCCCCAGCAGGCAGTGGTGATCTCCGGCACGTCGCGCCGTGCATCCATCTCCGGGAACAGCATCAGTCTGACCGGGTCAGCCGCATCGATCGGCAGGTCGAGCTGGCGGAACAGGCGCATGTAGCCGGCGCGGAGCTCGGGCTCCGGCTCTCCGGAGAATCGGCGACCCGCCACATCCAGAGCAAATCCGTTTCGGGACAGCCAGAGCAAGCCGTCGATCGTCGGCGCCCAGCTGCGCCGTCCGCGCTCCGCCTCGTGCACTTCCGGCGAGTAGTGATCTAGCGACACGCGAATACGCAATCGCGCACCGTAACGCTCACGCAGCGCGATCAGTTGCGGCCGTAACCGGCGCATCGGCTTCATCGCATTGGTCAGCACCAACGCATCGAACCCGCGCTCCAGCACGTCGCTCAGCATGCCGATGATGTCGCGGTTCATGAACGGCTCCCCGCCGGTGAAGCCGATCAGCCGCGTTGACAATCCCTCGCGCACGATCTCGTCCAAATAGCCAAGCACGTCGCAACGCGTCAGATAGGCCAGCTGATCGTTGCGTGGCGATGATTCGATGTAGCAGTTGTGGCAGGTCAGGTTGCACAGCGTGCCGGTGTTGAACCACAGCGTCTCGAGCGCACGCAGTGCCACCTGTGCGCGAGCTTCACCCTTCGCAGTGACGTAAGGATCGTGGAACTTGGCTGAGTCGAGCGGCTCGAACAGCGCGTCCATCTAGCGTCCCTGGAAGAGAGGAACGCGCTTCTCCAGGAATGCCTGGCGCGCTTCACGATAGTCTTCGCTGTTCGTCGCCGTTGCCTGGAGCGCGGCGATGTCCGCGGCACGTTTCTCCACCTCATCGCGCGATAGAGCCTCCAGTACCACCTTGGCGCCACGTTGCGACAGCGGCGCGCGCCTCGACAACTCCTCCGCCAGCGCATGCGCACCAGACAATGCACCTTGCTCGGCAAGCACGTCGATCAATCCCATCGTCTGGCAGTCGCCAATTGGAAAGTAGCGGCCCGAGTACAGCACCAGCTTGGCCTTCGCCAGACCGACGGCCCGAAGCAAGAGACTTGAATCCAGCACCCCGTACACGATTGAGAGTCGTGCCGCGGGAATCCCCATCTGCGTGGTCGCATCGCCCACGCGCAGATCGCAGGCGAGTGCCAATCCGCAACCTCCGCCGACACCATAGCCATGCACGGCGGCGATTGTCGGTTGTGGCAGATCCATGATTGCCTGCGTGGCCGACCGACCGGCCTCTCCATACGCGTGTGCATCCTCGACGCTGTTGCGCACTTTGGAGAATTCCGAGATATCAGCGCCGCCACAGAAATGCCCGCCGGCGCCGGTCAGGATCGCCACACGCACATCGCTGCGCCGGGCAAAATCGCGATAGATCTCTCCAAGGCCACGCCACATAGCCAGCGAAACCACGTTGCGCTTTTCGGGGCGGTTCAACGTGACGACGGCAATCCCCGCTGCATCAACAGCGACCTGGATTTCATCCATGGCCGCTCTCCACGCCAGGCACCGCCCACACGTCGATCTCCGCGGCGTTCTCCCGCAGCGGCTTGACCTTGGCGTATTCAGGAGAGTTCCAGAATCGCCTGATCGCATCCATCGAGGGGAATTCGAACAGCACCAGCCGCCGGCCGTCGTGACCGCCTTCAAGCACCTCGACCTGCGCACCACGAGCCAGATACCGACCGTGGAATGCCTCGACGACTCCAGGCACTGCCGCGCGATATTGGGCGAATCTGTCCGGATCCGTGATGTTGATCTGAACGACCATGTACGCGGGCATCGGTGCTACTCCCTGGCTTCGCGCGCATTGTGGCGTAGTGCGAGCCATTCCGCCATCAGCCGGCCGTTGTCGGACGGATAACGCTCCTCCAGCACGGCCAGTGAGACGATCCGGTCGGCCCGGAAGTGCCGGTAGTCTTGGCGTAGTTCGCACCAAGCGCCGAGCAGGGTTGCTTGCACGTAGTAGGCCACAGCGATCGGCCAAATCGTCCGTTCACTTCGTGCGCCTGCCTCATCCACATAGGAAATACGCAGCTTGTGTTCGTCACGGATCGCCTGGCGCACCGCGGACAGATCGACCCGTTCGGGTACCGGCGCGCCAGCCTCCGAGACAAAGATCGGCGCGGATGCGAGTTGCGTGCGCAGCCCGTCCGGCAGCACCACAGTGACCTTCGACAACACGCTCTCCGCCGCGCTATGCAAGCCGAGGTCACCGGTTCGCGCGACCAGTCGCGCGCCGACCGCAATCGCCTCGATTTCCTCGACGGTGAACATCAGGGGAGGCAGATCGAACCCGCGACGCATCATGTAGCCGATGCCGGCCGCACCCTCGATCGGCACCCGGCGTGCCTGAAGCGTGGCGATGTCGCGATATACGGTGCGCACCGTCACTTCCAGTTCCTCGGCCAGCGCAGCGGCGGTCAACGGGCGCCGCGCGGCACGCAGGCGCTGGATGATGTCGAACAACCGATCGGAACGTCGCATGGTCCAGCGAGTCTACTGACAGAACGCTGTCAGTGACCACCTGCTATCCTCGAACGGAAATAGCGGAGGACCACATGTTGACGCTCACGGATGCACCGCCCGCCGATCTCAAGACAGTGCTGAGTGAGGGGATTGCAGACTACAACGCACAGCAGTCGGGACTGCGTGACTGGAAGCCTCTGGCAGTGATGGTGCGCGACCCGGAGACGGGTGACATAGCGGGCGGGTTGCTCGGACGCACGTCAATGGGATTGTTCTTCCTCGACCTCTTCTACCTGCCCGAACAGCTGCGTGCCAACGGCGTGGGCACTCGCGCGCTCCGCTTGGCGGAAGAGGAGGCGCGCCGTCGCGGCTGCCGGCACGCGACATTGGTCACGGTCAACTTTCAGGCGCCGAATTTCTATATACAACATGGTTGGGAGGCTTTCGGTCGGATCGCTTCCGCGCCTGGTGTGGAGCGGATCTTCATGCGCAAGGCCTTAAGTGCATGAAGACGCGGAACGCGACATGGATGAATGCGTCGGTTCAAGAGCCAGGTGAGGATCGACCACCGACGAACGGCGCAGACGGCAATTCGCCGAAGTTCCGCTATTCGGCGGCGACGCCCAGCAGTGCGGTGTCGAGCGATCGCAGTTCTTCCCGGGCCTCAGCAACGATCTGCAATCCGCCCCACAGGCCCAGCCCGCCCATGATCCCTGCAACGATCACATCAGGCCAGCCGGTGCCAGTACCGAGTACTCCCATGGCGGCGAACATCACGGCCAGATTGCCGATGGCATCATTGCGTGAGCAGATCCAGACTGAACGCATGTTTGAGTCGCCGCCGCGATAACGGTACAACATGAGTGCGACGCCGCCATTGGCGAGCAGCGCCGCGATGCCGACAACACCCATCACCTCGGCCTGTGGCAAGGTGCCGTGCAAAGCCTGCCAGACCGTGTTGCCGACTACCCAGAGGGCGAACACGATAAGAGTGATGCCCTTTGCCGCAGCTGCACGGGCGCGCCAAGCGAGCGCCATTCCGGCAACGCCGAGACTGACAGCGTAATTGGCGGCATCCCCGAAGAAGTCGAGGGCATCTGCCTGTAGCGCTGCAGACCCGGCGGTCAGACCGGCAACGATCTCCGCCACGAAGCAGCCGGCATTGACGATAAGTGCGATCCACAGAACACGCCGCCACCGAGGACTGTTCAGCGCGCCGGAGGCAACAGAGGAACAGCCGGAGTCGTCACAGCAAGCCATGCAAATTTCCCAGAACTTTGCGTACGGTGCATGTATAAACGCTGTAGTCGCTACAGGGTCAACCACATGAAGATCGGCGAATTGGCGCGCGCATCGATTACTAAGGTAGAGACCATCCGCTATTACGAACGGATCGGCCTTTTGCCTGCACCACCACGCACGGCGGGCAACTACCGTTCTTATTCAGCCACGCATGCGAGCCGTCTGTCGTTCACACGGCGCGCCCGCGATCTTGGTTTCTCCATCGAGCAGATCCGCGCACTGCTCGACCTTGCCGACAGGAAGCAGTACTCCTGTGAGGCCGTGGACGTGATCGCCCGAACCCATCTGGCGGCGGTGAAGCGCAAAGTTGCCGACCTCACCGCGCTACGCCGTGAGTTGGAGTCCCTCATTGGACAGTGTCAGCAAGGCACAATCGCTGAATGCCGGATTGTCGAGGCACTGGCCAGGTGCCCACGGGGCCGCTGATGGATGGCCTCACGGCCTTCGGCGTATTGCCGTCACTGCAATGCTGGTGGGCTAGTCCTTGAGATCCGGGATGATGGTGCCAGTGATGTCGACGAACCTAGTGGACGAAATCTGACGGTTGAATCCGATGTGACTTTTCGGCTCGCGTGCGCAAATGCCAGTCTGCGGCATGCGCGCGGGCATCGCAATTGAATTGGAATCCACAGATCGTCAGCGTCTGGCGGCGATCGTGGCGGAT
>JBKPSV010000097.1:0-7686 GCA_046735215.1 Pseudomonadota bacterium | reverse complement strand
ATTTGCCGATGGTGTGGCGAAGCATCTGCCGCAGCTTGCGGTGGAGATCGTGAAACGATCCGACCAAGCCAAAGGTTTCGCGGTGTTGCCGATGCGCTGGGTGGTCGAGCGCACCCTGGCATGGCTCAACCGTTGCCGCCGCCTGGCCAAAGATTTCGAAAATCTCACGGACAACGCGCTGGCATTCCTGCGGCTCGCCTCCATCCGTCTCATGCTACGACGGCTCTGCAATCCTTCGTAAACTTTCCGGACCGACTCTTACGGCCATTGAGCAGTACCTCGGCTAGTTAAGTTCGCGACGGTCATAATAGATAAACGATTTAGCATTCACCCAATCTTCGCCCACGGGGCGTAACCTCGAGCTAGAACTGCACCACGACAGTAGCCGGCAATGCCGAACCTGGATGCCAGTCGACGGAATAGCTCATAGCGAAGCGCCTACATGTTCGATCCAACGCCAACCGAAGCTGCTCTGGGTAGCATCGACACGAAGAATCCGTCGGTGTTCGAGGATCAGGCCGGGGTCTCCGGCAACCCAGGTTCGGCGCGACCCTGTCACCGAATCGAGCCCATCGCCGCCGTTGGCGAAGTGATCGCAGGAGCTACGTCGGTCTGTCGGGTTATTGACTTGTTCCAGGGAAGGCCGAGAGGCAAGCCAGGCATATGGTTTGCCGCCGACAGCGGCCTCAGCAGTCCCGTCGGGACTAAGCCTTTTTTGCAAACCGCGGCTAAGCTCCTCATGGTGAATCACCTGCCGGGCTGAGCTCAGAGTGAGCTCCGGGAGGGCTCTAATGCTGGACCAAACGGAAAAAGGAGCGGCCTTGATGCCTTCGCCGTTCCGACTCCTTATCCTGGAAGACACCGCCACGGATGCCGAACTCGAGCAGCTTACGCTGCGTAGGGCCGGATTAGCATTCACTGCACAGGTCGTTGCCACGGAACCAGATTTTGTGGCGGCGCTTACCGCTTTCAGGCCCGACATTATCATCGTCGACTATCGGGTCCCCGGCTTTGGTGGTTTTGAGGCAGCACGAACAACCAAAGCGGAGTGGCCAGACACGCCGGTCATTCTGGTGACCGGCGTGCTTCGTGACGAGGCCGCTGCGGAGTTACTGAAGACCGGTATAAGTGATTACGTGCTTAAGGACCATATGGCGCGACTGCCGAACGCCGTGATCGGGGCATTGCGCGATGCCGAAGCGACTAGAGAGCGTCGTAGGGTCCAACTAGCGCACGACGAATTGGCATCTATCGTTGAATGCGCCAAGGACGGAGTGATCGGCGTTAACGCGGCAGATGTGGTAACGGCATGGAATACCAGTGCCGAAAGGATATACGGTACTTCCGCGGCTCGTGCCATTGGTCAGCCGCTGCGGAAGGCTTTGCAAGCCGGTTACTCACGCGCACTGCGCCATGCGCTCGGCCGGGTCAGATCGAGCGGTCAGGCGATGAGTCTGGAGACCAAATATCGGGCCGCAAACGGAAAGGTGCTGGTACTTTCATTGTCTTTTTCTGCGATCCAGGCCGACAATGGCATGACCAAGGGTGCCTCCATCATTGTCCGCGACATAACCCGCCAAAAGCAACTTCAGCTTGACCTGGAGCGGACGTCGGAGAACCTGTCCGAACTGCTGCGGCAAAACGTTCAGACAAACGCGTCATTGCAGAACGAAATTGACGTCCGTCGGGCGGCGGAGATGGAGGCGGCTCGGGCACGTCAGCAGGCCGAGCAAGCCAATAGTGCCAAGACCTCATACATCTATCGTATGAGCCATGAGATTCGCACGCCGATGACCGGTATCATCGGGTTCGCTGATCTGCTCCTGGACTCGCCGTTGTCTGATGAGCAGGTCAGCAAGGTGCGAAACCTGCGGCAGGCTGCTACATCGCTGCTTGGTATTATCAACGACATCCTTGACATCTCACGAGTGGAATCGGGGAAGTTCCAGCTGCAAAGCGTCCCAACCGATCTTAACAGCTTGATTGACAGTGTACTGCTGACGGTCAAACCAACAGCGGATGCTAAATCGCTTCATCTGCGACGGTCGTCCGCAAGTGATGTGCCGACATGGGTCTTGACGGACCCGGTGCGGCTGAGGCAGATCCTACTTAATCTTGTCGGTAATGCTTTAAGGTTTACTCGGCAGGGTGGCGTCACGATTGACGTCGCTCATTCAGAAAATTCGTCCGTTGAGTTTTTGCGTTTTGAGGTCCGAGACACAGGTATCGGGATTTCGTTAGAGAACCAGCGCCACCTGTTTCAGGAGTTTTATCGCGTGCCGGCGGGCGGTTCAGCTGAAGCAGAAGGCTGTGGCCTGGGCCTCGCGATCAGCCGCCGTCTGGTCGAAGTTATGGGCGGATCCATCGGCGTGCGGAGCAAGGAAAATCAAGGGTCCACGTTCTGGTTTGAGCTTCCGCTCCCTCCGACGGTGCCTGCCGCGCCTCCTGTCCCAGACCGCCAGCTTCCAAAATCCGCTCCAGTCAGCCGAGTCCTGGTTGCCGAAGATCTGCCGATGAACCGCATGATCATTGCTGAGATGCTGGAAAAGGCGGGCCACCGGGTTCGGCTGGTTGAGAACGGGGCCATGGCCGTTGCTGCTATGCGCGATGATACATTCGATGTTGTCCTGATGGATATGGAGATGCCTGTGATGGATGGCCTTGAGGCTACCCGCGCTATCCGCCGCATGGAGGGCAAGGCATCAACGCCTATCGTTGCGCTGACTGCTAATGCGATGACGGATCAGGTCGCGGCCTGTCGACAAGCAGGCATGGATGGCTTCTTATCGAAACCCATCGATCGCAATCTGCTATTGAAAACGGTAGCGAGTTGGATTGGACGTGACTCCGCGGTGAGCATTCAGAACGAGAATGCGCCCGCAGGAGTGAACGACGAGATCCTCGCACCGCTCGCACGCCAGTTTGGGGCAGAGACCGCCCGCCGGTTTATAGCGATTGCAAGCTTGAAGATTCGAGATGTTGTTCTGCAGTTGCGAGACGGTCACGACCGGTCGGCGACTGCGCATGCGCTGCATGACTTAGTATCGGTGGCGGGCAACGTGGGACTACAAGAGCTGAGCGAGCAGGCGCGCCAGCTGATGAACGCGTTCCGTCAGGATTCGATCGATAGTGCCCTCACAGCCCGCGTTCTAGCTTCTGCCGAAGCTGCGTTAACCCAACTGGCGAATGATAACTCTGCCCGATCAGCGCCAAATCCTCGCCGTAGCGTGATCGGCGCAGAATAAGCCCAAAGGGTGCGTCGCATGGGCAGAGATTCATCTCTTCTCAAGAGTATGCGACCATAGTACGAGTTCCGCACAATCCGCGAGAGTTCTCATGGATGTCTTCCCTGAAATGATGGGCCTAGGGTCCGGGTCGAGAGGCGCTGAGACACCAGCTGCCGCTTCTTCGCCAGTGGCCGTAAGGGAGTTGCTCGATGCCCTCCCGCTCGCGTTAGCCATACTTGATGACAATATGAGAATTGTCGGTCTCAACCAACGTATGGTCGCGAAAATCGGCTGTGCCAGAGACATGTGTCTAGGCCGACCCGTCCGCGACATCGTTCCAACGCTCGCTGCGCACCTTGAGATTTGCTTGCCTCGGCTAGTGGCGGGCGAAACCGTTGAGGACAACGTGCTGGATGACGAATTTGACCGCGTGGGGTTGGGCGGGGGTCGGGTGCATTCACTTGCGGCACTTCGGAATGAAGATCGCGCGTTGGCAGGAGTTCTTTGGATAGCCCGAGACGACGGGCCAAGGGCTTCGGTCACCCGGTCTGTTCCAGCGGTGGAGAGACCGCGGATCCTGATGGCTGAGGACTTGTCGATGAATCAGCAGATTATAGCTGCTATGCTGGAATCTGCCGGCTATGAGGTGCTCACCGTTACCAACGGCGCTTCCGCCGTGGATTTGGTTCGTAAGGAGCCTATTGACCTCATACTGATGGACATTGAGATGCCGCTTATGGGCGGTCTTGAGGCGACCCGTGCAATCCGGGCGCTGGGGCATGCTGGTGCGGTTCCGGTCGTCGCTATGACCCCCAACCAAGGACCAGAGCAGTTGGCGGCTTGTCGCGCCGCGGGTATGGACGCTTATCTCTGCAAACCAGTCGACCGGGCGCACTTGCTTTCCACCGTGGGTAAGTGGCTGAAACCTATTCGTAACGTACCGCCCGAGCGGCGGAGTGAGTGCGACAGCCCCTTTGACCTGGGGGTGCTGGAAAGCATTCGGGCCAGCTTCGGTCCCGAAAGGACCCAAGGCTTTATCCATGAGGTGCGTGCGCGACTGGAGTACGTTCTCCTACAGCTTGGGGCTGGGGCGGACGGTAAACAGCTCGGGGACGACCTTCACTCGTTGGTATCCATGGGAGGGCATCTTGGACTTCGCGATCTGAGCGTAAGCGCGCGGGCTCTCATGACGGCGCTCCGAAGGCATGCGAGCAATGAAGGGATTGAGGCCGAGAAGTTCCGGAATTCAGCGCAGCGGGCTTTGACTGCATTGCGGCAGGAGGAGTGCCGAGATGATGCAGGGGCAAATCGGAATTCCTAAGAAAGCAGCCAAGCAGAGGCTCGGAAACCGATCGTAAAGCGTGCGTCGCCAACCCGCTCACGTTCACCCGATGGTGCGAATACGCGCTCGGGCGGATCCTGCGAATACGCCCAGCCACGCTGATACTGCATCCTCGCCTCCGGTTCGCTGAACCCGGAGGTCCAGGAAGAGCATGCACGATGGTGCTGTCGATCATGGCGTATTGGGTGCCCCATCGGCGGCGAGATGTTGCAGGAACGGTCGACGCCGCCGGACGTGGCCCGACGAGAGAAGCGCGTGGTGACCGAACCGCTCCCGCCAATAAAGCTAGCGAATGCCTCGATGACAGTCGGTAGTCACCGCGCCGTAACGCCTATCCAGCCGTCGCTGCCAGGCGGCCGCTGCTCGATACAGGCCCATGGTTCTCCGCGGGGCATCGGTCAGCTCCCCAAGAGCTGAGCGTCCAGGAGCCGAAGAAAACGCCGTGCCAGAATCCCGATCCCTTATAGGAGCATTTTGCGCCACCGTTGCCGCTGGGACTCAATCGCTCGTTACCCGCTTCGATGACATGCCATAGTATCGTAACTGGCTGAAGCAGTTCGAGGAGAAGTGCACGTGAGCGCAATGCAAGAACGCGCCGTCTGGACGGGGGGAACCATCGATTATCACACCGATGGGCTGCATACGCTGACCCGCGCCGACGTCGCGGAGATAGACGCGGCGCTTGCCAACCTGCGCGACCTTGGTGACCTCGACTTTCCCGCCGTCACCCCGGAGACGTTTCCGCTGCCGGTCCTCGGTGGATTTCTGCGCGACCTGCGCGACGAACTGCGCTTCGGCCGCGGCTTTGTGCTCCTGCGCGGGATCCCGCGGGAGCGCTACTCCACCGACGACATGGCGCGCATCTATTTTGGGCTCGGCGCGCATATCGGCCAAGCTCTGCCGCAATCATGGCAGGGTGAACTGCTCGGGCACGTCATCGACGTGAGCGACATCGAGCCAGGCGCGCGTGGCTACCACGCCGGAGGGGCTCAGCGCTTCCACACGGATTCCTGCGACGTCGTTTCGTTGATGTGCCTGCAGTCGGCGAAATCGGGCGGCGCCAGTCGTATCTGCAGTGCGATCGCAGTGCACCGGCGACTGGAGCGCGAAAGGCCAGATCTGCTCCAGGTGTTGTATGACGGCTTCGTCTTCCGCCGGCGTGAAGTGGATGCCGATTACGGCAGCGGCGTTCTTGTGCGGAAGATATCCGTATTCGCCCGCACTAATGATGAGATCTCGGTTTTCCTGTCGGGTGACTATCCCAACCGGGCGGTGGCTGCGGGTGATGCGGTGATGACGCCGATCCAGCGTGAAGCTCTGGACGAGGTGCAGCGGATTGCGGCGTCACCGGAGACCTTTCTCGACATGAACATAGGCGAGGGAGATATCCAGTTCCTCAATAATCGCATGCTCCTGCATGGACGGACCGGATACGAGGATCACCGCGAAATGGCTCAACGGCGCCACTTGCTGCGCCTCTGGCTCAAGGTGCCAGGCTGGCCGACACAACCGGACGGACAGGCCATGCACACGCACGAGGATCATCCTTTGTGGCTGCGCCAGCGCACGCCATCGATGGAGATGCCGTCACGCTATCTGGCGGAGATCACCGCGCGACAGGCCGCGCTTGTAACCTGATCGGATGGCTGGACTGAACGGTCTGGCCAGCGCGTTGGACTACCATATAAATGCCATATAATCCGGCGCAGGGGATGCCGCCTGCGCCGACAACAGGGAAGCGAAAACGGCCTTGACTGACTGCCCATGAACCGACCGGAGGTCGGGGCGATCCGCCCGGGGCCGTTCAATCTGCGCGCTGCGATCAGCATCCTCAGCGTCGGATTGCTGGCGGTCGTTATCGCCATCGTTCTGTTCACCATGCTGCGGTCGCCGCTGAAGGACGACGTGGCCTGGCTACTCTATGTCGCCCGGCGGTGGCTGGCTGGCCGCGAACTCTACGTGGACGTGGTGGAGGTCAACCCGCCGCTGATTGTGTGGATATCTGCAATCCCCATGCAGATTGCGAGCTGGTTACGGATCGACGCACAGTTCACTGCCATTCCGTTCTTCATTGCGGCGGTGCTGGGATGCGCCTGGTGGACGGCGTCGCTGCTGCGCGGTAGCAGCACGCTGTTCGAAGACCGGCTACCCGTGTTCGCGGCGATCGGCACCGTGCTGCTGGTGGTGCCTGCGGGCGATCTTGGACAGCGCGAACACCTGCTGGTCGCCGCCGCTCTGCCGTATCTGGCGCTGTTTGCGCGATCCTTGGATGGGACGCGGCCAGCATTCCGCGACGCCTTGATCGCCGGGGTGCTGGCAGGACTGGGTTGCGCATTGAAACCCCGCTATGCGGTCGTGTTCGTCGTGCTGGAGGGACTGGCGCTCTCGCGCCGCCTCAACCCGCTAAACACGAGGTCGCTCGCGGCTGGCACCACCATGCTCGCATACGCCGCATTGGTCGCCCTGTTCTGTCCGGCCTACCTACGTCGCGCGGTGCCCCTGGGCCTCGCTCTGTACGGCGGTACCGACGTGCCGCTGCGACAGCTGTTGGCCGACAGCCTTCGCTTAATATTCGGGCAGGCTGTGGCATTGGTCCTGTGGTGGCATCGCCGCCGGCGGATGCCGCAAGCCAATCTGATGCTGACTTTGGTGGTGTTCGCCGTGATCGCCACGGTGGTTTGTCTAATGGACGGCAAGGATTGGTTTTATCATCGATTGCCGGCGACCATCGCCACGGTGCTGGCGCTGATGTGCTGGGTGACCTCTGCCTTGCTGCATCGTCCAAACTCGCGGCGCGCATGGCTGCCGGTTGCCGCAGGCGCCGTCGCATTCGTGGCGTTCCTGGTCGCGGCGTTCCAACGCCTGGAGCCTCAGGTGGTGCTGGCCCTGGAGCCCGAGCAGAACACGATCGCCAAGCTGGAACGACTGATTCGATCGCAGCATGCACGCACATACATTGCTTTCTCGGAATGGATTGCCCTCGGCTTCCCCGTGGTCAACAACACGGGTGTCACCTGGGCATCGCGCTTCGACTCAATGTGGGCACTAAAGGGTGAGCTCTGGCGAGTACGCTTCGATCCAGTCGGCGCGAAGGCATGGCCGATACGCCGCTGGGTA
>JBKPSV010000096.1:0-17975 GCA_046735215.1 Pseudomonadota bacterium | reverse complement strand
ATTCTGATCCCGACCTACATCGACCGCATCAAGGTCGGCCACATCGTTCCTGGCGCGCCATGGAACGTCGTGCAGGAAACGACGACCAGCACTGTGATCGACGGCAACTGGGGCTTTGGCTACGTCGTGACCGATCGTGCGATGCGCTACACGATCGACAAGGCGAAGAAGCAACAGGTGGCCGCGGCAACCGTATATCGCCAGAGCCACATCGGCCGGCTTGCCTCTTATCCGCTGATGGCGGCGCGTGAGGGCATGATCGCGATGATCACCGCCGACTCCGGTCGCAGTGCCAAGGCGGTGGCGCCGTTCGGCGGGGCCAAGGCGCGGCTCGGCACCAACCCGATCTGCTTCGCGGTGCCCTCCAACCTGGAAGGCCCGTTGTTCTTCGACATGGCGACGTCGGCGGCAGCCGCGGGTAAGATCAACGTGGCGACGGCGCGCGGCGAGCAGGTGCCGGCGGGTTGGCTGATCGACGCCGAAGGCAAGCCATCGACCGATCCTCGCGTGCTGCGTCAGGGCGGCGCGCTGCTGCCGGTCGGCGGTTCCGAAGGCTATAAGGGCTACGGTCTTGCCACGATCGTTGAAATTCTGTCGGGCCTGCTGACCGGCCTGGGCTATGGCGTGGAGCCGACGGGGCGGCACAACGACGGGTGCTTCATCGCAGTGTTCAACGTCTCGGCGTTCCGCGATCTCGACACCTTCAAGCAGGAGGTCACGGAGTTCGCGCAGTACTTGAAAGCGACGCCGCCAGCTCAGGGCTTCACCGAAGTGCTGTATCCAGGCGAGATCGAGCACAAGCGCGAGCAGGATCGTCGCAAGAACGGCATTCCAGTGGAAGATGCGACGTGGAAGAAGCTACAGGATCTTGCACAAGGCTACGGTCTGACTGAGAAGCTGGGATTGTAGGAAAGACAAGCCGGTGGAGCGATCGACTATTGTCCCTCCGCCGCTGCCTTTTCCAGCGGATCCGCCTCTTCCGGCCGGCCCTTGAATGACAGCAGCCCTTCCGGTCGGAAGATCATCAGGACCATCAACAATAAGCCGAAGGCCAGAAGTCGGTAGAGCGCGAAGTCGCGGAAGATTTCAGGTAAAGCAACGATAAGCGCGGCGCCCAGGATGACGCCTGGGATGCTGCCGACGCCGCCCAGGATGACCATCGCCAGAATGTTCACCGACTCGGTGAACAGAAAGTTGTCGGGAAAGACTGAACGCTGCCACGACGCTAGCAGTGCACCGCCGGCGCCAGCGAACGACGCGCCGATGGCGAAGGCTTGCAGCTTCGCAGCAACGGTGTTGATGCCCATCACCTGCGCGGCGAGTTCGTCTTCACGAATAGCCTGCCAGGCCCAACCGATGCGGGAGTCGCGCAGGCGGCGCGATAACACCACTGCCGCACCCATCAGCGCCAGGATCAAATAGTAGTATTGCCAATTGTCGCGAAGAGTGATGCCGAGAAACGACGGTGGATCAATGCTGACGATACCGCTCGGGCCGCCGGTGATGTCGATTGGTCGATCGAGGTTGATCAGCAGGATGTAGGTGATCTCGCCGAAGCCAAGAGTGACGATGGCAAGATAGTCGCCACGCAGACGCAGCGTTGGGGCTCCGATCAGGATACCGAAGATCGCAGTGGCAACGACCGACGCCGACAATGCCAACAGGAACGGCCAGTGCAGGCCGAAATGCGGCGAGGCCAGGAAGGCGTATACATAAGAGCCGATACCGAAGAACGCGACGTAGCCGAGGTCGAGCAGTCCGGCGAACCCAACGACAATGTTCAGGCCAAGTGCCAGCAGCGCATAAAGACAGATGCGGGTGATGACGCCCATCTGATAGGCGTTTGGCACCGCGGCGGGGATTGCCAGTGCAACGGCGATCGTCGCCAAAACGGTGAAGCGCTGCCACTTCTCTGGCATCACGTCAGACCCGCTTCCAATCGGGCAGTGCTTCCCCGAGGATGCCGCCCGGACGAAACATCAGCACCAGAATAAGCACAGCGAAGGCGATCACGTCTTTGAATGCGGGGTTGATGAAGGTGACGGCTAGACTTTCCACGACACCGAGAATGAGCCCGCCGAGCATGGCGCCGCGCACATTACCGATGCCGCCCAGCACCGCCGCAGTGAAGGCTTTCAGCCCCGCGGCGTAGCCCATGTAAAAGTTGATCTGCGTGTAATAGAAGCCGATCAACACTCCGGCGGCACCGCCGAGCGCCGATCCGATGCAGAAGGTCAGCGCAACAACGCGCCAGACATCGATCCCCATGACCGCTGCCATCTCCCGATCCTCGGCGACGGCTCGGATCGAGCGACCAAGCCAGGTGCGTTGCACCAGCCAATGCAGTCCAAGCATCATCAGCAGCGCGATCAGGGCGATAACGATGACCAGGACGGAAACGTTGATGCCTGCCACTGCGAAACGCCAGGTGCGCGGGAAGACCGAGTAGGTCATATAGACCTTCTCACGCGCCCCGGCGAGCAACATGACGGCGTTCTGCAGAAAGATGGACGCACCGACGGCGCTGATCAGTGGACCAAGTCGGGTGGCGCCCCTTTGATACAGCGGGCGATAGGCGAAGCGTTCAAGCAGCAGGCCAATCGCCCCTGTTACCACCATCGCGCCGATCAACAGCAAGGGCAACACGATGATCGGGTTCATCGGAACGACCTGCGACGCGAACAGCATGCCGAGCATTGCCCAGCCGACATACGCGCCGATCATGAAAACGTCGCCATGGGCAAAGTTGATCATGAACAACACGCCATAGACCATGGTGTAACCGATGGCGATCAGCCCATACGCAGTCCCCAGCGTGATGCCGAACACGAGCTGCTGCGGCAGAATGGCGAGGAGGTCAGCAAAGGTCATGGTGCACCGCGAGCATTTGACTGAACCAAGCCAACGTTACTCTTCGTCCCCCAGATAGGCCCGTCTGATCTCGTCCGATGCAAGCAATGTGGCCGCGGTGTCGGTATGCACGATACGGCCGTTGCGCAAGACGTAGCCACGGTGCGCGATGCTTAAAGCGACTGTAGCGTTCTGCTCGACGACCAGTATCGTTGTGCCCTGTTGATTGATGGTGCGAATGATGTCGAACACCTGATCGACAAACACGGGCGCGAGACCCATCGATGGCTCGTCCATCAGCAACAATCGCGGACGCGCCATCAGCGCGCGGCCGATTGCCACCATCTGCTGCTCGCCGCCTGATAACGTGCCGGCGTACTGATCGAGCCGCTCCTTCACGCGCGGGAACAACGCAAAGATACGGTCGTAGTCAGCATCCAACTCCGTCGCAGGTTCATGTCGCCGCGCGTAGGCACCCAATGCAAGGTTCTCCCGCACCGTCATGCGGCCGAACAACCGTCGCGCCTCCGGCACCAGAGAAATGCCGCGCATCACGATCGCCTGCGTCGACAGCCGATCGATCCGCTCGCCGCCGAACTGCACGGAACCCGATGTGGGCCGCACGATACCGAGGATAGTCTTCATCGTGGTCGACTTGCCTGACGCATTGCCGCCCAGCAGGCAGACGATTTCCCTATCCTCGATCGTAATGTTGATGTCGTTGAGCGCGCGGATCGGGCCATAGTAGGCTATAATGTTCTCGAGCTGCAGCAATAACATGCTCAGGCGGCAATGGCGGCGCGGTGGCCGAGATAGGCTTCGATCACTGCAGGATGGTTGCGTACTTCACCGAAGCTGCCTTCGGTGACCTTCTCGCCATGATCGAACGCAATCACGCGCGAGCACACCCCCTTCACCAGGTGCATGTCATGCTCGATCAATACGATGGTCAGCCCACGGTCGCGAATGCGCACGATGTCCCGCATCAGCTCACGCGTCTCGCTTGGGTTCATGCCGGCCGCCGGTTCATCCAACAGCAACAAACGTGGGCCGGTGGCGAGCGCACGGGCAATCTCCAGGCGGCGCCGGTTGGCGTAGGATAGCGAGGAAGCACGTCGATCGCAGCGCGGTACAAGTCGCGTGCCGAACAGGCCCAGCAACTCCATTGCGCGCTGTTCTGCTGCTGCCTTCTCGGTGCGCGCACTTGGAATTGCCAGCATGATCGACAGCAGCCCGGCGCGGGTGCGAGAGACCATGCCGGCGCAGACATTCTCGAGCACCGTCATCTGATTGAACAGGCGCTGGTTCTGGAACGTGCGAGCGATACCGCAGCGTGTCACGCGATGCGGCGGCATGCGGGTGATGTTGGCATGCTCGGCAAAGCGGATGGCACCCGAGCTTGCACGGAAGATCCCTGACAAGACGTTGAAGAATGTTGTCTTGCCGGAGCCGTTGGGACCGATGATGCCGACGATTTCACCTGCGTATACGTCGAGGTCGATACTCTGAAGCGCATGCAAGCCGCCGAAGTCCATGCTCAGGCCGCGGACTTCAAGGAGTGGCGGGTCGTTCGACCCTATGTCAGGCATGGTAAGGCCGGTTCCCACGGGGCGAGATCGCGCCCACCTGCCGCCTAGCTGCCCAAGTTGAGTGACTTGACCTGGACGAAGTCTGGGCCCTTTACCTGATAGATGTAGATGTTCTGCGTATCGACGTCGCCCTTGGCGTTGAACGTTACTGACACGCCGAGCGCACCTTGATAGCCTTTGGTTGCGCGCACCGCATCACGGATCGCCTCTCGGTCCGGCTTGCCAACCTTCTGGATCGCAGTGAGGAGGATGTTTGTTGCCTCGTAGGCGAGTGGACCGTAGGAGCTGACCGCCCCGTATTTCGCCTCGAATGCTTTGGTAAAAGCCTGAGCCGCAGGCACCTTCTTAACATCGGGGACGAGGAAGCTCACGTAGTTTCCCTCGGCAGCGCCACCCGATGCCTGGATGTAGTCGACCGGTTCAAACTGCCCGTCCGGGCCCATGACTGGCACCGTCAACCCGACATCCGGCAACTGCTTCACAATCAGCGCCGCATCCGGTGCCCAGATCGATGCGTAGATCGCATCGGCGTCCTTTGGAATCGTGCCCAGGATCGGGCGGAAGTCCTTGTCGCCGGCGCGGATAACGTAGCGCAGCACCGTTGCTCCAAGTGCTTTCGCCTTCTTCTCGAACTCGTCCGCTCCGCCCCGAGGCCCTGTCGTGCCATCGTCGAAGACGGCTATCTTCTTCTTCTTGAGCTCCTCGATCAACCACACGGCGCCGGCGGGCGCCTGAAAGTCGTCGCGTGCGCAGACCCGGTCAACGTTCTTCAGACCGCGATCTGTTACTTTCGGGTTGGTACAGCCAGGGGTAATCAGCACGATGTTGGAGCGGTCGAGGACTTCGGAAGCAGGAATGCAGGTGACCGAGGTGATGCCCCACACCGATCCCATCACTGCAGGATCCGCCGCTACCTTCTCTGCCGCCGCAACTCCGACCTGTGGGTTGCCTTGATCGTCAGCCTCCAGCACGGCGATCTTCTTGCCGAGCACGCCGCCCTTGGCGTTCCATTCTTCGACGGCGAGCTTGACTGCGTTGGCGACCTCCTGGCCCTGCTTGGCCAGCGGACCAGTAAGCGGTGCACCGGCAGCGATCTTAATAGTATCTTGCGCATTGACGGGCACTGCGAATGCCCATGCCGCGGCCAGTATAGCCGCTAGCGCCGCGATCTTTTGCATTGTCCTCACCCACGAATCCTGCGTGGTTGAGCGTGGCAGGATGCCGATCAACGAGTCAACACGGCACTGAAACCGAGTGTCCGCAGACATGGGCCTGTGACCCGACCGACGATAGGTGCTTTCTGCCGGCTGTGCGGCCGTTTATCATACGCGCAAACGCCGGAGACGGGGACGATATGAGCAAGTTGATGCCGCCGCTGCGCAGCCTGCTGTTCGCGCCGGGTAATCATGCACGGCGCGTCGAGAAGGCACTTTTGCTGGATGCTGACGCCGTGATCCTCGATCTTGAGGATGCTGTCGCGATCGCTGAGAAACCTGCGGCACGTGAGGCTGTGGCGGCTGCTCTGGCACGGCCACGACAGGGACTGCTTTATGTGCGGATCAATGCCGTCGACACCGAGTTCTGCCACGGCGACCTGCTGTCTGTGGCGCAGCCGGGACTGGACGGTATCATACTTCCGAAGGTGGAAAGCTCAGCTGCGCTTGCCACTATCGACTGGCTGCTGATTCAGCTGGAGCGCGAACGTAGCTTGCCAGCGGGCGCAATTGATCTGATCCCTATCATCGAGACGGCGCGCGGCCTTCGACGCATCGATGCGATCCTTGCAGAAGGGACGCGCGTTCGCCGCGTCGCTTTCGGTGCCGGCGATTTCACGCTTGACATGAACATGGCATGGAGCCGAGAGGAGACAGAGATCGCGCACGCCCGAGCGGTCATCGCGACAGCGTCGCGTGCATCCGGGATCGACGCGCCGCTTGACACGGTCTGGGTTGACCTGACCGATACGCATGGCTTGGAAGCGTCAACGCGCACGGCACTGGCATACGGCTTTCAAGGCAAGATGTGCATCCATCCGGACCAGATCGCTGTCGTCAACAACGTATTCACCCCGAGCGTCGCCCAGATTGCCTTCGCAGAGCGCGTTGTCGCGGCGTTCACCGAGGCAGAAGCTGCCGGCAGCGCGTCGATCCAGCTTGATGGGCAATTCATCGACTATCCCATCGTGTATCGGGCGCAACGGGTCCTGCAACGCGTTGCTGCTATCCACGCACGAGGAGGCAAACCATGACAAGTCAAGCGGCCGGACCGCTCGGCGGAATCAAGGTTCTCGACCTGTGCAGCTACCTTGCTGGTCCCTATGGCTGCACGTTGTTGGCCGATCTGGATGCCGACGTGATCAAGATCGAATCACCGCAAGGCGACATGCTGCGTCAGTTTCCATCGAGCCTGGCTGGAGAGAGCCGGTTCTTTCTGGGCACCAACCGTGGCAAACGCGCCCTTGCCCTCGACCTGAAACGACCCGAGGGTTTGGCCGTCTTGCATCGCATGGCGGCTGATGCCGATGTGCTGGTTGAGAATTTTCGTCCTACGGTACCGGCGCGGCTCGGCATCGATTACCCACGATTGCGGGCGCTCAATCCTCGCCTGATCTATGTCGGACTGACCGGCTACGGCGATCAAGGTCCGCTCAGCGATAAGGGTGGTTTCGATCAGGTCTTGCAATGCCTGAGTGGCATGGCTGTCTTCCAGGGTGGTGCCGACAGACCCCAACTGGTACTGGGTTCGGTGCTGGACTATTTTACTTCGGCACTCCTGGCCTATGGTGTCGCCGCTGCGCTGTTTCGACGCGAACGGAGCGGCACAGGTCAATATCTCAGTCTCTCGCTGCTGCGCAGTGCGTTGACGATCCAGGCAGGCCGTTTTGTGTGGGCCGAGAACGAGGATCGCGACGTTGCGCGCGATTCCGGCACCGGTGGGCTGACCGGAATTCATCCCACCAAGAACGGTGCTCTCTACATTTCCGTACACTCCAATCATTTCTTCTCTGCCTTGTGCGAGCTGATTGGCCGGGCAGAACTGATCGACGATCCTCGTTGCGCAACAATGCGCAGTCGTGCTGCACACGCCGCCGAACTGCTACCCGAGCTACGGACCGCTCTTGCTGCGCGAACTGCCTTGGAATGGGAGGAGATTTTTGGCGAACGCGTGCCATGTGCGGCGGTACGGACAATCGAAGACATGTTCGATCACCCACAGGTTCTGGCTGAGGACCTGGTGACGACGCTCGACCATCCGGTGGTCGGTCGGTATAGAACAATGACAAAGCCGATCAAGTTCTCCGATGCCCCAGGACACGCACCCAAGGCGTCGCCAACATATGGTCAGCATAGCGATGAGATACTTGCGGAACATGGGTACTCGCCGGCTGAAATCGCGTGGTTCCGCGAAGGTGGCGTCGTGCGCTGAGTAGAACAGCCCCAGGCGCTTGACGCGGATTCGACGACGGCTCCAGATTTGCGGTTAAAGCCTGGAAGGACGTCCCATGACGAACCTCTCCCCTAACCTGCCGCCCGACAAGCAGCGCGAAATGTTGCGCCAGATGCTGACCATCCGCCGCTTCGAGGAACGCGCATCAGCCGATTATCTTGCAGGAAAGATATACGGTGTCGTGCACTGCTACATCGGCGAGGAGGCGGTCGCGGTCGGCGTCTGTTCGGCGCTCGATCGCGACGACCGAATCATTTCTACGCACCGCGGCCATGGCCATTGCATCGCCAAGGGCGCAGACCTGAACCGTATGATGGCCGAGCTGTACGGAAGGCAGACCGGCTATTGCAAGGGCAAGGGCGGGTCGATGCACATTGCCGACTTCGATATCGGCATGCTCGGCGCCAACGGCATCGTCGCCGGCGGCATCGCGATCGTTACCGGCGCAGGCCTGGCGGCTCAGATGGAAGGCAAGGGCGGTGTGGCGGTGTCCTTCTTCGGTGACGGCGCATCCAATGCCGGTCCGTTCCACGAATGCCTCAACATTGCGGCGACCTGGAAGCTGCCAATGCTGTATGTGTGCGAAAACAACATGTATGCCGCGCAGACGCCGGCCGCGGCCACGCATGCGCTGAGTGATGTGGCGTCACGCGCAGCAGGCTACGGCATTCCTGGGCTGGTTGTGGACGGCAACGACGTTTTCGCAGTCCATCAGGCTGCACACGCGGCCGTAGAGCGCGCGCGATCGGGTGCAGGCCCGACGCTGATCGAGTGCAAGACCTATCGCTGGCGGGCCCATACCGAGCGGCGTGGGCAACCAGATCTTCGTGATCGCGTGGAGGTCGAAGCGTGGTTGCGAAGGGATCCAATCGCGTTGCTCGCGCAGCAACTTCGCGAACAGAGTGAAATCGACAGTGCGGGCCTACAGGTGATGGAGGACGAGATCGCTCAGGCGCTTGAGGCTGCCGTGGCATTCGCTGAGGCGAGCCCCTTCCCGCTGCCGGAGCAAGCGATCGACGACGTGTTCGCGAGCTGATGCGAGGACCGGACCATGCGAGAGCTGACCTATAACGAAGCCGCGGTCGAGGCCATTGCTGAGGAGATGCGGCGCGACCCGAAGATCTTTTATATGTCCACCGACCCGCTTGCACCACTGCTGAAGGAGTTTGGCCCGCAGCGGATAAAGGCGACGCCCATAGCCGAAGCAGCGTTGACCGGCATGGGGATTGGTGCCGCCGGTTCTGGCTTCCGTCCGATCGTTGATTGGCGACAGGTGACATTCTGCTTTGTTGCCATGGATCAGATCGTCAACCAGGCCGCCAAGATCCATTATATGTTTGGTGGCCAAGTGAAGTTTCCGATCCTGTTCCGCGCGTCTGTCGGTGGCGGTGGCCGGATCGCAGCGCAGCACTCGCAGTCGCCTTATTCGATGTTCATGAACGTTGCGGGGCTGAAGATGTACTTGCCCTCGACGCCGTATGACATGAAGGGCCTGATCAAGACGGCAATTCGCGACAACAGCCCTGTCATCTCGTTCGAATCCGGTCGGCTCATGACTCAAAAAGGCCAAGTGCCAGACGACGACTACACCATCCCGCTTGGGAGGGCCGATGTGAAGCGCGAGGGAACCGACGTCACTGTGGTAGCCCTCGCCTGGCTGGTGCACGAGGCGCTTGCTGCAGCCGACACGCTTGCCGATGAAGGGGTCTCGATTGAGGTCATCGATCCGCGAACGTTGGTGCCGTTGGATGCAGCTGCGATCCGTAGCTCGGTGCAGAAGACGGGGCGCTTACTCATCGCGGACGAAGCGGGACCGACGGCGGGCTTCTCGGCTGAGGTGGCCGCGGTCGTTACCGAGGATGCTGCAACGTTTGCGTGCCTTAAGGCCTCGGTGAAGCGGGTGTGTGCCCTGCAGGTGCCCATCCCGTATAGCCCCGTGTTAGAGAACCATGTGTTCCCGGACCGCAACCGGATCATCGCCGGCGTGCGCGAGCTTCTGACGCGATAATTGGTGTACCGATTCACTCGCCCGAGATGGTCGTACCTACCCCGACCCAACGGCCATGCTCGAATCGCTGGATCTGGAACCGATTGATGACGCTGTAGTCAGTTGGAGACGTGGTCACCGTGATGCCGGGGAGCAGCATCGGCACTCGCAGGTTGTTCAGGTGCGTGGCAATGTCGAGCACATTCTCTCGCGTCAGCATTGACCCCGCCTGTTGCAGCACATGCGCCGTCAAGTAGGAAGCAATGTAACCGAGGACGACGCCGCTGTCGCGCGGATTGCCTACCGTCAGGTTGGTCTTCTCCCAATCCAGAAACGCCTTAACCTCTGCGTCGTCCGCCCATGCCGGATCGAATGGATCCTTGGCATAACCGGTCGAAATAAGACCTTCGGCATTCTCCAGCCCACCAGGCTTCAGCACCGCCTCGACGTTGCTGGCGATGCTGCACACCAGGTGCAGCGGCGACCAAGCGAGTTTGCGCACCCCACGAATCTGCTCCGCACCGGCCCTTTGCGTGCCGGCAAAGTAGAACACATTGGCGCCGGATACCTTTGCCGCGATGAGCTGTGAATCAACTGCGGGATCCGTGACTTCATAGGTCTGCTCGCTGACGACCAGCGCGTCCGCTTTGTCCCCGAGGCCGGACCGGAATCCTGCGCGAAAGTCCTTTCCGAGATCATCGTTCTGATACAAGATTGCAACCTTGGGCGAAGCAACAGCGTCCACCACGTAGCGTGCCATTGCGCGGCCTTCCTGGATGTAAGAAGGAATGAACGCCATGGTCCATGGATAATCCTTCGGGTCCCTGAAGCGGCTGGCACCTGTGGTGATGAACAGCTGTGGTACCTTCTTCTGATTGAGATACTTTTGGGCCGCCGCATTCGTCGGGGTTCCAACCGAGCCGTACATCATCAGAACGCCTTGGTCTTCGACCAACCGCCGTGTCGCCTCGATGGTCTTTGGCGGACTGTAGCCATCGTCAAGCACGGTCAGCTTCACCTGTCGGCCGTTGATACCGCCAGCGCGGTTGAGTGCCTGAAAGAAGGCGAGCGATGCCTGCCCCACTACGCCGGCAACCGAGACCGGCCCGCTGAGCGGCACCGTCTGGCCAAGTCTGATCTCGGTGTCCGATGCACCAGGACTGTACGGCTGGGCCGTTGCTGCCCCGCTAAGAAGCATCGCGATGACAGCGCGGCGCATGCTGGCTTTCATGGACCTCTCCCTCCGTCTTCCGGTTGTCGTGCGCCGTCGGGACCGGCATGATGCTGATATATCATTGCCACTGCGGGACCGCGTCGATGCCTGCTTCTATAGTCGTCGCTGACAGCATCACCCGGATCGGGTCGGAAGCCACCGGCGCGGTCGTAGTGAATGCTTCGCATGGCGGGATCTATGCTGCCTACCTTGCGGCAAGACTGCACGCCTCTGCCGCGATCTTCAACGATGCCAGCGTTGGACGCGACCGCGCGGGAATTTCGGGACTCGATTACCTGCAGGAACTTGGCATCGCGGCCGCCACAGTTGGCCATGACACAGCGCGCATCGGTGACGGCGCCGATATGATGGCTCGCGGTATCATCACGCATGCGAACGCATTGGCCATGTCACTCGGTGCAAGGCCGGCGCAGGAGTGCCGTGATTGCGCGACTGCGCTGCAACAGGCGCTGGTGATGCAACATGAGCCGCCGGAAGCGTTGGAAGCCGCCTTCCCTCTCATCATCGAGCCGACGCAGGTCTGGGCGCTTGACTCCGCGTCGCTTGTCACTCCCGAGCATAGCCAGGCAATTGTGATCACCGGCTCGCACGGCGGCCTGCTTGGTGGCAGACCGGAGACGGCGCTGAAATACGACGTGCTCGGTGCGCTCTATAATGACGCAGGCGTCGGCAAGGATGCTGCTGGCATCTCGCGTCTGCCTGCACTCGATGAACGGGGCATCGTCGCGGCGACTGTTTCGGCCGTAAGTGCGCGCATTGGTGACGCACGGTCAACGTATGAGGATGGCATCATCAGTCATGTGAACCGTCGCGCCGCCGCACTGGGCCTGCGCGAAGGCACCAGCGCCCGGGATTTTGTCGCCGCGCTACGACGCGCCCTCGCTGGATAAGGAGGAGACGATGAGTCATACGCTGCGGAATCGGCCGTCCGGTAGCATGACCGGTGGCAGAGCACTAGCCGAGATGCTCAGTCTATCGGGTGCCGGCCCGATGTTCGGCATGGGCGGTTTCCAACTGCTGCCGTTCTACGACGCAGTTGGCCTGGTCGGCCTGAACCACCATCTCATCAACGATGAGCGCTGTGGTGCGTTCGCGGCGGATGCTTACGCCAGGGTCACCAACCGACCAGGCGTCTGCGATGGCACCCTTGGCCCTGGTGCAACGAACCTTATCACTGGCCTCGTCGAATCTCTGAACGGCGGCATCCCGATCATCGCAATCACCGGCGATACCAATCGAACGCATTCCTGGAAGAACATGACCCAGGAGTGCCGGCAAATCGAGATGCTTCGGCCGGCGGTGAAGGAGCTGATCCGCGTCGAAATGACCAGCCGAATCCCCGAGCTGGTGAGGCGTGCGTTCGCCATCGCTACGTCGGGACGACCGGGCCCGGTCCTGCTCGACGTACCGGAAGACGTCGCGCACGGCTCACACGATTTCTCGCCCGAGGATTTTGTCGTGGACGAGGCGACGTTGAAAGCGCCGGGCCGCCGCATTCGCCCTGACCGCGCCGATATCGAGCGCGCCGCAAAGCTTATCGCGGCGGCGAAACGGCCGTTGCTGCTGACCGGCGGTGGTGTCCACCTGTCGGAGGCCTGGGGCGCACTGGCCCGTTTTGCCGAAGCACAATCGATTCCGGTTGCACATACGATGAGCGGCAAAGGCGGCATCGCGTGCGCGCATCCGCTGTCGGTCGGCCTGTTTGGCCGTTATTCCCGCATCGCCAATGACCTCATAGAGGCCGCGGATTGCCTGATTGTCGTCGGCTGCAAGCTCGGCGAGATTGCCACCAAGCGCTTCACACTGCCGCCGTCGCATATTCCGGTGATCCATCTCGACATCGTCGCCGAAGAGATCGGCCGCTGCATTCCCGCCGAAATCGCAATGTGGGGTGACGCACGCGCTGGACTTGAGGATCTGGCTGATGCGCTGTCGGATAATGGCTTGGCCGCGCGCTCCGCTCGTGCGGACTATGTTGGCGAGATCGCTCCCCGCATGAAGAAGTGGGAAGACGAAGCCGCTCCCCGGCTTAATTCGCGGGACCAACCGGTACATATGGCGCGTCTATGCCGTGATCTGAACCGAACGCTGCCAGAGGATGCGATACTCGTCGCCGATGGGGGCTTTGCGGGCCATTGGACCGGTTTGCTCTACGACACGAAACGGCCGGGTCGGCATTTCATTCCCGACCGTGGCTTCGCCTCGATAGGCTATGGTCTGCCTGGCGGAATCGGCGCTGCCCTTGCTGCCCCCGATCGGCCGGTGATTGCGATCAGCGGCGATGGCGGCTTCAACATGATGCTCGGCGAACTCGAGACCGCGCGCCGCGCCGGCTGCGGTCTCACTGTCATCGTCGTCAACAACGCGGCGTCCGGCTATGTAAAAGCGTTGCAGCACATGATGATGGGCGGGCGCTATCAGTCCGCTGACCTCCAAGAGATGGACTACGCGGCAATCGCCCGGACGATGGGCTGCGGCGGCATTCGGGTAGAGGACCCCGAGGCCTTATCCACCGCGCTTCGGCAAGGCATGGAAGAGCGCGACCGCCCTACGGTGATTGATGTGGTCGTCACCCGCGATCCCGGGCAGATGCTGCCCGCTGTCGATAGTCGTACGGTGCAGATCAGGCAGGGAGACCGGGTGGCCTGATCCGTCGCAGGGTTGGTCCTAGGCCGCGAAGTCGCGAAGACGTGTTTGATCAAGCTTTAATGTGCAGATCCTTCCAATGCGGCGGAAGCTCGAAACCAACCTGAGCACGCGGCGTACCATTTGAGCGCCCCGTCGGCGGCATACTCACTCTGACTTTCAGCATCACCAAACGACGCTGAACCATGGGCAGTGGGGTCCGCTGCACTACAGATGTAAGCCGAATGCTGGCAGTTGGAACATTTTCGCAATGCAGAAGGGTCAGCCTCCCCTGGGTATCTGCAGGGAGACCTGATGCGATGGTGCTTACACCAGTTAGCGAATACGCGGAACTCTATCGGCAGGCGCACGGTGGCGCACCGAGAGCCAACAACCTTCCCGAGAGCGTCTCAGAAAAGCCAGCTGGTCCTCGGGCGATTATCGCGGCGATCTCGTGGTTGAAGATGTGCGTTATCGAGGGCATGGCGGCTTATGGTGAGGCCATGTGTCCCGGCATCGCCGGTTCACCCGATCTGCATGCCGACCACGGGAAGCGAAGCGGTTTAGTCGGTCTCCGGCCACATTGGGGCCAGCCCACGTCAGGTCAGGCGGTAGAGAGGCCCACCCTGGCGATCGAACCCTACCCGTTGCGCCGCGGCATCGGCGCTAGCTTGGCTGCATTCCTGTCGAAAGTTCGCCCGAAGCGACGTGCCAGACCTACAATATCCGGTCCAGAGACGCTCGACAGGTGGATACTCTCCGATATCGGTCTACCGCCCTATCTGATCGACGACGTCGTGCCCCAGACCGATGTCGAAGCATGATAGCATCAGCAACGACCTTGGATAGATGATCAGGCTATTGGTGTGGTTCACGTTGTATTGGCCACTTCATGTGCCAGTGAGGTATTGGTTTTGCCGGGCTCCTCCTGATGCAACCGCATCATGGTAAACCTTGAGATTCAAGATGCCGTGGAGATATTTCAGCCAAGCCCATTGGCCACCTTTATCGTTCCAGCCCTCTTTGCTAATAAGCATGATGGCGACGGCTTACGAGGGTTCAATCGGCACAATCACCTGAGTATCTAGCAATCCCGGGCAGCTTCACGCGAACAGCGCTCCGGTATCGCGTCACGCGATCTGCTGCGCGATCAGCACATTCGCCAAAGGTGGAGAACTTGTATGGGCAACATAAAACGTTTCTTGGCTGCTCTGAGCTTTGGCACTCTGCTGACCGTCTCGGCGCACGCCCAGCTCACCGGATACTATCCGTTCGGTTCTGACGCCCTGTCGCTTAGTAATGACGACTTTATGCGTTTGATCGACGCGGCCAATGGATTACTGGTGCGTTCGCCACTTCCGATGGGGACAACGACAAGCTGGCGAAATGACCAGACTGGCTCCGCAGGAACCATCCGCGTGGAGCGGACTTTCCGGCACGACTCCATGCTGTGCCACAGGTTGGTCTATGAGACGATGCCACGCGGCACACCGCCGGCCAACCGTACTACCGTCGATTGGTGCAACACCAGAGATGGTTGGAAGATCTTGTCATCATGATTTGAGCAAGATGCTCGCCAGACTGCGTCGCACGATCGCGTGTCAGATCGCCGCCTAATAGAATACGGACCGCCCCGCTCCGCCCGTTGCCGCAACAAGCTCGCCTGAGATCGCCCACGCCTTGTCCGAGGCGAGGAATACGGTGACGAATGCGATCTCCGAGGCGTCCACCATTCGGCATATGGCATTGCCTCGTAGCGAGTCGGGAGCGAAATCCTGGCGCTCCGCATCTTCCGGGGAAACACCCAACTGTGCTGCGCGCGCAGCAAGCAGGCTGGGCGTTCGCTCTGTGCGCGTGGTGCCCGGATGGATGCAGTTGACCGTGATTCCATGACGGCCCAACTGAACAGCCAGCGTCTTTGTCATGTGCACCAGACCTGCATTGCGTGCTCCTCCGCTGAGATTGCCGGCGTTTCGAGCGTTGGCGCCGCTAATATTTATGATGCGGCCCCAGCCAGCCTTTTTCATGAAGGGAATGACAGCGCGCGAACAGCGCAACGCTCCGACATACTTCACGTTGAAGTCTTGCAGCAGGTCCTCGTCGACGACCGTTTCGATCGGACCAGTCGCGC
Organism: Pseudomonadota bacterium; assembly: GCA_046735215.1. Classification (GTDB taxonomy): domain Bacteria; phylum Pseudomonadota; class Alphaproteobacteria; order Acetobacterales; family Acetobacteraceae; genus JAMXLO01. The sequence goes on along the minus strand of JBKPSV010000096.1, from coordinate 2,112 downwards.
TGGCCGAGCCTCCCGGCGCAGAGCCGCTGTTGACCAGTATATCCAGGCCGCCCAGTTGCTGCGCTGCCTCGGCGACCATGCCGTCCACCTGCTCCTTACTGGTGACATCGGCGGCGATGGGGATGATGCGGCGGTTCGTTTGCGCAGCCAACTCGCGAGCGGCTGCCTCCAGGTCTCCCTTGGTCCGTGCGACTATCGCCACATCGACGCCCTCTCGGGCCAATTCCCGCGCGATGGCTTTGCCAATGCCCCGACTGCCGCCAGTCACAACCGCATGCTTTCCGTGCAAGCCGAGGTCCATGGCATTCTCTCCTTGTCAGCGCGACATGATCGCATTACGTCGTCACCTATTGTTCTATCCAAGAGATCCTGCCGCAAGTGCTGCCTGACGTGCAGTGGGTCGATTACGACTGCTTGCCGTTATAGAGCAGTCGTCCGAGAGCGGCGCGGTCGCAACGACGCGACGCGGGGAGGTCTAAAGGCGTTGCCGCTTGTCAGGCCAAGAACCTACGCACCATAATTCGCGACGGCACCTTATGCGAGATCAGTGACGGCCATCGAGGTAGTAACGGCAAAAGGTGCATGCGAGAGGCGAACCATGTTTCAGTACCAGCCCTTCCGGGACTCCACGGAGCAGATGAAAGACGGGCATACCCTGCGTGCCCGACTGGCCGAAGACGGTTATCTGTTCCTGCGCGGCCTGTTGCCGCGAGACGCAATCCTTGATGTGCGCGCCAGGCTTCTGAAGAAGACAAAGGAGGGCGGATGGCTGGCTCCGAGCACGCCGATTAACGCGGGCATCGCCAATCCTGCTGCCGCCTGCAAGGACCCAGAGCCACGCTATATGTCCGTGTTTCGTAGCCTCTGGTCGGACGAGGCCTTGCATCGATTACGCGTTGACGCGCGGGTTATCGCGCTGTTCGACCGCATTTTGGGCGAGCGCTCTCTCGTTCATCCGATGTTTGTTCAACGCAACATATTCCCTCAGTCAGATGATTTCGACTTCACCACCGGCATCCATCAGGATCGCGTCCACATTGGCGGTGCAACCAGCTATGCAATGTGGATGCCTCTGGGGGACTGCCCGCGCGAGATGGGTACACTGGCGGTTGCAGCGGGATCGCACACCACTGGCATTCTACCGACCAAGGTGGGTTCGGGTGCGGGAGGCATGGATATCGCGGTGCCGATCCCAGGCACCTGGGTCACTGGCGATTTCGAGGCGGGCGATGCTCTGATCTTTCAGGACGTGACGGTGCACAAGGCACTCCCAAACAGGACTCGGTCGATACGGATGTCGTTCGACGCGCGGTACCAGAAGCTCCATGAGCCGATGGCGGATGTGAACCTGGTGCCGTACGCCGGCTGTGGATCCTGGGAGGAAGTCTACGCCGGTTGGTCGAGTCACGAGGGCCAGTATTACTGGAAGGACTTGCCGATCACGATCGTGCCGCTGGATCGATCACATTACGAGCGACGCGACGCCATGGCGTTTGAGATGGCCGAAGCAGGCGATCGCGGAGCGAGGGACGCGATCTTGCGAATCATCCAGCGTGATCCGCTGCCCGAGAAGCGGAAGCGCGCAGAGGCACTTCTGGCACAACTGGATGCAGGCTGACCGACAACTGACACGCGCACGAGGTCGTCGACTTTGGCTTGCGGTCAGCATCCATTTGTAAAAATGGATGCGCCGGCTTACCGCGATGTAAAGACAAGGGAGGCGGTTTATGGCGGCGACTTACAGCATTTGCCTTGGAACGGCTGGTTGGGGCGTATGGCACAGTCCGGACGCTGGCCGGTCATGGGTGCGGCATCGCGCCCCGTTCCCGCTCAACAGCCGCTTACAGGCTTTGGTTGCGCATCCGAAAGAGGCACATACCGTCTTCGCCGGCGGTGATACAGGCTTGTTCGTCAGCCGCACCGGTGGAGCGAAGTGGGAGCGAACCGGCACCGATAGTTCTCTGCCCACGATCTAGTACCCCCCGTCGTTGATACTGCGGCCGATCTCTGAATCGGTCTCTCCGGCAATTCCGGAGATGTGTCGTGACCGCGCAACAACCTGCCGTCAAGAAGTACATCGTCAAGCTTACCGCCGAGGAGCGTACTCGGCTC
>JBKPSV010000095.1:0-7738 GCA_046735215.1 Pseudomonadota bacterium | reverse complement strand
ATCGGCACTGAGTTTCATCGGCTCCGACGTTGCCGCCGCTCTGACCAGAGCGGTGCCGGTTTCTCCGACCCCAGCACCCGCTGGCGCGAAATACCCAGCGATATACGCATTCGGCGACAGCCTGACCGATTCCGGGAATGTTTCTGTAGCCACGTTCGGTATGGTGCCGACCGCGCCCTATACCGACAGGAGCTTCAGCAATGGGCCTGTGTGGGTGCAAGACCTGGCGCAAAATCTTGGATTACCGCCGCTCAATCCCAGCCTGGCAGGCGGCACGAACTTCGCTTACGGAGGTGCGAAGACGGGCCCGACGCAGACCCACGCGTTGAACCCGACTGACCTGACTTCGCAATACACGCAGTTCTTGCAACAGTCACCCTCACCACAGCCGGGGGCATTGTACACCGTATGGATCGGTGCTAACGACGTCCTCGACATTGCCAACAACACGTCGCTGACCCCGGCTCAGCAACAGGCGGAGGTGCAGAACGCGGTCAATAACGAAGTGGCCGTACTCGGCGGTCTGGCAGCGCACGGGGCGCAAAACCTGCTGGTGTTGAATGTGCCCGACCTGGGCAACACACCATACGAGCAGGCGCGCGGCCCAGCGACGGCGCAAACCGCAACCTCGCTCTCGTCGCTCTACAACAGTGATCTGGCCGCGGCGCTGCAGCCGCTAGAGGCTTCCGGTGCGTTGAAAGTCGATCTGGTCGACACGTTCTCGGTGCTCGATCAGGCAAAGGCAAACCCGGCTGCCTATGGGTTCACCGACGTCACCGATCCGGTTTGGACCGGCGGGTTGACCGACTCCAATAGTGGCACGCTGCGTGCATCCGGGGCGGCGCAAAATCAATACCTGTTCTTTGACTCGCTGCATCCGACGGCGCAGGCCCATTCGTTGCTTGCATCCGGCATCGCTCAGAGCCTCACCGCCACAGCATAACAGCAAGCGAGATCGACGGGGTGTGGCGCAATAGCGCCCATCACGCATCGGCGTGACGCCCAAGCGTAGCGGTCGTTTTACGGTGGCCACCCCTTGTCGATGATGGAGCGCACGCTACCATCCGAACACGGGGCAGGGGGTGCGCCATGGCCGGCAGGACGCGTGGTTTTCGGGTACGGAGCGAGGCCGAAGATAACCTCGTTTGGCCGGGTGCGTACCATAGCTTCAGCGCGCGTCTCACGGCGCTGATGGAATGCGACTCCGTGGCGGTCTCCCGCGGCCTCGGAAAGCGGTCTCTAACCGTCCGGCACCGCGTGGTGGAGTATGGTGGAGCGTGATGTCGCCACGAACCGCGCGCAGCCGTCTCGCCGTCGATATCGGCGGAACATTTACCGATGTCGTTCTTTCATTGCCGGATCGGACGCTGGCGACGAAGTTGTTGACCATTCACGACTCGCCGGACGAGGCGGTGATCGCCGGAACGCAGGCGATCCTGCAGGAGGCCGGCGTGGCTGCATCATCATTGGACTTGGTCATTCACGGCACCACGCTGGCGACCAATGCTCTGATCGAACGGAAGGGCGCACGCATTGCTCTGATCACTACCGCTGGTTTTCGTGATTCCCTGGAGATCGCCTACGAACATCGGTTCGAGCAATATGATCTCTACATGGAACGCCCCGAGCCTCTGGTATCTCGCGACCTCCGCCTGGAAGTGACCGAACGGCTGGCAGCCGATGGTTCCGTGCTGTTGCCGTTCGATGCGGTTTCGCTCGAACGTCTGCTGCCGACACTTCAGCAGCATAAGATTGAGGCTGTGGCGATCAGCTTCCTGCATTCATACGTCAATCCGGCACACGAGGAATGTGCGCGCGATCTGCTCGCCCGGCTCCTGCCAGGTGTCGCCATCACATTGTCGTCGGACGTGTGCAGGGAGATCCGCGAATACGAACGGACCTCCACCGTCGTCGCGAATGCGTACGTTCTGCCGATGATGGATCGCTACTTGGCGCGAATGCAGGACGGCTTACGTGGTATCGGCGTCGCCTGTCCGCTGCTGCTGATGATGTCGTCGGGAGGCATATGCACGGTGGAGACTGCGCGTCGCTTTCCAGTGCGATTGGTGGAGAGCGGCCCGGCAGGTGGGGCGATCCTCGCACGGCACATCGCGGCACAAGGCGGCTACGATCGAGCGATTTCCTTCGACATGGGCGGAACCACGGCAAAGATCACGCTGATCGACGATTTTACACCGCAGCAGTCCCGGCATTTCGAGGTGGCGCGTGCCTATCGCTTTGCCAAGGGCAGCGGATTTCCGGTGCGCATTCCAGTGATTGACATGGTGGAGATCGGCGCCGGCGGCGGCTCGATCGCGCGCGTCGATGGATTGCGCCGCATCGTCGTCGGACCTGACAGCGCGGGTGCAGATCCTGGGCCGGCCTGTTACGCGCGCGGCGGCAATCAGCCGACTGTGACCGATGCCGACGTGCTACTTGGTCGCATCGATCTTGCGCGCTTCGCCGGAGGCAAGATCACGCCCGATCCCAAGCGCGCATCCCAGGCGGTAACCACCGCGATCGCCGATCCGCTTTCGATGGCAGCGCTGGAAGCCGCACGTGGGATTGCCGAAATTGTCGACGAGACGATGTCGAGCGCGGCGCGAGTACACGCGGTCGAGAATGGCAAGGATACATCGGATCGCACGCTGATCGCGTTCGGCGGTGCTGCGCCTCTGCATGCGGTGCGCCTGGCTCAGAAGCTTGGCATCCGTCGCGTGGTGGTGCCACCCGATGCAGGTGTCGGGTCCGCACTGGGTTTTCTGGGCGCGCCGATCGCCTATGAGGTGATAAGGACCCTGCTGGTGCGGCTCGATGCGCTTGACCAGGCAGCGATAGACACCTTGTTTGCCGAAATGCGGGCGGAGGCAGAAGCCGTGGTGCGTCTCGGGGTGCCGCGCGGACCTCTGGTTGAGACACGCACCGGCTTCATGCGCTATCGTGGACAGGGGCACGAGATCGCGGTGCCGCTGCCGGATGGTCCGCTCAATCCTCCCGGCCTGCGTGCGGCGTTCGACGCTACGTATGCACGATTGTATGGCCGAGTCATTCCGCGGCTGGAGGTGGAAGCGGTCACCTGGACGCTGTCGCTGGCCGAACCGCATGAACTGCCCGAGCGTCTGCTGCCGCCGGCAGAGGCGAACAAAGTATTGCCGGCGCACACCTGTCGTCTGGTCGAAACTGTGACCGGCGAGACGGTCGACGCCGCTCTGTTCGAGCGTGCATCTCTGTCCGTCGGTGCGTGCCTGAGCGGTCCCTGCGTTATCATCGAGGACGGAACGTCAACGATTGTGCCCACCGGATATACCGCGCGGATTGGCGCCGCCCGTGAGATCGTGATCGAGGAACTTGCACCGTGACGCGAAGGAACATCGCCGAGATCGAACTGCAGATCATGTGGAACCGCCTGCTTTCCGTGGTCGAGGAACAGGCGCAGACCCTGGTGCGTACGGCGTTCAGCACGTCCGCGCGCGAGGCGGGGGATATTTCCGCCGGCGTGTTCGATCTGCAGGGCAGGATGCTGGCCCAGGCCGTCACCGGAACGCCGGGTCACATCAATACCATGGCGCGGTCGGTCGGTCACTTTCTTGAGGTGTTTCCGGTCGCGCAGATGAAAGAGGGCGACGTCTACATCACCAACGATCCGTGGAAGGGCACCGGGCATCTCTATGACCTGGTCGTGGTGTCCCCGACCTTCATGGATGGCCGCATCGTCGCGCTGTTCGCCTGCACGACGCATCTTGTCGATATGGGCGGTGTCGGGCAGACGCCGGAAGGCCGACAGATCTACCACGAGGGCCTGTTCATTCCCCTGCTGCGGCTCGCGCGCGCCGGCGAGATGAACGAAGATCTGTTGGCGATGATCCGCGCCAACGTGCGCGAACCGGTGCAGGTGATCGGCGACGTCTACGCGTTGATCGCCTGCAACGAGATCGGCAGCCGGCGCCTGGTCGCAATGATGCGCGAGTTTGGGTTGCGCGATCTCGACATGCTGGGCGAGGCGATCATTAGTCGCAGCCGCCAGGGCATGGCCGAGGCCATCGGAAAGCTGCCGCAAGGTACGTGGACCGCCTCGATGCGCATCGATGGCTATGAAGCGCCGATCGACCTGGTCGGCACGCTCACCATCGGCCGCGACACGATCCATGTCGACTATACCGGCACGTCGGGCATGTCGTCGTACGCGATCAATTGCCCGCTCTGCTATACGGAAGCCTATACGACGTTCGGCGTGAACTGCGTGGTGGCGCCGCATATCCCCAACAACACTGGCACCCTCGATGCCGTACGGGTGACCGCGCCGGAAGGCACCATCCTTAGCGCGACCTTTCCTGCTGCGGTCTATGCGCGCTCGGTGATGGGTCACATGTTGCCTGACGTGGTCTATGGCTGTCTCGATCAGGTGCTGCCGGACAGGGTGCCGGCGGAAGGTACATCGAACCTGTGGACATTGAACCTGATAGCGGGGCACGGCCTGACAGGCATTGGCCGGGCCGCCGGCACGCCGTTTATGGTGAACAGCTTCCATTCCGGCGGCGCCGGTGCGCGACCCAAGCAAGATGGCTTGGCCGCGACACCGTTTCCGTCAGGTGTCCGCAACGTGCCGGTCGAGGCGACCGAAGCCATCACGCCGTTGGTGATCTGGCGCAAGGAACTGCGGCAGGATTCCGGTGGCGCCGGTCGTCAGCGAGGTGGTCTCGGTCAGGTGATGGAGATCGGTTCGCGTGAAGATGCAGCGTTCGGCATCTTTGCGCGCTTCGAGCGCGTCAAATATCCGGCACGCGGACGGCACGGAGGCGGGGCAGGGGGTGGAGGTCGCCTGTCGTTGATGTCGGGAACCGAGTTGAAGCCCAAAGGATTGGGGGTGGTCCCAGCTGGCGATCGATTGCTGGTTGAAATGCCTGGTGGCGGAGGCATGGGTCCCCCGAACGAGCGTGATCCGGCAGCAGTTCAGCGCGATGTGCGCTTAGGATACGTGTCGAAAGAAGCGGCACGGAAGACGTATGGGATTGACATAGCGTAGCGCTGAAGAAGCGGTCATTCCCGCGCAAGCGGGAATCCAGCCGTCGCACAAGTCAGACCGGTTGGGCTGGATCCCCGCTTGGGCGGGGATGACGACGTGGCGTGAGTTGATCAGATGTCCACGCGCCGCTTCGCCAATGCCTCCTCGTTCACCTGCAGCCCAAGGCCCGGCCCGCTCGGCAATTGAAACAGCCCATCGACAGGCTGTGGCGGGTTCTCGAACACCGCGTGTGTGCGCGTCGATGGATCATTCCATTCGATCGGCTTGCTCGCCTGTAATTGCGCAGCGACGACGTGCATGTTCGCCATATGCCCGATCATCGGCTGCGTCTGGTGCGACACCAATTCGACGCCATGCGCTTGCGCCAATGCCGCACAACGCACGAGGCCAGTAATGCCACCCATCTTCACAATGTCCGGCTGCACCATGCGTACGCCGGCCTCGATCAGATCGGCGAGCGCGGGCAGCGTATAGGTCTGCTCACCGGCGGACACCGTGATGTCGAGTGCGCGGGCGACCTCGCCCATCGCCTTGACGTGGTAATGCTGCACCGGTTCTTCGAACCACCAGTAGCCGAGGTCCTCCAGCGCTCGTCCGACGCGAACCGCTCCGCCACTGGTGAAGCCGTTGTTGGCATCGAACGCCAACGGGAAATCGTCACCCACCAGGTTGCGCACCGCGCGTGCCTTGGCGATATCGCCGGGAATGTCGCGGTCGAGTTGCGTGCGCGGATTGTCGAAGCGGATCTTGATGGCGGATGGCCTGTCTTTCATCCGCTCCTCGACCACACGCAGGACATCGTCCAGCTTGCGATCGCCGTTGCCGCCGATCGACGCATAGAACGGCAACGCGGTCCGCCAAGCACCACCGAGCAGCTTGTAGATCGGCTGGCCGAACAGCTTGCCCTTGATGTCCCACATGGCGATGTCGAGCGCGGCCAGGGCCCCGGTCAGCGCTCCCTCTGGTCCCAGCTTCACGCAGGTGTGCAGCAACGAATCCAGCAGCACCGCGTGGTCCAGCGGATCCTTGCCGACCAGCGCCGGAGCAAGGTCATGCTTGATGATAGTCAGAGATGCCAGGCCACCCTGCATAGGCGACGCTTCGCCAATGCCGTCGATGCCGTCATTCGTATGGATGCGCACGAAGGCGCTGTGCTGGGTCGGCTTCTCATCAGCGGTCCAGCGCACCTGAAATGCGTCGATGCGGGTGATCTTCATGGCGTCCGCTCCCTAGGATGATTGCCGCCTCTGCCACCAACCTGACCCGGTGGATCAGCTCTCAATCAACACCGGGATGATCGAGGCGACAAGCAGCAACGCCATGGCGATGTTGAATGCGCGCAACCGCCCTGGCGAGTGCAGCAATCGCGCGGCGCCTCGTCCCAGGATCGCCCACACCAACAGGCACGGCATACCGACGATAAGGAACACGGCGAAGATGCGTGCCAGTTGCAGGAGCAAGGGCGCATGCGGTGACAGATATTCGCCCGCCGCGCCGGCGGCGATCAGCCATGCCTTCGGATTGATCCATTGAAACGCGGCCGCGCCGAAGAACCCCAATACGCGATCGCGTCCGCCTTCGCCGGGCGGCGGTGCGGTGGCAATCTGCCACGCCAACAAGGCCAGCCAGACCGCACCGATCCAGCGAAACAACGGGAGCAGCAGCGGCCAGTTCAGCAGCGCGGAACCAAGGCCCGCGCAGACCAATGTCAGCATCATCGAAAATCCAACCGCGATGCCGAACATGTGCGGTGTCGTTGCGCCAATGCCGTGGTTCGCTGCGGAGGCCGCAACCATCACGTTGTTGGGTCCAGGTGTGATGTACATCGCCACCGAAAACCCGATCAGCGATAACAGCGTGGTCTGCATGCGTTATAGGTCAGCATATCTGACGTATATGGACAACGCTTCCCGTCATCCGCTCACGTTCGCGTGGCGCATCTTTGCACCAGCGCACGCATCAGTAACATGATCCGCAGAACGATGACGAGGACCAACAATGGCCGGCGAAACGTTGCACGAGGAACGCGAAGCACTAACCCCTGAGATTCTCGATCGGCATCGCGCAATCTCCACCATCATGGAAGAACTCGAGGCGATCGACTGGTATGACCAGCGGATCAAGGCAAGCACCGATCCTGAACTTCAGTCCGTCCTCGCGCACAATCGCAATGAAGAGAAGGAGCACGCGTCGATGCTGCTGGAATGGTTGCGGCGGCACGACCCGGAACTCGACGCGCATCTGCGCACCTATCTTTTCAGCCAAGGTCCGATACGGGAGGTGAGCCAAGGCGCTGGTGGCGCACGCGGTGGTGGTCTGTCAATCGGCAGCCTGAAGGGCTGAGCGGATGGATCATCTATATCGCGAACTGGCGCCCATCTCCGATATCGGTTGGCAGGAAATCGAGAAGGAGGCGACCCGCACGCTGAAGACCACGCTTGCCGCGCGCAAGCTGGTCGATTTCGTCGGACCGCTCGGCTGGCAGGCATCGGCGGTCAGCATCGGTCGAACCAAAGCGGTCGAACCGCCGGCACGTACCTCGGTGCAGACGCGATTGCGCGACGTGCTGCCGCTGGTCGAATTGCGCGTGCCGTTCGAGTTAAGTCGCGCAGAGCTCGATGCGCTCGATCGTGGTGCCGCGGATTTCGACACCGATCCCATCATCGCGGCAGCGCGCGAGATCGCCATTGCCGAGGATCGAGCGGTGTTTCATGG
>JBKPSV010000094.1:0-16475 GCA_046735215.1 Pseudomonadota bacterium | reverse complement strand
CCCGCCGCCACGCTGGGCGCCGGCATCAGGCGCGAGCGAAGTGTGGCGTAAGCCAGGTTAATCGTCTTAAGTCGCTCTTCGGCGTCGCGGTCGCCACCGTTGGCGTCCGGGTGATGTCGCTTCGCCAGTTCCTTGTAGCGGGTCTTCACCGCCTGCAATGTCGTGGGCCAGCTGAGCCCCAACGTGGCCAGCGGCTCCCGTAGCTCTGGCGGCGTCTGTTGTGATGGCTGCGCCGAGCCACGCTTTACGCGGCCGGCGGCTAGAAGATGCAACGGATCGCGCAACAACTCCTCGTCCCACGCTGCGGTGTGGCCGAGCCGGCCAAGCGGCCAGGACGGGCGCTGCCAGGCTGTATCGGCGCGAAGCTGCGCCTCGATCTCCCCGGGTGACATACCTTTGTAGTAGTCCCAGGTCGAGTTATAGGCACGAACGTGCTCGAGGCAGAACCACCAGTAATCCTTTAGATTCCGACGCGACTTTGGCGCGCGGTATTCGCCAAACCGCTCGCAGCCGGGCATATCACATGGCCGGCCAGGCGGCGCGGCCGGGTCGGGAGCGAAAGCCCTGGTCCTTGGGACACGTTGGCTCATGGTGCCCTTATGGGCAGCTTACAGGACGGTGGCAACTGGGCCTTGGCGCTATCGGGAGAACGTCCGATATGTCGGCAATGCAATCCCGCGCCGCAAGGCTTGAGGCCGCTCTCGAGCAGGCTTTTTCACCCATCCTGTTGCGCATCGAAGACGATAGTGCCCGGCACGCTGGGCACGCAGGCGCGCGGCCGGGCGGCGAGACACACTACAACGTCTTGCTGGTCTCCGAGAGTTTTCGCGGCATGAGCCGTGTGGCGCGGGCGCGCGTTGTGCATGCCGCGCTCGACGCCGAACTGTCCACCGGGATGCATGCGCTATCGCTGACGCTGCGCACGCCGGAGGAAGCGGCAGCCTTCAGCGAACGAGAAAATCCTTCCGATTGAAGGCTGCCTTCAGTCGCACTCTTGCAAGAATCTGCTAAGGCTCAGCCGAGTGGCGAGAGGACACAGCCATGACCGCCGTCAAGGAAATGGATCGGGTGGATCGCGAGATCCTGCGCCTGCTCGCAACGGACGCCTCGCTTTCGCTTGCTGAAATTGCCGACCGCGTTGGGCTGACATCCACTCCTTGCTGGAAGCGGATCCGCCGTCTGGAGCAGGAAGGCGTCATTCGCGGTCGTGTCGCGACCATCGACCCGGTCAAGGTCGGCCTGCCGGTATCCGTGTTCGTTGCAGTAGAGACGGCGGACCATTCCAGCGACTGGTTGCAGCGATTTGCCGAGGTGGTGCGCTCGATGCCAGAGATTGTCGACGCGTGGCGAATGAGTGGCGACGTGGATTACCTGATGCACGTCGTGGTGCCGGACATAGCAGCATACGATGACTTTTACCGCCGGCTGATCGCCGCGTTGCCCCTGCGCAACGTCACCAGCCGCTTTTCCATGGAGCGACTCAAGGCCGCGCCATTGCCGATTTGAGCGACAACCATCTCTTAGCACGCGCGTGGTTTTCTGTCCTCCGGTCATACAGGGGGCAGTCGTGCCGGGCAGTCGATTGATCAACCGAAATGTGGTCGCTGGAAGCGGGCGGACCAGCATGCGCCTGGAGCCGGAGCTGTGGGAAGCGCTGGCCGAGATCTGCGCACGCGAGCGGCAGGACATCAATCACCTGGTGCGCCAGATCGAAGGAATCGGCCATGACGGAGGGCGGACCAGCGCGGTCCGCGTGTTCGTGCTGCAATATTTCCGCGCGGCCGCCAGCGAATCAGGCCATCTCGCCACCGGACACGGGCCATTGGGGCAAAGGCCGCTTCCCGGCTTCGCGCGGCATGCCGCTTAGCCGAGGTCGCCGACCCTGATATCGCCTATCTGGTGCGGTTGTACTGGTAATCCTCGCGCTCGCCCGTCCCGGCGCGCAGGCCGGGCGGCATCGGCGCCCGCGTCTCGTTGACCTTGGCGTGCACATCGAGTGCCGCCTGGTCCTGCCACAGCTCCAACAGTGCCAGTTTGTCGGGGTTCAATACGCTTTGAAACACTTCGAACTGCTGGCAGCCCGGTTCCTGAGCAACCTCGGCGCAGCGGGACCGGAACGCCTGAGCAAGCTCCGCGCCCTTGCCAGGTGCGGCGTTGATGGTGACGACGAGCCTGACGGGCATGACATTTTCTCCCGATTGAAATCGCGTTCCCAGCGATGATGGCGGGGTTCCCCGGCGCGTCAAGCTGACAGCGGAGCGTCCATTTGCTGGAAACCTGATATGGAGCCTGAAGCGCTCAGAACCCCGTCCGTCATTCCTGCAAAGGCGCAGCCGCTCCGCTGCCCGATGGGCTGAGTCCCCGCTTGCGCGGGATAACCGTTTGGTGGGACCCACTGCACGGAACGATTGCGCGGCCGGACTTGGTCAGCTGCGGTGATCGAGCCCGATATCCAGCACGGTCACGCTGTGGGTCAGCCAGCCGACAGATAGCAGATCCACGCCGGTTGCGGCGATCGCTGGGGCCGTGTCCGGCCGGATCCCTCCGGACGCTTCAGTGATTGCTCGCCCGTCAACAATTTCTACCGCCTGCCGCAGCGTTTCGGGTCCCATATTGTCGAGCAGTACAGCATCCACATCCAGCGCCATCGCCTCCTGCAGTTGCGCCAGCGTGTCTACCTCCAGTTCGATTTTCACCAGATGACCGACCCCTGCACGCGCCCGTTCCACCGCGGCGCGCACGCCACCGGCGATTGCCACGTGATTGTCCTTGATCAGGACCGCGTCATCGAGGCCGAAACGGTGGTTCGATCCGCCGCCCAACCGGACGGCATACTTCTGAGCTGCGCGCAAACCTGGGATCGTCTTTCGGGTGCACACGACCTGTGCCCGGCTACCTGCAATCGCATCGACAATGCCACGCGTGGCGGAGGCAACGCCGGACAGGTGACAAAGGAAGTTCAGCGCGGTCCGCTCCGCCGTCAGCACGCCGCGCGCCGGGCCACGGATCACAGCAATCAGGTCGCCTGGCGCCAAGCGGCTGCCGTCCGGTCGCTCCACCAAGATCTCGATCGCACGATCGATCAGGCGAAACGCGGTGATCGCATAGTCCAGCCCCGCGACGACACCCGCCTGACGTGCCATCAGCGCGCATTCCGTTCGTGTGCTCGCCGGCACGATGGCGTCGCTCGTCAGGTCGCCGGCGCGACCAAGGTCCTCCAGCAGCGCTGCTCGCACCGCTGGTTCGACCATGATCGCTGGAAGAGGAGGGATCATCACACCGCCAACATGCGCTCGACGGCCTGGCGGGCGCGTCCCGCCACGGCTGGGTCAATGGTGACCTCGTGACGCATCTCTTCCAGCGCCGACCGGATGTTGGCGAGCGTGATGCGCTTCATGTGCGGGCAGAGATTGCAAGGCCGGACGAACTCGACGTCCGGGTGATGCACCGAGACGTTGTCTGCCATCGAGCATTCGGTGATCAGCACGACCTTTGCGGGCTTCTGCTTTCCGACATAGCCGGACATGTCAGCGGTCGAGCCGGTGAAGTCGGCTTCCGCGACCACCTCAGGCGGGCATTCGGGATGTGCCAGAACCACCACGCCGGGGTTTTCCTCGCGCAACTCGCGAATCTGCGCCGCGGTGAACCGCTCATGCACCTCGCAGTGGCCGGCCCAGGTGATGATCTTCACCCCGGTCTGCGCCGCTATGTTCTGCGCCAAATATTCGTCCGGCAGCATGATTACGCGGTCGGAACCCAGGGATTCGATTACTTTGCGGGCGTTGCCCGAGGTGCAGCAGATATCGGATTCCGCCTTCACCGCAGCCGAGGTGTTCACGTAGGTCACCACCGGTACCCCAGGATAGCGTTCACGCAGCAGCCGGACATCGGCCGCCGTAATCGACTCCGCCAGCGAGCAACCGGCGCGCAGATCCGGGATGAGCACGGTCTTGGCGGGATTAAGCAGCTTGGCGGTCTCGGCCATGAAGTGCACGCCGGCCAGCACAATTACGTCGGCGTCAACCTTCATCGCCTCGCGCGCCAGCGCCAGACTGTCACCGACGATGTCGGAGACGCAGTGGAAGATCTCGGGGGTCATGTAATTGTGCCCGAGGATCACAGCGTTCCGCCGGCGCTTCAGAGCCAGGATGGCATCGACGTCGTCGGCGAACACGGGCCACTCCATGGGGGGGATGACCGATTTGACCCGGTCGTACAGCGGCGCCGTGCGGGCGATTGTGTCTGCATAGGACATCCTGGCTCCCCTTATGCTCCAAGTGAGCATTTGTAGTGCTTATACTAGTGATGAGCATAAGGGTGTCAAGGGAAGATCTCACAACGCCGATGAGCCCGACGTCATGTTGCTTCGACGGGGGCAGAGACGCATGCTGTGGAGGCTTGGGAGGAAGAGATCATGCTGTATGAGCTGCGTATCTACGAGTGCGTGCCCGGCCGGCTGCCGGATCTGCTGAAACGCTTCGACACGATCACGCTGAAGCTTTGGGAGAAGCACGGAATTCGCCAGGCTGGCTTCTGGACCACGGTGATCGGCGAATCGAACCAGACGCTGTACTACTTCGTCGTTTGGGACTCGCTCGCCGAGAGAGAGAAGAAGTGGAACGCTTTCGGCGCCGACCCCGAGTGGATCAAAGCGCGCGGCCAGACCGAGGCGAACGGGGCCATCGTCGCAAACGTCAAGAACTTCATCCTGGCGCCGACGTCATTTTCCTCAGTGAAGTAGAAGCGCATCATTGCGCCGGTAGGCGCAGCATTTCGACAGGCGGGTCGCACGCTGGAGATCCGGCGTGTCGACCCCGCTGTCGTACCCGGCACGGATCGGCACAAGCAAGTCTGTACGCCTCGTCCTGCCGGCCCTGATCCCGGTTTATCTCGGCCAGCTCCATCGCGATCCGCAGTTGCCAGAGCTGCTGCCTTGGCCGCGCGACAATCCGAGGGCGCGATGCAGCAGGTCGAGCTTTTCGACTGTGCTCTCGCACAGTAATGCGGCTTCCAGATGCATAATTGCCGGTTGGCACCAGTGCTCCCCTGTCGACTCCCCCAAGTTCTCTGGCGCGTACCAGAAGTTCCCGCGCGGCAGTGCGATCGCCATGGAGAGCGCGCACTTCCGCTGCCGCCATCAGGAAGGGAAGGAGCGCCCGCCCAGGTTCGCGCTTGATTGAGCTGATCGAGCGAGCGCTGCATTTGCTGCTGCAGAGCTTCATCATCCCGCTTGTGCAGCCCAGCTTCGAAACAGGTGCCCTCCGGGCCTCCAGGAAGTCGGTCGAGATCTCCAACAATCTGGCCGACAGTCGCATTAGGCTGGCGCCGAGCGAACCGACCAAGTGGCAGTACGGACACGGCAGGACGATCAATCCACGCAAGCTGCGCGTCGGACCGCGACGTGACCACCAGCAACAGGCGCATGTGCTCTATCTGCTCGACGATGCGCACCAGCAGTTCAAGTGTGGTTGGATCCGCCCAGTGTAGATCCTCGTGCCAACACTGACGTTTCGTCAGCCAGTCCTTCGAGATATCGCAGGATTGCCGCAAAGGTGCGTTCCTTGGTTCTCGTCTATCATCAATAGGATTGCCGGGAAGTGCAGACGCGAGGCGAAGTGAGACAGAAATCTGCTTCGATCTATCTGCGGACATGCGACCACCAAAGATGCGCCATGCCCACTTCGAACGCTGAGGAGAAATGTGGCAGCGTCCAACAGTTTGCCTGGAGCAGTGCCACGTGGGCGCGCAGGCATCTTCTCCGATGCGATTGGCAGCATCTTGGGATTGATATCGGTTGCAACGATCATCCTGGCTGTGGCGCTGGGACCTCTGTCCAATACCCCGTGCCTGCGGCCACTTCCAGGACTGCCTTCCGGCGCACTTGGCCGATCAGCCAATTCTGCAGAACCGGCAATTCGGATTGCAACGCCGCGGTCGCGTAGAGCACATCGTACTCTGTAATGAGCAAGCACTGCCCTATTGGAACGCGTGCCGCCGGGAGCAGCTTGGAACGTGCGGAAATATGCCGGGTAGACGAAGTTGCATACCTTGAACCCGTTGATGCTGTAGGCGCACGCATCGTAGGCTTAAAGCTTCTTTCACCATGATCTGAGTGGACAAGGACGCTCAGGTTGGACATCGGATTGGCAAGCATCTCCAGCAGCTCATGGCTCGCGGTCACGGTCCATTCGAAGCCATAGCGCTTGTCGGTGCCGGCGAACGACTTGGCGATCGGCAGACTGTCGGGCGTGAGGTCATGGTGGCCAACGACGCCGGCACGGTCGGTATTGTCGAAAATACTCAGCTACCATGTACCGGGCGTGGGCTTCTGCTCCTTAGAAGCAAAGGTGAGGTCTGCGTCGATGCGCCAGGCCGGCGCGAAGTCCGGGAAACCTGTATCTGCAGCGCATCGGTGAGCGCGCGGCACTCATTGTCACTCACCGCATCGCTGGCATTGATGATCGAGACTTGGATCTCCGACATTCCCCCGCATTCCAGTCTGCCGCCCTCGCATGGACAGCTTACCTACCGGACAAACCGCCACATTAGCTGCTTCAGATCATGGTCCTTGGCGGGATTTGGTTTCGCTTTGCCCTCCGGCTACGAACATCTGCTTCGTCGCGAAGGACAGCCAAACGCGACGTGGTTCCAGCCAGTCCGCTCCAAGCAACAGGTCAACGATCGGCACCACGCGAACCGACGCGACCCAAAGCACTGGATCGCGTGTCACTTCGGAACCTACACGCAATTCGGAGAAGCGGTGGCGATACATGGGCACAGGCTTCGGCCCGATCCCTCTGCCGTAACCGATAGCATCATGTGCCAGCAGACCAGTGGTCAGGCCGAGACGGAACATGCCTGGCGCCGTGACGAGGCTGGCGCTCGCGCCGCTGTCGACCAGCGCCCGAAGCGGTCGGCCATCCACCATCACCGGAACGACCAATGCCATACCGACGGTGGTACTGACTCGGATAGAGGAATAGGGCTCCGTCCATGGCCGGAAGCCTGCCGCGCAGTCGCGCACATCGTAGAGGGTCATGCGGCTATTAGGCAGGTCCAGGTCCAGATCGAACGGCGACAGGAAGTCTCGGCCTCGCAGGCCGGCAACGGGGCGGCCCGCAATTTCGCTGAACGGCAAGGGACCAACTGTGACACTGTTATCCGCAATGAGCGTCCGGCGCCGAAGTGCCACTTGGCCAAGGCGCATTGAGCGGGGCAGGGCGTTTGGCCGCTCCTCGATGCCGGCGATGCCGCGCACGGCCGACGCGACCCACTCGTCGCGTTGCAGGCCAAGTCGGCGAACGGCGTCTTCGCCCATCAGCGTTCTCTCGGCCCCGGTATCAAGGACGAAGGTCGCGGATACATCGTTGACGTCGACCGTGACGAGGATGTTGCCGTTAATTGTCTCGACTGGCACGGAGCTGCGCTGCTGCACCTGGCAAGCGGCATGCGCGGCCGCGGCAACCAGCCACCAGGTCAGTGCAAGCGACAGAGTTCGCATAGCCGGGCACCAGTATCCAAGCGCCATACTTGGTGCGCCAGTCCGGGCTTCGTTGCCCAGATACTGTGGTCACGATGCTGATGGCTGCTGCCTTTCGATCGAGTTCAATTGCGCCGGCGATCTTGCCAGGCACTCGGCTTGAACGGCAGCTGCTCCACCATGCAGCTATAAGCTGAGCGAGGCGTCAGCGCTTGCTGTCGGCGAACGACGTGACCTAGCGCGCGTGCGAAGCGACAACTCGCACGGACTGTCTGCGCTGCCGGGGCGTCGCAGGTGCCTCTGCCACCTCCTCATAGGCCTGCCAGCCACGCTCCGTCGCCGGTCGCAAATCACTCGGCGCAGGGTTCAGGTCGGCCTGTGGCGCCGGCGCTTGGCTGGAAGCGACCATCTTGCCTGTGTCAGGCCGGTCATAAATGAACCCATAGGTAGGATATACGCTGCCAAACTCGCCGCTTCGGCCCAGCCCGACACGTACTGCTGTCCAGTCATTCGCCTCGGACACGTCGACGACCGGGATGTTGCGGGTAACGGCACCACCCCACCAGTTGGCATGATCGATCTGGATCTCGCGGGGATTGGTCACCCGGCTGACCACCGCAACATGACCAAGGCGCATTCGGCCATTTGAGCGGAAGTTTAGCACGCTGCCGGCTTCCGGCACGCTGCCGCGCGCATACACCCCGGCTGCATGTTCCCACCATTCCCAGGCGTTTCCGGCGACCGAAATGCCGGAATCGCTGCGCGCGAACGGCACGCAGGAAATGCCGCCCCCCTGACCGCTACGGTATCTGCTCCTGCCGTTGGACGCCTCGCGCACCGAATACCGCCCAGCGGAGCTGATCCGTGCGGTCGGCTCGCGAAGCTGATGCTGCCGCGAATTTGGGGCAGCGTCGGCGGAGGTTGGCGAAATTTGCTGACTCAAAACCAAAATGGAACCGAAAAACAATGACTTAGCGCTTGCTCCCCAACCGAGCATCGGGCACCAGCTCCCCTCTTAATTGTTCCCAAGACCTGTGAATCGCTAACAACAGGGTTGCAAAGCTGGCAACCCAACGGCGCGATCGTTCCGCTCACGGCCGGGCGAATTGCGGGTTATGCCCTGTGGATAACGTTGCCCGGACAGACTTTTATCCTATCAAGGGGAAGCTGCGGGCTTGGCACGCTCAAGCGGGGCGCCAGGGACTTCGACCGAATCGGGCCGAAGCCCTGCGACTGGGAACTACTTACAGGCGGTCACCATGATCTCGACCAGGATCGACGGATTTGCCAGTTCCGCCTGCACACAGGCGCGGGCGGGGGCGCCGGCCTTTGGCAGCCATGCCGTCCAGACTTCATTCATTGCATCGCGGTCGCGAATGTTCTTCACCCAGAGTAACGCCTGCAGCAGCCGCGTCTTATCGGTGCCGCGTTCCTCTAGCAGGTGGTCAATCTGTGCCAGTATGTCGGCTGTTTGTCCTTTGATGTCCTTGCTTGTGTCCTTTGCCGTAACGCCTTGAAGATAAACGAATCCATGATACTCGACGGCCTTCGATAGAATGGCGCCGGGATCGGTACGGCTGATATTCGACATCGACGATCTCTCCCCAGGTTGCGATGACATGGCCTTCTAGGCCAAGCACCTGGATCAGGCCAGCGTCTGACTGCCCTCGAGTGCAGGAGCTATCCGCGGCAGCTTTGCCTTGGCGCGCAGCCAAGCCAGTGCACACAGCAGGCAGCCCAGCAACACCGGGATCTGCAAGCCCAGAAATTCGGACGTCGCGCCATAGGCAAGCGCGCCCATCGCCGGTGCAGCGCGGGTGATCATGCCCCACAGGCTCAGCACGCGTCCGACCATCGCCGCCGAGGCGGAATTCTGCAGCAAGGTCTGGGTCGAGATGCCGTGCATCGTTGTCGCGGCCCCCATAATAGCGATGCAGACCACGCCGACCGCGAACGCATGAGTCGCGACGAAGCACGCCGTGGCCAATGCCAGCACAATACCGGCCATGATCGCAATGCGCGTCAGACCACCCATCCGGCCGCGGATCGCCACCAGGGTGCCGCCGACCAGCGCCGCGAGCCCCATCGTGCTGGCGAGGGTGGCCAGACCACGCGCGTCACGGCCGAACAGGTCGGCGACATAGGGTGGCAGCATTTCCGGAACCGCGCGTAACGTTATGCCGACGAAAGCTGCGAACAGCATGAGCGGACCGATGGCGCGATGGCGGACCACGTAGCGAACCCCCTCGACTGCATCATGCAGCACGCTTTGGTTCGAGCGATGGCCAAGCCTGACCGCCGGATCGAGCCGCAAGAGATACATGGTCAGGCTGGCGAACAGGAAGGCGAAGCAATTGCAGGCGATCGGCGGCACCACGCCCCAGGCGGCGATCATCGGCCCGGACAGCGCGGGACCGATGAACCGAGCGATATTATAGGTCAGCGAGTTCAGGGCCACGGCGCCAGGTAGGTATGTGCGCGGCACGAGACCGGGGATGAGGCACTGTCGCGCCGGTTGGGCGAAGGTTTCAGCTATGCCATTGCAGGCTGACAGCAGTGCGATGAACTCGACCCGGATCAGCCCGGTCAGGATCAATGCCACAAGGACCGCCGCCTGACCGCCTGCAACGAACTGCGAGGCCATGGTCAGTCGCACGCGGTCGATCCGATCTGCCACCGCGCCGGCCAGGGGTGAGATGACAACCGACGGCGCCAGATTGCAAAACGCGATGACGCTGACCCAAAGCGCCGAGTGGGTCAGTTCCCAGGCCAGCCAGTCGGTCGCGACACGCTGCATCCACGACCCGGTCCAGCAGGTGACGCTGCCGGTGTAGAAGATGCGTGCATTGCGCTGCGCGAAAACGCCGGCAAGTGCAGACAGGCTCGCCACAGATCAGGGGGTGGCTGGCGGCGGAGACGTGGTCGGTGAGCGGTCGGTTTCAGTGCCCGTATTGCGCACGCAGTCGCGCACCATGTTCTCGCGGGCGTAGCGTTGCGGCAGGCCGCGGTCAGTGATGCCTGACGAAGTATTGGCCGAGAACGGCGAGTCGCGATTGCTGATCGTATAGATCGTGTCGCGGTTGTTGCGATCGTAGACTTGGTCGGCGTGCTCGCGGCACGCAGCAAGCGTCGCGGCGTCGGCTTTCGCCTGCCCTGTCGGCGGTGGAGGCGGTGTGCACTGCGTTAGCGCCAGGACTGGCAGGAGCAGCACGGTCAGGCGGATCATGAGGGCGCTCCCGACAGCCGAGGCAAAGCCTGACCTTCTAATGCGAAGCCGAAGGCAAACCGGGACAGCTTGCTGCGAAACCCGGTTTCGTCGAATCGTGCATCGGCGGTCAGCGGCATGCTGGCTGCCGCGCGTAACAGGGACGGGTGCAACTCGGCGCCATCTCGCTGCAACTGGCAAAGCGAATCCGCCCAACGCGCGCGCGCCAGCAGATCGACCAGCGCCAACAGACGAAGGCAGACCGAGAGGCCGTAGCTGTTACGCAACCCCACCGTACGGTCGACCGCGCCGGCCCAGCAACAGGCATCCGGATCAGCGAGCGCGAGGTCGCCGAACGAACCATCCGGACGCTGGAAACGAAAGAACCTGGCCACACCCCAGCGTTCTGACAGCGCGGCCTCGCGCGCCGCGTACCAGGCGCGTTCCAGATCACGGCGATGCACCGACGGAAGATCCTCCGGCGGCAGCGCGACCAGGTAAGTAAGCGAACCGTCCGGTCTGGCGCCGACATGAACCGAGGCGCGATGTTCGCTGGCTCCCGTCACGCCTCGCATCCTTCGTCGCGCAACAGATCGGTTACCGCCTCAAGCGCCACATCGCTCGCCGTGAATGCCTGGCCGATGCCCTTCACCAGGACGAACTTCAACGCTCCGTCCTGGACCTTCTTGTCGCGCCGCATATGGCCGATCAGCGTGGCAGCCGAGAAGCGCCGGTTCAGCATGTTCAGTTCCGCTGGGATCCCCATCGCGGTGATATGCGAGACCACGCGGTCGGCATCCGCCGTTTCGCAAAAGCCCAGCCTCGCCGAGAGCCGAAACGCCAGTCCGAGGCCGACCGCCACACCTTCACCATGCAGCAGTCCGCCGCTGTAGCCATACTCGGCTTCCAGCGCGTGACCGAACGTGTGACCCAGGTTCAGCAGCGCGCGGCCATCGTTCGGCTTCTCCTCCCTCTCGTCGTCTCCCACCACGGCAGCCTTGAAGGCGCAGGCCCGCATGATGGCTTCAGCCTGTGCCTCGCGGTTGCCGCCGACGACGGCGGCGCCATTCATTTCACACCAGGCAAAGAACGCGGCATCGCCGATCAGCCCGGCCTTGGCGATCTCGGCATACCCCGCACCAAGCTCACGACGCGGCAGAGTGGCAAGCGTGTCGGTGTCCGCCAGCACCATGCGCGGCTGGTAGAACGCGCCGATCAGGTTCTTGCCCTGAGCGGTGTTGATCGCCGTCTTCCCGCCGACGGATGAATCCACCTGCGACAGCAGCGTCGTCGGCATCTGCACGAGAGGCAGTCCGCGCAGGGTCGCCGCCGCCGCGAAGCCCGCGAGGTCGCCAACCACGCCGCCGCCCAGCGCGATGACGGTCGTGCGGCGTTCCACACGTGCCTCCAGCAGCTGATCGACGACGTTCTGCCAGCTGGCCAGGCTCTTCGAGCTTTCGCCCGGCGGCACGACGATCTGGCTGGTGGCGACGCCTGTCGCCTGGAGCCCGCGCAGCAGCGCCGGCAGGTGCAGCCGTGCCACCGTTTCGTCAGTCACAACAATGGCGCGCTTCTGCTCCATCCGCGGTGCGAGCAGCGCGCCGGCACGCGCCAGCAGATCGTCGCCGATCACCACGTCATAGCCGGTGCTCGGCAGCACGACCGACAGCCGACGCGGCGAGCGCCAGTCCAGCAGCGTTTTCAGCACGCGCGTCATCGTCGCGTCCGGGCTCTCGTCAGCGCAATCGACGATCAGATCAGCCTCGGCGTAGACCGGGTAACGGACATCCATCAACCGCTGCATGATCTCGGCCGGATCGCCGTCCGCCAAAAGCGGGCGGTTGTCGCGGCCGGCAACGCGGCGCAGCAGCGTTTGCAGCGGGCAGCGCAGCCAGACGGATATCGCCTCCTCTCGCACCGTTGTGCGCGTCTCACGATCCATGAATGCGCCGCCGCCAAAGGCCAGCACCAGCGGATCGCCGGCGAGCAGCCGGCGGATCACCCGGCGCTCGCCGGCGCGGAAATCGCCCTCGCCATACCGAGAGAACAACTCCGGAATCGTACAGCCGGCAGCCAGCTCGATTTCGGCATCGGCATCCCGGAACGGCAACCCCAGTCGTGCGGCCAGCCGTCTGCCGATCGACGTTTTCCCGGCTCCCATCAGGCCAACCAGCACGATACTCCGGCCGGCCAGCGCTTCCGGCAGGTCAACAGTTTCCCTCAACGCGGTGTTGCGTGTCATGGCGGCGGACGCTAGCACACCCGCCACTGGGCAGGCCACGCACGGTGGAGTCGGTGGAACAGGCGATGGTCCGTATTTTTCTGGTCGTCGTTGCGGCGGGACTGGTGATTGTCGGCGCGGCTGTGGTGTTTCTTGGACTGTATCCGCCGAATCCGACACCGCACGCGGTCGAGAAGGTGTTGCCGAACGAGAAGTTTCAGAGCCACTGAGTGGACCGCCACATCGAGGCGTTCCTGGAGATGCTGGCGGCGGAACGCGGTTCGGCGCGGAATACGTTGGTGGCCTATCAGGCCGACCTCGAAGATTTTGCCTTGTTTGCCGGTACCCGCGGTCACGCACCTTCCAGGTGCGATGCGTCCGCACTGCAGGCATATATGGCTGGCCTGCAGCGCTTGGGACTGGCTGCCCGTACCGCATCGCGGCGGCTGTCCGCATTGCGGCAGTTCCACCGCTTCCTGCTGCGAGAGGGCGTGCGCGACGACGACCCGACGTCTTTGCTCGACGCGCCACGCTTGCCCAGGACGCTGCCGAAATATCTTAGCGAGCAGGAAATCGAGGCGCTGTTCGAAGCCGCGCGTCAGATGTCAGGCCATCGCGGCACACTCGCCCTGGCCGCGCTGGAGATCCTCTATGCCACTGGTCTGCGTGTCTCTGAACTGCTCGCATTGCCGCGTCGCGCGCTCGCCGGCGATGCTGCCGTGCTGCTGATCCGCGGCAAGGGCGGCACAGAACGAATCGTGCCGCTGTCACAGGCGGCAAAGCAAGCCGCCGCGGCAATGGTTGGTCAACAGGACGCAACATCGCGTTATCTGTTTCACGGCCGAGAGCTCCGTCGGCCGCTGACCCGCCAGGCGTTCTTTTTGCTTCTGAAGCACGTGGCGCTGCGAGCTGGTCTGGACCCGGCGCGCGTTTCTCCACACGTGCTGCGTCACTCATTTGCCTCGCACCTGCTGGCACACGGTGCTGACCTGCGCAGCCTGCAACTGCTGCTGGGTCATTCGGACATTGCGACCACACAGATATATACGCACGTCCTGGCCGAGCGACTGCAGCAACTGGTCGAGGCGCACCACCCTCTTGCGCGCAAGGGCTTGTCTCGCGACTCCGACACGGATACGTGATCGACCCTGCCTGTTGTCGCCAATCGTGGTCGCGCTACGGTTGAACCAAAGGCCGAACTGGCTGGCCGTTCGATGGGGAGAATCGGACGATGGGTACCTACCTTAGCGAACAAGAACGCAGCCAACTGGAGCCAGCCGAGACATCGGCGTTTCAATCTCCAGTACCGACGCAGATCATCTCCAACGGAGAGTTCAATCCACTGCCGCAGACGCCGCAGCAGCGACGGGTTGAGGCGCGGATATCAGAGCTGGCCGAGACGAACAGCCGCAGACTGGGCATGGACCGGCGCGGATTTCTGCGCAGTGCGTGCGGATTGGCGACCGCCTTTGTGGCGATGAACGAGGTCTACGGTTCCCTGTTCAGCGTGGAGCGCGCGGAAGCCGCGGTGCCCGACACTGCTGCCGCGCGGTCAGCCGGCTTGTCGCATCAGTTCGTGTTCGACGACCAATTGCATTTCGTGCGGGACGACTATCCGTGGGCCGGCCTCTCCGAACTGGCACAATACGCTGCGGCGCATTGGAATCCGGCAATGCGCAACGATGCCGTTGGTCTCGGGATCAATCGCTACAAGTTCGACAATTTCCTCAAGGAGGTCTACTTCGACAGCGACACAAGGGTGGGGTTGCTCAGCGGCGCCCCGTTTGACAATCCGGACAACTGGTTTCTGTCCAACGATCAGATCAAGCAGGCGGCGGACACAGTCAACCGTATCGCAGGTCGGCAGCGATTGCTGTTCCACTCGCTTTTCACGCCAAAGCAGCCAGGCTGGCTCGATGAGGTGGATCGTTGCATCGCATCGGTCCGGCCGACCAGCTGGAAAGGCTACACGATCGGTGATCCCCTTTCGCCTCAGACGACAAGGTATCCGTGGCGATTGGATGATGCCGCGCTGATGGGTCCATTCTATGACAAGATCGTCAAGGCCGGCATCACCACGGTCTGTATCCACAAGGGCCTGATGCCGAAGGACTACGAGACATCGATCCCGGGCGGTGCCTGGCGTTACGCCAATGTGGACGACGTGGGCCAGGCGGCGAAGCAGTGGCCGCAAGTAAGTTTCGTCATCTATCACTCGGCGCTGCGCGCCTTCCTGGAGGACCCGCAAAGCGAACTCGACAAGTTCGAGCGCACCGGAGAGATCGACTGGGTCAGCGACCTGGCGCGTATTCCCGAGAAGTTCGGGGTCAGCAACGTGTACTGCGACATCGGCACGTCGTTCGCTATCTCAGCTGTGACCAATCCTCGCTTCTGTGCCGCGATGCTGGGCACGCTGATCAAGGGTCTTGGTCACGAACACGTATTCTGGGGAACCGATTCCGTTTGGTATGGTTCGCCGCAGTGGCAGATCGAGGCGTTCCGGCGACTGGAAATACCAGAGGATATGCAGAAGCGCTTCGGCTTCGCTTCGCTTGGCGCGGCGGACGGTCCAGTGAAGAGCGATATACTTGGCTACAATGCGGCCCGGCATTATCGGCTGGATCTGGCCGCTGATCTGGATCATGACGGAATTGGAGCGATCAAGGCGGCCTATCTGCAGGACGGTCAGGCGCGCAGTAATCTTGCCTACGGTTACGTGGTGCCGCGCGGCTGACGGCGGTCACCAAGACACAATCAGGATCTTGGGAGAGAAACATGAACCGACGCGCCTTCCTGACCGCTGCGAGTGCGTCCGCCGTCACATTCCATGCCGTGACGGCGGCGACCGTGGCCCCTTTGGGCGAAACCGGCGTGCCGCTCGTGCCATCCCAACGATTGCCGCTCGGTCCGCTGCCTGACTCCCGCTATCCTGATCCGCACATCGAGGCGCTGGAAAAGAAGCGCTTCAAGGGCAGTGTCGGTACGGGCGCGGTGGAGCGCGTCGCCACCGGTTTTCGCTGGGCGGAGGGGCCGGCATATTTCCGTGCCGGCCGCTACCTGTTGTTCAGTGACATACCCAACAACCGGATCATGCGGCTGTCGGAAGATGACAATCATCTGAGCGTGTTCCGCTCGCCGTCATTCAACTCGAACGGCAACACGGTTGATCGAGAGGGACGTCTGATCACCTGCGAACACAGCGGGCGGCGGGTGACACGTACCGAGCTTGATGGCACCATCACCGTGATCGCCGACAGCTACAACGGAAAGAAGCTCAACTCGCCCAACGACGCGGTGGTGGCCTCGAATGGATCGATCTGGTTCACCGACCCGACCTACGGGGTCAGGGGTCGTTATGAAAGCGTTCTTGGCGAGATCGAGCAGGCAAAGCGCAACGTCTTCCGGGTTGATGGCAAGACCGGAAATGTCTCGGTCGTTATTGACGACTTCGTGCAGCCGAACGGCATCGCCTTCTCTCCCGACGAGAAGCGGCTCTACGTGGTCGATACCGCCGGTGCCGGCGATAACGGTCCCTCCCATATCCGTGTGTTCGATGTCGACATCGATGC
>JBKPSV010000093.1:0-2833 GCA_046735215.1 Pseudomonadota bacterium | reverse complement strand
ACGTTCACATGTACTGCGCAGCGCCGCTCCAGCTCATCCCAGTTCTGATCGGCATACCAGGTGGACCCGGAGTAGCGGCCGTGCGAGTGGCCGGACCAGAAACACAGGCGCAGGCCCCGTCGCCATTTGGTCCGCTCGCGTGCGGTAAGCCGTGCAACTTCAAGCATCGTCGCATTCGCGGCACCGTTGTCCATGACTCCGTAGTACCAGGTGTCATGATGACCCGAGAACAGGATGAACGGTCCGTCCGCCTCTGGCCCGTCGATCTCCGCCTCCAGAATCGGCGTCTGCCGCCAGCCCGTATCGACCTCGGCATGCAGCGTCGCCTTCGGTTCCTCGCCACGCGCCAGCCGCTCGCGCAGTGCGCTGCCATCTTCATTCGGGACGGTGCACACGACTGTTGTCGGCAGATCCGATTGCGTCTCGGCCGACGGGCTGCCCCATACAGGTGAGACACACATCTCGTGCAGGTGCTCGTGCGGACTGATCTGGATCTGCCCGACAGCGCCGGCGTGTGACGCGCGGGCAGCCTGTCCGGGACTGGCAATCCCCTCGGTCAATACGATTGCACCCTTCAGGTCGCGGCTTTCGAAGTCCATCTTGTCGCCTTCACCGACATAGATCAGTCGTCCGGTCACTCCGTTCGCCGGCGAGCTGCGCGAGAACGAATGCGTGATGCTGTTCAGCGTATGGTTGTCCACGTCGACGCGGGCCTTTCCGGGCAGGCTGATATAGGCGTCATGCATGATGAGCCGGGTGCGGTAGCCGTATTCGTCGAGTTTGTTCTGAAAATATTGGAGGCTCTGCAGTTCATCGGGTGTGCCGGACAGCTTCACCCAGCGGGCGAGCTCCTGCATATGCCCCATCAGGATCGATCCATCGACGGCTTCGCACAGCGAGTTGCGCACTGCATCAGTCATGGCATCTTCTCCCATTGACGACCGAAAGCGTGCCGGGCGTCACGCCACATGGCAAGCTGGTCTACCGTTACGTTCCTGGGGAGGACATCGTGGTGCAATGCTTCTGCGGCATGACGCATGATCTTGGCCGGCGCGGGTTTCTCGGCGCCTTGATGGCTGCGGCCGTGGACGCCCAGGCGCCAGCACCCGCCTCCGCCGGGCCCGCCGACGCGGCGCTGATCGAGGATCTCGTGACCGCCAACCACATCTTGTACGACCAGGGTGTGGTCGACGGCTTCGGCCATATCAGCACGCGCCACGACAAGGATCCGAACCGCTATCTCATGTCGCGCAGCATGGCGCCGGCGCTGGTGACGGCAGAGGACATCCTGGAATACGACCTCGACAGCACGCCGATCGATCAGCGCGGCCGCGCGGTGTATCTGGAGCGGTTCATCCACGGCGAGATCTACAAACTGCGGCCTGACGTACGTGCGATCGTGCACAGCCACTCCCCGGCCGTTATTCCTTACGCCAATGTCAAGGTGCCGCTTCGGCCGATGAACCACATCGCCAGCTTCCTTGGCGGGGGCGTGCCGGTATTCGAAATCCGCAGCGTCGCGGGGCCTGCCTCGGACATGCTGATCAGGAACGCGGCGCTTG
The DNA here is from genome assembly GCA_046735215.1 of Pseudomonadota bacterium. Classification (GTDB taxonomy): domain Bacteria; phylum Pseudomonadota; class Alphaproteobacteria; order Acetobacterales; family Acetobacteraceae; genus JAMXLO01. The sequence continues at coordinate 1,271 of JBKPSV010000093.1, read as the reverse complement.
GGCACGCCCTGGCGACGGTGCTCGGACCGCATCCGGTGGCGCTGATGCGCGGCCACGGCTCGATCGCCGCGGCGCAATCGGTGCGGCACGTCGTGTTTCGCGCCGTCTACACGGAAGTAAATGCGCGCATGGAGAGCGAGGCGCTGCGGCTCGGCGAACCCACCTTCCTCAACGACGAAGAAGCTGCCGCCGCGATGAAGACCAACGATGCGCTCGTCGATCGGCCGTGGGATCTGTGGAAGCGACGAGTGACCGCAAAGTAGCTACGCAGCGGCGCGCGCCAGATCACCGACGTCGACCGTGGCCTCGATGTCCCAGCTGCGCTCCGCCACTGCCTTGGCGCGCGTTTCCCCAATCACCGGTTCGGCCAGTTCGGTAAACTTTTGGGTCAGCTGTTCATCGGTCATGGGGTTGGACGCGCTGCCGATGCAGTGATCGATCCTGCAGGTGTGCCTGGTGCCATCCTTCAGCATGACGGTCACTTCTGTCGCGTCCGCAGCCATTGCCGGATCGCCCTCCGCCGCCACCTTGTCCTGGAACGCCATCACGTCCGGATCTTGCACTGTCGGGTCCTGCAGTTCCTGGATACGTGCTGTGCCACGAAGCAGTGTAGCGGCGGTCCAGTGATACAGGCTGACATGCGCCTGCAACTCGTTCTGCGGATTGCGACGGTCGCAGAGCGCCATCGCACCGGGCGACGCCTTGATGCTCACCTTGTCTATCGACCTGGGATCGATCGCATGCTCGCGCTGCAATTGCAGGCAGGCGTCAATAATCGGGTGAATTACGATGCCGCACGGATACGGCTTATAGGTGTTGCGCAAGATTTCGAACCGCTCGCCCAGGCCATCCGACAGCGCTGCAAGGTCAGGCGTTTCGGCAAACACTTCGAGGAAACCATAGCGCCCCTCCAGCGCCGCCGGTGATGCGGTAAACCCATGCTCCGCCATCAAGGCCGCGCGCAGTCCTGTCTGCGCGCCCTGCGCCGGCATCAGCGACGATACCATGGTGGCATGCATCACACGGAACCCAGCCGCCTGCGACAGCGCAATGCCAATCGCGTATTGCAACCGCGTCGCGTCCAGCTGCAGCAACCTGGCGGCTGCCACAGCAGCCCCAATGCCGGCGGTGATCCCGGTCTGCGACCACGCAACAGAGCCTTTCGCTGGCGCGACTGAGATTGCTTTCGACAGGCGGCATGTCATCTCGATGCCGAGGGCCAGCGCCAACAGGAAATCCGCGCCGTTGGTCGGCCGGCATTCCGCCAAGGC
>JBKPSV010000092.1:0-5450 GCA_046735215.1 Pseudomonadota bacterium | reverse complement strand
GCGCAGTCCATCCTTCTGTACGGGCAACCGCCTGGGTGATTTCGATTGTCCCGCGCTCGACGCCGCCTGTTACGAGCGACGGCAGCACCTGGAGCACGGTAACGTTGCCCGAGTCAGCGCCCATGGCTAATATGCATGGGTATGTCGACCCGTGGAGCAATGCCCATGCGCATGCCTCTATATGACGTCAATGCGCGCCGCAAGACGGTAAGCGTCACAGTCAATTCGGACCTGGTCGCCAAGGCGGCGGCACTTGGCATCAACATCTCGCGGACGGCTGAGGCTGCGCTGATCCAGGCATTCGAGTCGGCCGAGAAGGAACGCATTCGCGGAGAGATCCGCGAGGCGTCCCGCGCCGTCGACGAGTATGTGGCCATCCACGGCATGCCTTTCGACGATTGGGCGAATGAAGGGCCCGCGGCGGACGATGCCGACCATGCAGCATGATCTCTACCCCAATCCGAACCTGCGCTCGCGACCAGCATTTCCCTTTGTTGTGGTTCTTCAGGCGGATCTCGCTGAAGGCGATAGAAGGTTAGTCGCGCCGGTCGCGCCCTATGTTGCACCGTTCACCTCGGTCCAGACGCGCGTGCTTCCACTGATCGAGCACGACGCAGAGCGATATACCGTGGCATTGCCACTGATCGGCTCTTTGCCGCGAAACGCGCTTCGTCGCACCGTTGGATCGTTGGCCGCTTATCGCGACGACATTACGCGCGCGCTGGACTGGCTGTTTTTCGGGATCTGATATGGCAGGCACCCAGCGGCTTGATCGCGGCGATGGCGTGGAACTGGCCTGGATGCGTGAGGAGGGCCAGAGCCCCACGGTGGTCTTCTTACCGGGCTTCCGCAGCGACATGAACGGAGACAAAGCAGCTGCGCTCGCGACCTACTGCGCCGGACGCGGGCAGGCGATGCTGCGGTTCGATTACTCCGGCCACGGGGCAAGCGGCGGCGCGTTTGAGGATGGCACGATCGGCCGCTGGGCCGACGACGCGCTGGCGGTCATCGACCAGTTGGCCGACGGACCTTTGCTCCTGGTGGGCTCGTCGATGGGTGGGTGGATTGCACTGCTCGCCGCTCGCGAGCGGCCGGAACGTGTTGTCGGGCTGCTGGGCATCGCCGCGGCACCGGACTTCACCGAGGTGCTGATGTGGCAGGCGATGAGCTTCGAGCAGCGCGCCGAACTGATGAGCACCGGCGTCCTGGTCCTGCCCAGCCAATACAGCGATCCCTACCCGATCACCCGCACACTGATCGAGGACGGGCGCAACCATCTGCTGCTGCAGAAACCTATCGCGCTCGACTGTCCGGTGCGGTTGCTGCACGGCCAGTGCGATCCCGACGTGCCGTGGGAGTTTGCCTTGCGGATCGCCGATCAGCTGAGCAGCCGCGATGTGCAGGTGATTTTGGTCAAGGACGGCGATCATCGTCTGTCGCGGCCGCAAGATCTTGCGCTACTGCGGCAGACCGTTGGCGCGCTCCTCGGCGAGGATGGCGCGTAGTCCTTCGCGATAGCTCGGATATAACCAGCGTAGCCCGAGGGCGTGTTGGGTCCCGCGGCTGGACACCTTGCGGCTCTCAGCCCAGAAGCTGCGCGCCATCGCGCTCATCTCGTCCACGGCCTGCTCGAATGGCACGGCTTTGGGCGCGGTCATCCCAAGCAAGCGCGCTGCTTCCTCGATGACCGCCGCGCTCTCGGCTGGTTCGTCGTCGGTCAGGTTCAGGATCCGGACCCCACAGGCGTGGTCCTGCCGCACCGCTGCCAGCACAGCCCGGACAATGTCAGCACGGTGAATGCGGCCGAACGTGTGGCCCGGTCGGAGCACACGCCGGGCGGTCCCCGCGCGCAGGCTGTCAAAAGGGGAACGCCCAGGGCCGTAAATGGCTGCGAGCCTGAACACATCCACGGCGCGACGGTCGGCCAGAGCACGCCATGACTCTTCGGCGGCAAGGCGCCGACGGCTCCGATCGGATCCTGGCGCAGGTTCGGTACTCTCATCCACCCAACCGCCGTTGCGATCACCATAGACGCCTGTGGTCGAGAGGTAGCCGATCCATTGGAGCCTGGGAGCGGATGCGATCGCCTCACGATGGCGCAGCAGCACTGGGTCACCGGCGTCGTCCGGAGGCACAGTCGACAGCAGGTGTGTCGCTGCAGCGATGGCATCGCCAGCGTCTGCACAATTCGCGCGGGTAATCCCGATGACGGCAAGAGCTTCAGCAGCCATTGCTTCAGCGACTGCTGAGCCGACATAGCCAACGCCGAAACTAGCCAAAAGAGTGATATCCGTCACGTTAGTTTCGTATCCGTAGTGTCAATGATTTATTGCCCAAAAAGCGCAGCATGTTGCAAGCCCATCACGGAGTGACAGCCAGAAAGCACCAGGCAAACTTCAATAGCCTGTCCGCGCGAGGCTAACGGATGATCTCGGTGGCAAAGTAAAGTATAAAGCTATTTTAATGCCGAGACTGCGAACCCGTCTATCGTCCCACACAGGTCGCCGTCTCAACCGACAAACTTTCCTGTCTTTGTTCAAGATGACATGGTCGGGCCATGGGTGGCGAAACGCATGCAGGCAAATGCCGTCTGCTCTCAAAAATCCAGATCCGCGTAATGCGCGGGCGTGGCCATGCCGGCGAGGCGGTCCGCCAGGACCCCGCGAAAGCTCGGCCGCGATTTCATCCGCGCATACCAATCCTTCGCTGACTGCGACACACTCCAATCCACATCGCCAATGAAGTCGAGACAAGACAGGTGCGCCGCTGCGGCGAAGTCGGCCACTGTCATCATGCTGCCGGCAAGCCACTTTCGCGTCTCCGCCAGCCAGCCGAGATATTCCAGGTGGTAGCGCAAACCAAGATAGCCGGCGCGAATCGCGGAAGCGTCCGGGTTCCCTCGCCCCGCCATCCGCTTCAGCACCTTCTCGTACAGCAGATTGCGAGTCGCTTCCGCTGCAAATTTGCCGTCAAACCATGCAACCAGGCGCCGCGCCTCGACTCGTTCGGCCAAAGTACGGCCGAGCAGCGGTGTATCGGGATAGGCTTCCTCAAGATACTCGCAGATCACGCCGGAGTCCGGAATCACCAAGCCGTTGTCCTCGACCAGCGTTGGCACGGTGCCGGCCGGATTCAATTCAAGATATTCCGTGCGCCGTTCCCAAACCTTCTCTGCACGCAGGTCGAATGGCAGCCGCTTCTCCGCCAGCACCAGACGAACCTTGCGAGAGAATGGTGACAGAGGCAGGTGATACAGTGTCCGCATTTGTACTGCTTATCGCCCCGCGACGCTGCTGTCAGTCCTTCGTCTGCATCGACAGGTCGGTAGCATCGCCAAGCTGTTCGTCCGGCAGCACGCGGCGCCTGCCACCACCCGGCTGAAAGCGACGCAGATAGGCCGGCACGACCAGCTCCACCGGCGTCGGCACAATCGCGAGCTCCTTCAGCCCGGGCATCTCCGGATTGGCGACGTTGTCCTGCTGCAACATCAGCAACTGGTCGCGGGTCAAAGGCTTGGTGGGCAGCATTTCCATCATGCGCGCCTGCAGCCGTGCCATCCCCAGCGAAATGTTCACCATCGGCCTATGGCGGCCCGTCTCGCGAAGGATGTAGGCGAGGATTTCCCGAAACAGCCAGACCCGCGGACCACCCAGCTCGTACACTGCGCCGGCGGCATCGGCTCGAGCGAGTGCCTCCATCACCGCATCCGCAACGTCGCCGACATAGACCGGTTGAAACCGAGTGTCGCCGCAGATCACCGGCATGATCGGCATGATGCGCGCCATCGCGGCAAACCGGTTGAACAGTTGATCCTCCGGACCAAACACCAACGAAGGACGCAGAATGGTGGCATCGGGAAACGCCTCACGCACCGCCGTCTCGCCTGCTCCTTTGGTCGCCGCGTAGCGGCTGGCGGCGTTCGTGTCGGCGCCGATGGCCGAAATGTGCACCAGACGCTGCACGCCCTCCTGCGTGGCAAGACGCGCCACCGTCTGCGCGCCGTCCGCCTGGATGCGCTGGAAGTCGCCCGCACGCCGCTCAGACAAGATGCCGACGCAGTTGACGACAAGGTCCGCGCCCTCGATCGCGCGGTGCACCGTCGGCTGGTTCGTCAGCGAGGCATACAAGGGAACTATCTGGCCCACCGCGCCCATCGGCTTCAGGAACAGGGCGGCCTCGGGATCGCGTACCGCAACGCGCACGACGAAGCCCTTCTTCGCCAGACGCTTTACGATGTAGCGACCGATGAAGCCGGACCCACCGAAGACTGTTGCCACGCTGCGCGTCGCCATCACCCGCCCTCCTGCTGGCTACGCTTGATAGGCGGCAGCCCCACCAGGCTCAAGCTGGCACGGTGGGCGGTGGCTCATCTGGCGTTACAGCGCCGCCCTCCACCTGGGATTCAGGAGGCGGCGCTTGCCGCCAGCCTAGCCAGGCGGCCGCCCTCTCGGCCCGCTGCAAGGCTGCATCCAGTGCCGCCATGGTGGCAGAAAGGTCGGTGCTGTCATCGGTCCGCCATGTGCGAATGGTCCAAAGCCAGACCGCCAACAGACCCTTTACCCGCAGCTCGCCGTTGATGCCGACCGTGGGAACGCCGGCGGCTCCCAGCATCCACCGCATGCTGCGTCGGTTGGCCAATGCCAGCATCAGCGCCGTTGCGGGATGCGCTGGCAGGCCGTGGAGTAGCGCCAGCACCCCGGCGCGATGAGCCTGCACCGCGTCGATCCGGCGCATCAGCAGGTAGAACAGCTTGTCGCGCGTGGTTCCATCTGCGGGCGTTTCCGCCAGCCCGGCCTGATCCGCCAACCGGCCGAAGCGCAACAGAATGGCGGCGCGGCTGGGGAAACGCTCGCGAGCACGAGCCAGCGGCAGGCCGGCCGAGAGGGCCGCGTCAGCAACCGATAATCGGCCCCACCCGTGTTCTGCAATCACCTGGAATGCCGCGGCGATCAGTGCGCTGTCGAAGGCTGCGTCGTCCATGCCGCAAGCATGACGAAGCGAGGCCTGCTTGTCAGCTCATGCTGTCGCCAAGATCGATGCTCGCCGAACACGAAATAGATACATCCAACCGACTTTTGCCGTCATCCTCGCTTCCGCAGAGACGACGACGGCAGCAGCGGTTTGCTCAACATCGTCACCGAGCATACAAGCTCCGGCGTCAGCTCAAGACCGAGTGAGGGAACGCAATGGCAGGGGAAGTCGGCAGTCGCGCGCACGTTATCGCGGGTGGGTTTCCGCCTGGATCAGCCGCCGGACATGACCACGACTACGCACGGCTTCGGCTGCTCACCCTGCTGGCCGAGGCCACGATTCCTGCATCCACGATTTCGCCGACGTTGGGAAGTGGCTGCCGACCAGCCGACTGCTGATCACCTATACCGCCGGCCCCTATCCAGACGCCACTCAATGCCAGGCTATGCGGGACTGGTTGGAGTCGGGAGGCCATTGGC
>JBKPSV010000091.1:0-13789 GCA_046735215.1 Pseudomonadota bacterium | reverse complement strand
AGACTGGATCCGTGCGCGACAAGCGGACGGCATTGCCTTCGCAATCCTCGGCGACTTCAACCGCCGCATGGATGGGCGCGATCAGTTCTGGAGCGCGTTGGCGCAAGCTGCCCCGCTGCAGCGGACGACCGAGGGCCGCAGCAGTCCATGCTGGGGCGGCGGCGCGTTCATCGATCATATCATTCTGGGCGGTATCGCACGCGATTGGCTGGAACCAACTTCGTTGCGCGTCCTGACCTACCGCGAAACCGGCGCCGAATGGAAGCAGCGGTTGTCGGATCACTGCCCAGTGTCGGTGCGCTTGCACCTGCCCGACTGACGACGTTCAATGTGCTGCAGCCATCGGAGGCAGCGGCATGAAGATCACCGGCATCACGACCAAAGAATTCCGCTGGCCGCGGCATAAGCCGATCACCAACGGGAAGCACACCTACACGCACGTGACGTTCGCGGTGGTGGAAATTACCACCAGCGAAGGCATCACCGGCATCGGCCTTGGCGGTGGCGGCGAAATCGAAGGTGCCACGGTTGCACGATTGGCGCCAATGCTGATCGGAGAAGACCCGATCAACGTCGAACGGCTATGGCACAGGATGTGGGAGCCGAAGCTGATCGGCCGCCGCGGGCTGACCACGCGGGCAATCTCGGCCATCGATATCGGTCTGTGGGACATCCGTGCAAAGTTCGCCAACCTGCCACTCTACAAGATGCTCGGCGGCTTCCGCGACCGTGTTCCTACCTATATCGCTGGCGGCTACTACGAGGAAGGCAAGGGCTTGCGCGAACTGGCGCGCGAGATGGAAGACAACGTGCGCATGGGTGCCAAGGCCGTGAAGATGAAGGTCGGCGCCGTGCCGATAATCGAGGACGTGGCTCGGGTGCGTATCGCCCGCGAGGCAGTCGGGCCCAATGTCAAGCTGATGGTCGATGCCAATTGCGCCTATCGCTATTACGAAGCGATCCAACTTGCCAAGCGTATCGAGGAATATGACATCTTCTGGTTTGAAGAGCCGGTGGCGCCGGACGATTACGATGGTCATCGCAAGTTGGCGCAGGCGACCAGCATCCCGATCGCAACCGGCGAGAACGAATACACGCGATACGGCTTCCGCGACCTGATCAGGCACGAATGCGCGGCAATCCTGAACGCCGATGCCAAGATTCTGGGCGGCGTCACCGAGTTCATGAAGGTGGCGGCGCTGGCGCAGGCCAACGATCTGGACATCGCGCCGCACGGCTCGCAGGACATCCATGTGCACCTTGTCGCAGCGATTTCCAATGGCCTGATTCTGGAATTCTACCGCGACACGGTCGATCCAATGTGGGGCCGCGTGTATCGCCACACGCTGACGCTGAACGACGATGGCACTGTCAGTCCACCGAACGTCCCCGGCATCGGCGCCGATCCGAACTACGATACCCTCGTGGAGTATCGCGTAGCCTGAATTAGGAGGGACAGCACAATGCCAAAGATCTTGGTCATCCACGGAGCCGGCATGAACATGCGCGGCAAGGTCCAGACGGAGATATTCGGACCGATGACCTTGCCGGAATACGACGAAAGGATCCGGAGCTACGCGGACGAGCTTGGGGTCGAGATCGAGATCTTCCACTCCAACGTGGAAGGCGAGGTCATCAACCGCCTGTATGCCGCCAATGACCAAGGCTTCGACGCAGCGATCTTCAATCCGGCCGGCTTCGCGCGCGGCTACCCGGCGCTCGTCGCCGCAATCAACCAGGTGAAGTTTCCGACCATCGAGCTGCACATGTCGAACCCGGTCCGCCGCGGCCCGGTATCGGAGACTGCCACCGTCAGCCACGGCATCGTCGCCGGCTTCGGCATCGTCGGCTATTACCTCGGTCTGCGTGGCTTGCGCGACACGCTGGCGAAGTGACGACATTACCTCGCGCGTAATCGCATCGCGCGCGGCGGATGACCACGATGGGAACCACGGACCAAGGAGGTTCCCATCATGGATACGCATATCGTTACGCCGCGTCGCTGGTGGGCATTGACGAGCGTCGCAGCCGCGCAGTTCCTCGCGGTGGCGGACGCGTTCATCGTCAACGTCGCCATTCCGTCGATCCGGGCCGACCTGCACGCGGGCGCAGCTGAAATCGAGGCAGTGATCGCCGTCTATCAGATTGCCTATGCGGCGCTTCTGATCGCCGGCGGGCGGTTGGGCGACATTCTGGGTCGCAAGCCGGTGTTCATCATCGGCATATTGGGCTTCACGCTGGCATCGCTTTGGTGCGGCCTTGCAGGATCGGCGCTGACGCTGATCATCGCGCGTGCTGTTCAAGGTGCCGCAGCGGCGATCATGGTACCGCAGGTGCTTGCCTCAATCCACACGCTGTTCCCGGATGAAGCCCGTACCCGTGCGTTCGCCATCTTCGGGGTCGCGATCGGTCTCGGCGCCGCGGTGGGCTTCATGCTTGGCGGCTGGCTGGTGACGCTGAACCTCGTGGGCCTCGGTTGGCGCAGCATCTTCTTCGTCAACGTGCCGATTGGCATCGAAATCGCGGTTGCCGCAGCCTGGCTTATGCCCAGGTCGCCACGCGCAGTTGGCACCCGGCTGGACCTGAAAGGTGCCATCGTGTTGTTCCTGGGACTGCTCGGCTTGCTGTTGCCGATGATGTTCGGCCGCGAACTGGGCTGGCCCTGGTGGATATGGCTGCAAATGGCCGTAGGCATGTCATTGTTGGCGGGCTTCATGCGGCTGCAGCACAGTGTTGAACGGCGAGGAGGCATGCCGCTGATTGACCTTGGCCTGCTGGCGGACCGCGTGTTCCTGACCGGAATGGGCGCCACGTTCTGCTTCTTCGCGGGCAACCTGTCATTCTATTTCGTGCTGACGCTGTATACGCAGAATGGCCTCGGACTGTCGCCGTTCGATGCCGCATTGACCGTGATGCCGATGGCACTGGCATTCGTGGTTGGGTCACGGTTGAGCGGTGGACGGCTGATCGAAGGTTGTGTCGTGCAAGGCATCGGGCTGGCCTGCACCGCGGTTCTGGCGGCAACTATTGCGCGCCCGGCGATGACCTTGCTGATGCTGCCGCTCGCGGCGTTCGGCTACGGTCAGGGGATGGTGCTGGCGCCGTTGTTCAGCGCGGTGCTTACCCAGGTGCGCCATGCCCACGCAGGATCGGGCGCGGGCATGCTGGCGACAACGCAGCAGGTCGCGAACGGCACCGGCGTCGTACTCGCTGGCGTGGTGTATTTCGCGGTACCCGGCGACCGATGGGCACTGGTGGCCACATTGATCGCGCTGGGCTGCACGGTGCTTGCCACGCTTGGCTGCCTCTATCGGATGCAGGCGCGTCCGGCACCGCTGCAGGTCGCCTCTCTCCGCTCGTGATGAGCGAGACTACATGTGGTTCGGCACAAACAGCGCCAGGATCGGGAATGCGATCAGGATCGCCAGCCGGATGATGTCTGTGATGACGAACGGGATGACGCCATAAAAGATTGTGGAAAAGTCGACGTCCGGCACCACCGTCTTGATGACGAACACGTTCATCCCAACCGGAGGATGGATCAGGCCAAGCTCCACGGTCATGACGATGATCACTCCGAACCACACCGGATCGAATCCAAGCGAAGTAACAACCGGAAAGATAATCGGGATGGTAAGGATGATCATCGCCATGGCGTCCATCAGACAGCCAAGGATGAGATACATCAGCATGATCAGCACGAGCACGCCGTATCGGCTGAGACCCAGACCGGTGACGAATGCGGTCACCTTCTGCGGCGTTTGGGTGACCGTGAGGAAGTAGCCAAACAGGATGGCGCCGATCAGTATGGTGAAGACCCCGGCGGCGGTGCGCGTGGCCTGAAGCAACGAGGCAAGAATATCCTCGCGCGACAGGCGGCCGCGGGCGACGCCGATCAGGAACGCTCCGGCCGCTCCGACACCGCCAGCTTCCGTGGGCGTGAACAGCCCGCCATAGAGTCCGCCAATGACGAATACGAATAGCAGCAGCGGCGCCCATACATCGCGCAGACCGGCCAGACGTTCACGCCACGAGCTGCGTGGCGCCGTCGGCAGATAATGCGGCCGCACGATGCCGATGACGCTGATCGTCGCCATGTACATCGAAACAGCAATCAGCCCAGGGACGATGCCGGCCATAAACAGCTTACCGATGTCCTGTTGGGTAATCAGCCCGTAAACAGCGAGCACAATCGATGGCGGAAACATCGCACCCAACGTGCCGCCGGCGGCGATCACGCCGGTGGAGAAGGCCTGTGGATAGCGGTATTGTCGCATCTCCGGATAGGCGACAGTTGAGAATGTCGCCGCCGTGGCGACGGAGGATCCGCTGATAGCAGCAAACCCTGCGCAGGCCGCGATGGTGGCAATGCCGAGACCGCCGCGCAGATGTCCGACGAACTTGTTGGCGGCGTGGAACAGCTCACGGCTCATGCCGGAGCGCGACACGAAGGCACCCATCAAAAGAAACATCGGGATGACGCCGAACGCGTAGTCGGTGACCGTGCGCATCGAGGTCTGGCCGACCATCTTCAGGGCCGGCGTGCCACCGACCAGGTAGCCGAAGCCACTGACGCCAACCAAGCCCATCGCCATGCCGACCGGCACACGCAGCAGCATCAGTGCGAACAGTACGATGAAGCCGATGACCGCAACCTCGTTTGCACCGAGTTCCATCTATTCCACGGCCCTCGGTTCGCGCACGGCACCGATCTCCTCAGGACGGAAGATCAGGCGATAGTGCGCACCGCGATCAACAGCACGGCCGAAACGTCGCCTAACCACGCTACCAACGCGAAGGGCCATGTCGGCAGACGCAGATCGAAAGTCTGCACATTGTCATAGTACGTCAGCCGTACTTTGTCGAACAGCATTGCCGTCTGCACGCTGACAACGAACAGCAGCACGAGCGTGGCGAAGATATCGATCAGCCGCTTGCCCCGCGTGCCAACCGCCGACCAGACCAGATCTACAGTGATGTGCGTGCCGCGATAGCTGGTCGCCGCGATGCCCCAGAAGATCAGAATGCCCAGTAGCAGCTTGCCGAAATCGTAGCTGTCCGGGATCGAGACGGCAAAGAAGTAGCGCAGCAGCACGGCGACAAAAATGTCGGCAGCAACGAGACCGACGAAGATCGCCGCCAACCATTCTATGCCGTCGATGAAGCGATCCATCCGATTGCGGTTCATCGGACGATGAATGGAAACAACACTCCCCCTCCCCTTGCGGGAGGGGGTTGGGGGGAGGGGGCGGTGTCAATGACCGTAGGCCCTCTCCCCCTAACCCCCTCCCGCAAGGGGAGGGGGAGGTTGGCGCGCTTGCTCACTCCGCCAGCGCCCCACGCTTCTTCAATTCGGCCTGCAATTCGGCGAACACCGCATCGGCGTCCTTCACCTGCGACGCCCACTTCGCCTTCAGCGGTTCGGCAGCCTTACGCCAGGCCGCCACCTGATCCGCCGTAAGCTTGTAAACGTCGTGGCCAGCCTGCGCCGCAACCATATCCCGACCGGCACGCTCCCAATCTGCCCAGGGGCTCGCGACCTTCTCGGCCCATTCCGTCGTGCAGTGGCTGTCGATCGCCGCCTTCTGCGCCGCGGACATGGCGTCATACTTTGCCTTGTTCATCACCCAGACAAAGGTCGTGGTGGCGAACGGCATGTCCATGTCGTATTTCACCACCTTGTCGATGCCGAACAGCAGCAGCGAGCGCCAGGGGAACGTGATGGCGTCCGCGACGCCTCGCTCCAGCACCTCGCGCGCTTCCGGCGCCGAGGCCTGGACGTTGGTGCCACCCAGCATGGTGACGAAACTGCCGATCGTCGCATCCGCCGGCCGCAACTTTGTGCCCTTGATGTCATCCGGCAGCACGATCTTCTTGTTCCGTGAATGGAATGTCAGCGGATCCAGCACGAAGGCGAAGCAGAAGTGCACGTCCTTCATCTCGGTGGCTGCGTATTTGCGATACCACGCATCCAGCGCAGCCGAACCGCCCTTCGCGTTGGCGAATAGGAACGGCAGTTCGCCGGCAGCGATGATCGGGAAGCGGCCCGGCTGATATCCCGGGTTCACATAAGAAAAGTCGGAAATGCCGTCGCGCGCCATGTCGTAGTGGTCCATCGCCTTGCCCAGCTGTTCGGATGGAAACAACGTGGACTTGATGGTACCGCCCGAGGACTTTTCGATGTCTTCACCCCAGGCCTGCAGGGCGGGATTGAGCGGATGCGCCGGCGGCACCCAGCTGGATAGTTTCAACTGCACCGTCTTGTCCTGCGCCTGCGCGCCTGTCGCGAACAGCAGCAATATCGCCATGGCGATGCGGTAGATCACGTCGTTTCTCCCCCTTCACGGCCGATCCGCAGCAAACTATGACCTGCCATCCCGCAAGGAATCCTGCAATGCATCTTCAAGGTCATGCTGCGATCGTCACCGGCGGTGCATCCGGACTGGGTGCGGCAACCGCACAACGCCTGGCAAGCGCCGGCACACGGGTCGGCGCGGATCCTGGTGAACTGTGCCGGGGTCGGCACTGCAGGTCGGATCGTCGGACGCGAAGGGCCGATGCCGCTGGCGGCGTTCGAGCAGGTGATCCGCATCAATCTGATCGGCAGCTTCAATCTGCTGCGGCTGGCAGCGGCCGATATGGTACAGCTCGATCCGCTGGATGACGGCGAGCGTGGCGTGATCGTCAATACCGCATCGATCGCTGGCTATGAGGGTCAGGTCGGACAGCCAGCCTACGCGGCGTCGAAGGCCGGCGTGATCGGCATGACATTACCGGCGGCACGGGAACTTGCACGCGCGGGTGTGCGTGTGGTCACCATCGCGCCCGGCCTGTTCCACACGCCGATGGTCGAAGGGCTGCCGCCCGAGGTGCAGCAGGGTTTGTCCAACAGCATTCCATTCCCGCAACGCCTCGGCCTTCCCACGGAGTATGCCGCCCTGGTCGAGCACGTCGCCACCAACCGCTTTATCAACGGCGAGACGATCCGACTGGATGGCGCGCTGCGGATGGCGCCACGATAGGCGCAGCCGTGCGCATCAATCTGACGATGTGCATGATCCAAAATGCGGCCAGAAGATTCGCGACAGCCGCAACGCGAAGAAACAGCGGTGCGTCCCAGCCGATCGCCGCGGCACCCGCGGTTGCAGCGGCGCCGGCGACCATGAAGAGCGCATTCATGATGTTGTTGGCAGCCACCATGCGTGCGCGCTCGGAGGGGGCCGCCTGATCCTGAATGATCGCGTAGAGCGGCACCGAGAACACACCGCCGCATGCAGCAAGCAGGAACAGGTCGATGACCATGCGCCAGCCGGACACGGTGGCAAGCACAGCCGACGCAGTGGCAATCGTGCCGGCGGACGATGCGGCGGACGCAAAATCCCAGCAAAACAGCGATATTCCGATGCCGGCAAAAGGCACCAGGCGCGCCGAGACATCGCCACGCAGCAGGCGTGCGCACTGCATGGAACCCACCCCGACACCGACGGCGAAAACAGCGAGCAGCAGGGTCAGAACTGTGCCGTCCGAGTGCAGCGTGTCGCGTGCAATTACCGGGAACTCGGTCATCAATGCAGCGCCCATGGTCCAGAACCAGGACAGACCGAGCACAGCGAACCAGATTGAGCGAACCGAGGCAGCATGGCGTATGGTCCGCCTGGTCTCGCCGATGACGTTTGGTGAGATGTGCAGCGACGGATCGGCCGGCGGAACCGTGGGGATCTGCATTGCAGACCACAGTCCGAGCAGAGCGAGCATCAGGCCCACGAGGCTGACCCAGAATGTGCCGTGCGGCAGTAGGACCAGCGCGCCCCCCGCGACGGTGCCGGCAACGATGGATAGAAATGTCGTGGCCTCGATCACGCCGTTACCCGCGACGAGTTCGTCCGCGGTCAGATGTTCCGGCAACACGCCGTATTTTACCGGCCCGAACAAGGTGGCCTGAATACCAAGGCCGGTAAGCACGACCAGCAGGCCGGGGACACTCTGGGTCAGAAAGGCTGCGGCCGCCGCTGCCATCAGCAGCACCTCGGCCACCTTATAGGCAATGATAACTCTTGGCTTGGAGAACCGGTCGGCAAGCTGGCCGGCCGTGGCTGAAAGAAGCACGTAGGGTGCGATGAACAAGGCACCGGCAAGCGCCGACAAACCGGTACCGCCAATGCCCAGCTGGAACAGCGCGAGCACGACCATCGCATTCTTCACCAGGTTGTCGTTCAGCGCGCCGCAGGACTGGGTCAGTGCAAGCGGCCATAGGCGGCGGGTCTGCAGCAGGGCAAGGCCCCCTCCCCTGCCTTGGTCGCGCCTCACCAGCCGATGGCGTAGGCGGTGCGGCGCGGATCAGCGCCGGCCCATTTCACGCCGGTGCGCAGATCGGACTGGATCGTGCAGACCGATCCGGCGAGATACTTGCGTTCTGGCCAGCGCTCGACGCGATGCCCGAGCACCTCCAGGGCCTCGCACGTGGCGGAACCTACATCCTCTTCGACGCATAGATGACCGGGACGATAGGAATGCGGCAGTTGCGATTCCGGCCAGGAGTAGCTGGCAAAGCGCGGGGCCTCGCAGGCGGATTGCGGGTCCATGCCGAACACGACCTGATTCAGGAAGACCTGCACCATTGCCTGGCCGAGCACCTCGCTGCCTGGCGAACCGAACGGCATCACCAGTTCGCCCGGCTTGATCGCGATTGCTGGATTGGCCGACATGCGGGGTCGCCTGCCCGGACCGATCCGCGCCGGATGGTCGTGGCCGGTATAGCCGCGCGAGCCCCACATCGAAACGGTAATACCCGTGCCAGGGACTACCGGGCCGCTTATGGTCGGATCGCTGGGTGTCGCGGCGAAGACATTCCCGGCACTGTCGGCGACGCAGAAGAACGAGGTTTCCGGTTTCGTGCCGGCGATCTCGAGCGCGGCGCCAGCCGAGGGATCAGGACGCCAGGGCGGAGTGGAAACCCCACCGACCTCCCCGGCCGGCGGCAGACCTGGCCACGCCCTTGCCGGATCGATCTGCGCTCGCCGACGCGCCACGTAGTCGTCCGACAGCAGGGTCTCGAGTGGCACGTCGGTAAACGCTGGGTCGCCGAAGTAGACCTCCCGATCCGCGGCGGCGAGCTTCAGAGCCTCGGTGACGGCATGGATATACGCCGGTGAATTGTAACCCTTCCTGCGCAGATCTGAGTCGCGCAACATCGCCAACGCCTGCAGCACCATCGGCCCCTGCGACCAGGCGCCACACGCATAGACGTCCAACCCGCCGAAGCGAATGCAGCACGGCGCCTCGATCGGACTGTGGAACTCGGCCAGGTCGCTCTCCGCAAGCCAGCCGCCATTATCCCGCTGATGGCGCAGGATCGCCGCCGCAATGTCGCCGCAGTAGAATGCGTCGCGCGCCGCGCGCAGTCCAGCCTGGCGGTCTCCTCGCGCGTGTGCCCGCTCCTGATCCACCATGTATTGCAGGGTGCGGCCCAGGTCGCTCTGCACGAATGTTTCCCCGACCTGCGGTGGGCGCCCTCCTGGCAGGAAAATGGCGGCGGTGGTGGACCAGCGGGCAAAATCCTGCTGACGCGCCGCGAGTTGCTCGGCGAGGAAAGGATACGTGGGGAAACCGTCGCGCGCGAAGCGAATAGCGGTTGCGGCGACGTCGCCGAAAGACATCGTGCCGAAGCGCTGCAACGCGGTGATCCAGATGCTGGGTGCAGCGGGAACGACGCAATGCAGCAGCCCATCCGGCACCCGGCCGCCGTGGTTGCGATGGAAGAACTCGATGTCCGCCGCCTTCGGCCAGACACCGACACCGCTGATCACATGCGTCTCGTTGCGTGAGCCAAGATGGATCATTGCCGGCGCCACGCCGCCGAAGCCGACGAACTCGCTCTCCAGGACGTCGATGGCAAGGCCGGTGGCTACCCCGGCGTCGATCGCATTGCCCCCCGCTTCCAGGATCTGCAGCCCGGCTAGCGAGGCATAGTAGTGGCCAGATACGACGACGTGTCGCCGGGCCATGACGTTCGGCCGTCGCGCGCGGGCGGGGCCGAAGAGATACGCCGGCTCAGGCACCGGCTTAGCCCGGCTGCTTGTCCTTGTCCCCCGACAGCGACAGCGGCACCCATTGCAAGCCATCCTGACGCTGGATCAGCATCAGCACCGACTTCCGGTTCTCCTTCTTCACCGTGTCCACTCTCTGTTGGACATCGGCGGGCGTTGCCACCTCACCCTGCTGCACCTCGACAATGACGTCCCCCGGCTTGAGGCCGCGTTCGGATGCTGAACTGTTCGGCGCCACGTCGGTGATGACGACGCCCTTCTGTTCCCCGCCCAGGGAGAATTTGTCTTTCATTTCCTGGGTAATAGGCGCGATTCTTACACCCAGGCCAGAGATCTCGGTCGGCTTCGATGCCTGGCTCTTGTCGCCCCCCCCGGCGATGGCTGCGGCGCGTTGAACGTCGTCCGGCTTCTCGTCCAGCGTGGCCTGCACCGTCACTTCCTTGCCGTCGCGCCAGAGCAGAACAGGCACCTGCTTGCCCACGTCGGAGTCGGCAACGATGCGCGGAAGTGAGCGCATCTCCTTAACGTCCTGATTATTGAACTTCAGGATGATGTCGCCGTTGCGGATCCGGGCCTTGTCGGCCGGACCACCGTCATTCACCCCGGCGACCATGGCCCCGCTCGCATCCTTAAGGCCAAGACTCTCGGCAATATCCGGCGTCACCTGCTGAATGCGCACACCAAGCCAGCCACGGCGCGGGTGACCGAAGTCCTTCAGCTGGGCAACGACAGACTTCACAAGGTTGGCAGGAATCGAGAAGCCGATGCCGATCGACCCACCCGATGGCGAGTAGATGGCGGTGTTCATGCCGATTACCTGGCCTTCCATGTTGAACAGCGGGCCGCCGGAGTTGCCGCGGTTTATGGCGGCATCCGTTTGGATGAAGTCATCGTAAGGGCCCTGATGAATGTCGCGCCCGCGCGCGGATATGATGCCGGCGGTGACGCTGCCGCCGAGACCGAAGGGATTGCCGATCGCCAGCACCCAATCACCGACCCGTTCCTTGTCGGAATCGCCGAACTGCAGCGCCGGCAGCACCTTGTCCGGCTTCACCTGCAGCAGGGCAATGTCACCTGTCTCGTCACGGCCCAGCACCTTTGCCTTGAGCGCCGTGTTGTCGGCCAGGGTCACGGTGATCTCGTCAGCGCCGTCGATCACATGGTTGTTGGTGACGACGAGACCCGACGCATCAATGATGAAGCCTGACCCGAGGCTCTGCATGCGTCGTTCCTGTGGGGTGGGCTGATTTTCCCCGCGCTGGCCTGGTCGATTGCGGTTCAGGAAGTCCTTGAAGAACTGTTCGAAAGGCGAGCCTGGCGGGAACATCGGTATCTCTGGGCCGGTGCCGGGTGCGCCTCCGCGCGCCTGAGCCGTCTGGGTGGACGAGATGTTCACCACTGCCGGCAGCAGTCTTGCCGCAAGATCAGCGAAACTGTCAGGCGTCGGACGGGCGATGGCCTGCTGCGCCGGAATCGCACCGGCCAGCGACACGGCAAAGGTCACGGCGGACGCCAGCATGACGGCTCGGGTGGACGGGCGGATCAGGCGCATGGTCAGGCTTCCCTCGCAACGTGCCGGATATGGCCCGGCATTCGATCGCTGGCAACTACGGTCCGGTCGGTAACGGCGGGTTCTGCAGATACCGCAAGAAATCGTTGTCTGGGGTAAGCACCAAGCGAGATGTACCAGACTCGAACGTGTCCCGATACGCCTGAAGCGTGCGCCACGCGTTGTAGAAACTCACGTCCTGGGAATACGCCTTCGCCGAGATCCGGGTGGCTTCTGCTTCGCCCTCGCCGTGCAGCTTGTCCGAAGTGGCACGTGCCTCCGCCACCAGCACAGTGCGTTCCCGCTCCGCATCCGCGCGGATTCGCGCGGAGGCCTCGGCGCCTTCGGCACGCGCCTGCGCGGCGACCCGCTGGCGTTCCGACTGCATGCGGGCGAGGATCGCCTTGGTGTTTTCCTCCGGCAGATCGGCGCGACGGATGCGAACATCCTGGATCGCGACGCCAAAACCCTTCATCTGCCCGTTCACGCGGTCGCGAATAGTGGCCATAATCTGATCTCGCTTGGCCGACAGCACATCGAGAAGCTTGTTGTCGGCCAGCACGTCACGCAGCGCCGCCGATACGACCGAGTTGAGCCGGCCGCGGATGCCGTCTTCCAGCGGCCCTACTGACTGATAGTACAGCAGCGGATCGACGATCCGGTACACGGTGAAGCTGTCCACGACCAGGCGGCGTTGGTCGCCCAGGGTGATCTGATCACCCGGTAGCTCAATGCTGAGCAGCCGCTTGTCGAAGGTGATCACCGTTTGAATGAACGGCGTCTTGGCACGCAGACCGGGATCGCGGATCACCCGCACGGGCTCCCCGAACTGGGTTACCAGTACCTGTTGGTTTTGATTGACCGTGAACAGCGCCGATTCCGCCAGCACGAACAGCACCACCAGCAGCGCGATCAGCGCGATCAGCGGGCGGCTCATCGCGACGCTCCCTGCGAAGGTGCGGATTGCGTCGCCTGCCCTCCGGTCCGCGGCGCTGGTGCGTTAGGCGGATTGAGCGGCAGGAAAGGCACCAAGCCCTTCAATTTGTCGTCGACCACCAACGTTGGCGACCGCGTCAGGATGTCCTGCATCGTCTCGATGTACATCCGCCGCAACGTCACGTCCTTAGCCTGCTGGTAAGCGGCGAGCACGGAGAGGAAGCGCTGGGTCTGGCCGGTGGCCTGGGCGATCGCGGCCTGCTTGGCGCCTTGGCCTTCGGCCACAATGCGCGCCGCGTCGCCACGAGCCCGCGGGACGATATCGTTGCGATAAGACTCCGCCTCGTTGCGAACACGCTCGGCATCGGTGTTCGCCCGCTGGACATCGAGGAAGCTCTCCACCACCTCGGCCGGCGGATTGACCCCCTGCAACTGAACGCCGGTGATCTCCACACCTGCCTTGTAGTTATCGAGCACCTGCTGCGTCTGATGCTGCACATCGGTTGCGATCTGCCCGCGCAGTTCGGTCAGCGCCGGCTGAATTGGCGTTCGCCCGATGACCTCGCGCATTGAGCTCTCTGCCACCGCCTTGACCACCACATCCGGGGCGCGGACGTTGAACAGGTACGCTGTCGCGTCACTGATCCTCCAGAACACCGCGAAATTGATATCGATGATATTCTCATCGCCGGTGAGCATCAGGCTCTCTTCTGAGACGAGACGGCGATTCTCCGATCGGACGTCGTTCTGGATGGCGGCCAGCGAACGGTAGCCGATCTCGATCCGATTGATGCGGGTGACCGCAGGCGTGAGCGCACGCTCGATGGGCCAGGGAAGGTGGTAGTTCAGACCAGGGAGCGTGGTACGGTTGAACGCGCCAAAGCGCAGCACCACACCTTGCTCATCGGGTTCAACACGATAGATGCCACTCGCGAGCCACAGCGCCACGACGGCGAGGCCAATCAGCGCGAGACCGCGTCCGCCAGTGAAACGGGTGCGTGGGCCGCCGCCACCGAGAAAGGAGCGGATATAGCTTTGCAGCCTTGCGATCAGTGCATCAAGATCGGGCAACGGGCCGGGGCCCTGGCCACCGGGGCGGCCGCCGAGTGGCCCGCCTGGACCCCACGGTCCACCGCCACCAGGACGTCGACCACCCCCACCGCCGCCGGAATTACCACCAGGCGTGCCCCAAGGACCCGGGCCACCACTATTTGACATAAAGCATCCCTGTGCGGTCCGAGCCGCGTCTTGGCGTTGG
>JBKPSV010000090.1:0-5520 GCA_046735215.1 Pseudomonadota bacterium | reverse complement strand
TGCTGGTCCTGTGTCCGCGGGCGTTCCACGCGCGGCTGACCTGGCTGGAGCTGCCACACGTTCGGCTGCTTCGCGCGCAGGAGTCGAGCGCGCGCGTGGGCTATTTCCGGCTGCCGCCCAATGAGGTGTTCGTGTTCTTTGTCACCCGCCAAGGGACGCCATTGTTGCACGCCGGACTAAAGTTACAATTCGGCGATCTGATCTGGCACAGCCACAATGTCCACCAGCAGATGACAGAGGCCAGTCGGTGGGGCTTGATTGCCGTGACCGGCGACACTCTGAATTCGTTCGGACGAAGCGTCACGGGAAAGGAACTGCGTTCACCTCGTTGGCCGCAAGCCATCCGTCCGGCGATTGCCGACTGCCGCAAGCTGCTGCGTCTGCACGAGCAAGCCGCACGTATTGCCGAGACCTGTCCCGATCGCATCATCAATCCTGAAGTTGTGCGGGCGCTGGACCAGGACCTGGCCGCCATGCTGGTCAGCTGTCTCGCGAGCGCCGATGCGTGCGGCGGCAATCCGGCAGAGGAGACAGCAGCACGTGTCTGCGCACAATTCGAGCAGCTGCTCGGCAGGGAGCCGTCTCAAGGACTGTCGACCCGAGAGATCTGCTTGACCCTCGGCGTATCGGCAGGGACGCTTCGGGCAAGTTGCCTGAAGGTGCTGGGCATGGGACCGGGACGATACCAGCGATTGAGGCGCCTCAAGCTGACGCGCGGCGAACTCATGCATGCTGGTGCAGAAGGCGCTGACCTCGCGAAGATCATGGCCCGCTACAAATTCGCCGATCTGCCTCGCTTTGTTGCGGAATACTGGCAGACGTTCGGCGAACTGCCGCCGCTGCCCACCCGCGTGACAAAGCCGAGGTGAGTATTGTCCGCCCATTGCCGATTTTGCATAGCATGTTCAGCGCGCCTACTTCAGGTTGGCGATAAACGCCAGGACCGCGGACGTCCTGAGGGGAGAGGTCAATGCAAAGATGTGGTGGGATTGCGCTGGCATTCGCCTATCCGCATCATTCGGTTTGCTGACGGCGGCAGCCCAGACAACATCACCTTCCTCCGGCGCTGCGCCAGCGGTTTCAGAGCAGGAAAATCTTCAGCTAAGACAGATGGCGGCATATATCGCATCTGCCGAGCAGTTCACATTTCACGCCGACATCACGTTCGATCACATATTGCCGTCCGCTTCGTGGAAAAGGATGTGGACTGGCAGATCTCGATCAACGCCGGGCCGCAACCGGTCCCGTGCAAGCTGGTGATAATCTACCGGAGCCTGCCGTCGCAGCCGCAGTTCAGCGCGGTATTTTCCGATTGGGATTTCGCGCCTCGCATTGCCGCGCCAGTCTTTACGCCGGCGCTTCCGGAAGGTGCACGGAAGATCCCGTTCCGTACAGTCGCTGCGGCAAAGTAGTGCGGGGGTGAGTGCCATGGCAAGCGACGTCGACGCCGCAGGACGTAACCCTGGCGCTGGCGGTGGGCGCGGTTTGCCTTGTCGGCGGCATCGAAGGTGCAGCGGCGTTCCGCGGTGAATTCGGGCTTTCACGGAGAAGGATTCGGCGGCTTCCGCTCTGGTTCATTTGCTGGCGGGTCGCGCTTCGACGATGGTGGTGGGTTCGATCGCAGCACCGATGCCGGTTTCGGACGCGACGGATACGGCAGCATACACAACGCAGGAAACTGGCGACCACGCCGATAACTTCCGGCAGAGCCACCCCGAAGCTCAGCACGATACGAGCCAGCTGCAGCAATCCCATCCGGTTCCCACCGCTCCAGTCGGACCATCTCCCATCGGTCCTGAAACAGCAGTCTCGCTGCGACGCCTGGACGGTGTTGATCAGGTGCAAACGGCATCGTGCTGGTATCAAGCCTGATCTCGGTGCGATCCCTTCGCATCAAACTGCCGCAGTTTGACGAACAGCGTGCAGCCTTGCGTCGAATCCGGAGTATGCGCGGAGGTCGGCGAATTGCGGACATAGTACCCGGCCGGATATTCACCGTGTTCGTCGTGGAAAACGCCGTCCAGCACCAGGAACTCTTCGCCGCCGCCGTGCGTATCCCGTGAGAACTGCGAGCCCGGTGCATAGCGCACGATCGATGTGGCCCGCGCCACCTCGTCGCCGATGATCGAGCATGCGTCGATCAACACCTATGATCGGTGATGGCACCAGTCCATCTGTGCCGCGTGGACCGCGGCGCGCCGGGAGAAGTCAGCGTTGAGTTCCATGGCCTGTAGCTTCGTCGTGCCCGTCAGCTCCCGTGCATCTTGACCACGACCTTGGTCGCGTCCTTGACCCGGTCGCGCGCGTATCGCAGCGCTGTCGGCAACTCGCCCAATGGAAAGGTCTGCGTGTGGATCAACTTTACCTCGAACCGGCGTTGTCCCATGAGTGCCGCCGCCCGGTGCGTGGCGCTCCGGCCTTCGCCGCGAATGCCGAAGACATAGATATTGTTGCGCACGATATAGGCAAGATCGACCGACACAGGCTCGTGCGGAAACGCCGCCAGACAGATGCGGCCGCCGCGGTTCACCATCCGCGCCGCATCGTTCAGTGCATTTGGCGCACCGGAAGACTCAAGAACATATTGCACACCCCTGCCCCCGGTCAGGCGCTGGACCGCTGTCACGGCATCCTCCTGGGTCACATTGACCACCGCCGATCGCGCGTGCCTGTAAGGATGACCGCTGCGCCCCCAATGCCTTGGCACGCCGACACCCATCAGCCCAATCGGCCCAGCCCAATCACCGCAACGCCAGTTCCTGGGGGCCGCCTAGCACCCAGGTGCGCATGGTCTGAGGGATGCGATATTCGTTGCCGGTCCGCAGCGATGCCGTCATTGACTCCACCTTGTCGGCGTTGCTCGCGATGGTACCGGGCATGGGTGGTGATAGCAATGCGGCACGGCTAGATTGCGCGTCGCATGCATATCGCCACCTCCCCCGCGTTCAAAGAGAACGCGCATCGCGCCATCCAGGATGCCGGCCTGCAGAAGGCGCTCGCCCGCAGTGGCCCCAGCTTCATCGCCCGCCGCAGCGATGCGGTCGCCGCTCTGCCGGAGTTCGAACAGCTTCGCGACATCGCGCGCGACATCAAGAACCACACGCTGGCAAACCTCGACTTTTACCTTGAGGAGTGGGAAGCCAACGTCATCAGAGCTGGCGGCAAGGTGCATTGGTGTGCCACCGCCGAGGACGCACGCGACGCTGTGCTGGCGATCTGCCGCGCGGCGAATGCGCGCACGGTCACCAAGGGCAAGTCGATGATCAGCGAGGAGCTGGGCATCAACGATCACCTGGAACGTCACGACATCACCCCGGTCGAGACCGATCTCGGCGAGTACATCATTCAGCTCCGCCACGAACTGCCCAGCCACATCATTGCGCCGGCATTCCATCTCAACAAAGAGGACTGGGAAGCGAGCTTCCGCAAGTCGCATACCGACCTGCCGCCTGATCGCGTGTTCCGCGAGCGCCGCGACCTACTGACAGAGGCACGCGCAAAATTGCGCGAACGATTCCTCGCGGCCGATGTCGGCATCACGGGTGCCAACTTCCTGATCGCCGAAACCGGCAGCAGCGTCATCGTCACGAATGAGGGCAACGGTGACCTCACGCAGACGCTTCCGCGTGTGCACATCGTGCTGGCGAGCATCGAGAAGATGGTCCCCACCATCGAGGACTGTACCTCGCTGCTGCGTGTGCTCGCGCGCTCGGCGACAGGCCAGGATTTCTCGGTCTACACAACGTTCTCGACCGGTGCACGCCGCCCAGGCGACCTGGATGGCCCGGACGAATACCACGTCGTGCTGGTGGACAACGGCCGCTCGGCAATGCTCGGCACGGACTTCCAGGAGATGCTGCGCTGTATCCGCTGCGCCGCCTGCATGAACCATTGTCCGGTCTATGGCGCGGTGGGCGGACATGCGTACGGCTGGGTTTATCCCGGCCCAATGGGCAGTGTGCTCACCCCGTCGCTGATCGGTGTTCAGCAGGCGGGCCACCTACCCAATGCTTCTACCTTCTGCGGTAAGTGCGAGAGCGTCTGCCCGGTGAAGATCCCGCTGCCGAAGCTGATGCGCCACTGGCGCGAGCGGGAGTTCGAACGTCATCTGACGCCTACCTTTGTGCGGGCCAATCTGGCGCTGTGGGGCTTCTTCGCCCGCCGACCTGCGCTTTACCGCCTCGCCACGCGTATCGCTGCCTGGACTCTCGGCAAACTAGGACGGCGACGCGGTTGCTTTCATCGGCTGCCATTCGCCTCCGGTTGGACCGGCGGACGTGACTTCCCGGCCCCGGAAGGCGACACATTCTTTGCTCGCTACGCCCGCGAACAGCGGGCCGGACGAATGTGGTGATGGGCGGGTCGATAGCGCCCGTGGCGGTCGGAGGCCGGGCAGTTGCCCGGACCCGCGAGTGAGCAAGGACATCATGCTGGCCGCGATCCGGCGCAGCCTTCACCGCGGTCCTTTGCCCGCTGACCAGGCCGCCATGCTGCGCGGCCGGATGACGCTGCATCCGCGTCAACTGATCCCTGCTCGTTCCCGCCTGCCCCATCCCGAGCAGGTGGCACTGTTCGTCGGCAACGTGGAAAAGGAGTTCGGCAGCGTGGCACGCGTCCCCGATCTGGACGCGGTGCCAGAGGCGGTCGCCAGCTATCTCGCAGCGCAGAACCTGCCGACTGACATCGTCATGGCACCGCATCCGGAGTTGCAGGCGATTCCCTGGACGGCGCGCCCGTTGCTACGCCTGCGCGAAGGTCGCGCCGAAGCATCGGATATCGTCAGCCTACAGCACGCGTTTGCCGGCATCGCCGAGACCGGCACGCTGATGCTGCCGTCGGCACCGCAGCGCCCCACCACACTGAACCTGCTGGCGGACACCGAGATTGTGCTGCTGCGCACCTCGCGCCTCGTCGGCGCCTACGAGGAAGCCTGGGATCTGCTGCGCAGCGAAATCGATGCGATGCCGCGCAACGTCATGCTGGTCACCGGGCCGTCGCGCTCGGCCGATATCGAGCAGACGCTGGAACTGGGTGCGCACGGGCCTCGCCGGCTGCACGTTGTGTTGGTGGACGACGCTCCGGCGCAGTGACGCAGTGATGCCGATCTGGCCACTGATCGCCTCACTCGCCGCCCAGACGCTGGCAACCATGGCGCTGTTCTCCTTGCCCGCGATCGCACCGGCGGTGGCGAGTGCACTCCAGGTCAACGGCGAATTGGTCGGGCTCTTCGTTGCGCTGGCCTATGGCGTTGGCATCGTGTCGGCGCTGCTCTCGCCCAACTTCATTCACCGTTATGGTGGGGTCCGCGCCCTGCAGGGGGTGTTGGGCGCGACGGCTGTCATGCTGCTCTTGGCAGCCGGCGGCAGCGTCGCCTGGTTCGGCGTCGCCGCTGTCGCGCTGGGCCTGGGCTACGGCGCGGCAGCGCCGGCCTCCACCCACCTGCTGGTGCCGCATACGCCGGCGCGCGTGTTCAACATGGTGATGTCGCTGCGGCAAATCGGCGTTCCGCTTGGGGGTGTG
>JBKPSV010000089.1:0-12782 GCA_046735215.1 Pseudomonadota bacterium | reverse complement strand
GCAAACGCCAGGCGCAAGGCGCGCTCAGCCTCGGTGGCATACCGTGCGCGCTTGCCGGCCAGGTGCAGCTTGGCCCAATCTGCAATGAGCGCGTCGAGCGTGAAGCGCGCGTCTTCTATCGCCGCCGCCGCAGCAGCACGTCGCCGCTGATCCTCGGCCTTGGCCTTGGCGCGTTCGGCGGATGGATTGAAACCTTGCGCCACACGTCCGAGCCGCGCGCGTGCAGCGGTGCGCGCCTGTTCAAGTGTAATGCTGCCCCACGCGCCGAGCGGCTCGCGCTGCTTTCTTCCGGTAGCAGGGTCGGTCCATTGCACGATGAACACCCTGCCGCCGCCGGCGGTGGCGCGGACCCCCAGCCCTCGGCAGTGTGTGTCGAACGCCAGGCGGTCCTTTGCGCCTGGCGCAGGCCGGAAGGTGCGAAGGAAGGCGTCGGTCAGCTTCGGCATGTCACACCCAGGCAAAGTATTGACGAAGTATTTTTGCGCGGACCCAGAGCGGACCCCACACCTGGCTTTTGGGGCCAAATCAGTAGGTCTCTTGCGGACCCGTAGCGGACCCGGCAGAGCGGCTTGTTACGGGGACGCATGGCGTGTAATGGCGGCTATTATGTTCCTGCCGATGAAAGAAGGCAAGGAAAATGGCTGCTTTTGGCGACTATAGGCAATAAGTGGCGAAGTATCGTCGCTTATTCGTAATCAGTAGGCCCTCGGTTCAAGTCCGAGCGTCGGCACCAGGATGACCCGATCGATAAGTATGCAGCGTCTAGTCCGCCGGCGAAGCGCGCTATGGGGGAAAAATCGGGACGGGCATTTCGCTTCAGCGAACCGACGTTAAGTTTCGCAAAGCTTGGCGAGGCGATCTCCGTCCGTCCAGACAAAGGGACTTCTAAAGCCTGGTTGTTCTGGCTTGCCTGCTATCCTCGGCTGTTCGTCCGGCCGTCGCATACAGCTTGCCTGGATCTCCGGCGCTGGGATGACGAAGCCTCGATCAGCCCCTAGTCTCTGCTGCCAATGACGACGAACGGAAAAGGGGACGAGATGTCCAGGACGATGCGTGTTGCAGTCTTTGCGTCAGTGGCTCTGGCGTCGGTCGCGCCGACTGTCGGCAGGGCACAGCAGGCACCACCACAAGCACCGAACATGACCTTCTTCGTCACCAGCACCGGGCCCGGCAAGGGCGCCGATGTCGGCGGCCTGGGAGGTGCAGATCGGCAATGTCAGGCACTGGCGCAGGCGGCGGGTGCAGGGGGTAAGACCTGGCACGCCTATCTGAGCACCCAGGCGGCAGGTAACGATGCGGCGATAAATGCTCGAGATCGCATCGGGCATGGTCCATGGCAGAACTTCAAGGGCGAGGTCGTAGCGCAGAGCGTCGATGACCTTCACGGCGAGAACAACAAGCTAGGCATGCAAACGTCCCTGACCGAGCGCGGGACGATGATCGCAAGTACCGGCTACACCCCAAATTATCACGACGTTCTGACCGGTTCGCAGCCTGATGGCCGAGCATTTCCGCCCAGCGAAGACCGGACATGCCGCAACTGGACGAGCAGCACGCAGGGTGCGGCAATGCTTGGACATGTCGATCGCAAGGGACTACGCGACGACACCGCATCGAAATCTTGGAATTCGTCGCATCCATCACGCGGTCCTGACGGTGGTTGCAGTCAGAACGATCTGAGGAGCACTGGAGGCAACGGCCTGTTCTACTGTTTTGCGGTCGAGTAAGGCGCCGACGAGTAGCAACCCGCCTCAGCGGGTTGCCTTGCACGCCGAAAGGCTAGCGCCGTCAGCTTCTGACGGCTGCCCCCAGTTACCTTTGGCTACTCGGCAGCGACCTGGGAGTGCTGCCCTCGCTCGCGGGAAATGCCGCCGAGCGCCTGGCCGGCCAGCGGCTGCTTGCGCTTCGCAATATCGCCAAGCGAGACGACGCCGACCAACCGCTTTTGCCGGTTCATCACCGGCAGCCGACGCACTTGCTGTTCGGCCATGTTTTCCGCCACATGCTCTAGGTCCTCATCCTCGAAGACATAGCGGATATCCGCCGACATCACGTCACGGACTTTGGTCTGCCGAGGGTCCCGTCCCTCAGCGACAAGACGCACGGCGACGTCACGATCAGTCAGCACGCCGATCAACCGATCGTTTTCGGCGACTGGTAGGATACCGGTGTCTGCCTCACGCATCATCTGCGCCACCTGCCGCACGTTGTCATCCGGGCCAACGAGCTTGACCTCCCGGCTCATGACGTCAGCGACCCGCTCCGACCGCTCTTCACCAGATCGACGCTGCTGTTGATGCTCTCGCTCCGACATGCGCCGCTCAAGTGGCTGCAGCGTCTGTTCCGCCGTTTGACGGACCGCACGCACGACCGTCGTGCTGCCCTCCAGCAGTGCATGAAGATATTGTTGCGCGAACCGATTCTGAAGCTCCAGCAGGGCTACCGGCCCGGACATTCTGAATAATTGCTCAGTGGTCCGCAGGTTGACCTCCATCACCCGCTCGACTGCGTTGCCCACACTGGTCGCGACATCCTGCAACCTCCCGCCGCCAACGCCGGGCAACTGCATGAGCGTTCGCCAGTCTTGCGCCGTCTCCTGCATAAGCTGAGCCATTCTGCTCATGCTTTGATCGAACTCTCTCGCCGCGTCGTCAGTGACTTTCTCCTGCATGGACGCGATCTGCTGCGCGCCGCGACGGGTTGTCTCGCCAGCGGTATCGCCGAGGTGCCGCACTGTCTCGGCGCCCGCTGTCACCGTGCGCTGCGCGATCTCGCTGCCTGAGTGGCTTACGTCCGCCGTGCGCCCCGCGCCCTCCTCGATGGCGCCGGTAACCCGCTGCACAGCGCTTGTCATCGCTGCACGACCTCGCTCCTGGGCGGACTTCGCATTGGTATCGGTATTATCCGTCATTGATGCTCCAATCGTTGCTGATGACACCTGACTTGGACGTCCAAATGACTCGACGCGCCCAGACAGGCGTGCTGCTCAGTCATTTCTGGAGGTGCCAGACTGATTTCGACCGAACCCCGGATGCTCGTGCGTTCTGGCTCCGCGGCGACCACCTTCTAAGGTGGGGTTCGTCGGCGACGCGTGACGCAGTTTTCCGCGCGGCATCGCTGACCCAATGTATCACCCAGCCGATGGCGTTTCATCCCGCTTCCGTGAAAGTTGAGGCCCCTTCAGCAACAGGGCCATCTCCTTCTGATCAATCACCGAGATGGATCGCTTCCTCGGGGAGGGACCTTCGATCGCCGCTGGACCGTCACGGTGCAGGACATTTCTCCCGATTTGAACCATCGCGCACCGGTTACGTCCGATGCAAGCCGAGCCCCGCGCCAGCGACTGCCGCGGAGCACGTACGTTCTAGTGGTTGTGCTGGCTCCTACAGGTGGTCCACGGCCGGATCGCACGCCGCTTTCATGTGCGGAATCTCTGCCGTGCTACTTCTTGACCTCGTTGTACGGATACATCAGGTCGCCGGTCTTCAGCTCCGGCGGCCAGAGGATCACCTCGGTTTTCGGATCCTTGAACTGCTCGATATCGTTCGCCT
Organism: Pseudomonadota bacterium; assembly: GCA_046735215.1. Classification (GTDB taxonomy): domain Bacteria; phylum Pseudomonadota; class Alphaproteobacteria; order Acetobacterales; family Acetobacteraceae; genus JAMXLO01. Next base: position 9,231 of record JBKPSV010000089.1, on the reverse strand, counting down.
TTATGTTCTGGAACTGCACCTCATTCACGCGCGGTTCGGACCACTCGCCGTTGGGGCCAAACTTCACGTCTCCGACGACGGTCTTGAACGTATGAGTGCGCAGGTAATCAGCGAGCTTGTCCTGATCCGTGCCCTTGATCCCCTCCACCGCCTGCTGCAGCACCTGCAGATAGCCGTAGGCGAACGGCGGCAGGTAGTAGCCCAATGGGTCGACGCCGGCCGACGGCGCCTGAGCCTGGTACTTCTTCAGGAATTCCTTGCTTTCGTCGCTCGATAGGCGCGACCACGGCAGCCAGTAGTCGTAATCAACGATGCCGTTCAACAATGGACCGAGTTGCACCTTGATGGCGGTGCTCTGCAGACCGACCATGCCGCCACCGAACAGCTTGGTCTTCAACCCGACTTCATGCGCTGCACGGATCATGCCGACGGTGTCCGGCGGATAGGAGCAGACCAGCACAATGTCGGGATTGGTGGCCTGGATCGCGCGGACGATCGGCGTGTAGTCGGTCGTCGTCGGCGGGTAGGTCTTGTCATAGACGATCTTCAGTCCGGCCTGCTTTGCCAGCACACGCGCGCCCTCCATCGCATTGTGCGGGAACTCCGCATCGGCGCCCACCATCGCCAGCGTCTGCGGCTTGGGATTCTGCGCCATCGCCACGGCGAAGAAGCCGGCGGCGAAGCTCTGCTTCGGCTCGGGGCCACCGGTCGGCGTGAACGAAAAGTACTTGGGGTATTTGAACTCACTGTTCACCGCGAGGCCGAACAGGCTCAGGAAAGTCCGATTGTGCTGCATGATGATCGGCATCGCCGGCGCGATCATGTTGGTGGCATAGCCACTGATCACCAGGTCCACTTTGTCGACGTCAAGCAGCTTGGTGTAGAGGCCAGGTATCGTTGCCGGGTTCGACTGATCGTCGTAATAGATCAGCTTGGCTGGCCGTCCCAGCAGGCCACCCTTGGCGTTGATGTCGGATTCCCAGATCTGCATCGCCAACAGGGCGGCCTTGCCGATGGGGGCGAGCCCTCCGGTCAACGCCATGCCGAAGCCGATGGTGATCGGGGCCTCGGCCCGCACCGGCGCGATCCAAACAAGGGCCGCCGCGGCGGCAAGAGCAAGGCGCCTACCCAGCATCGAACGATGCCTCCCCGTTGATTGCTTTGTCGCATCCTATGGTGCGCCGGAGTGGCACGCCAGGGGGGATGCGGTATGCTGCGCCGACCGAGCCACAGGAGCGTCCCATGCAGGACCTTGACGAATTCACCGTCACCGAAGCCGCTCTCGCGCAGATGGCGAACACGTCCGATCCGCGGCTGAAGGAGATCATGGACGCCGCCGTGCGCCACCTGCACGCCTTCGCCCGCGAGGTGCGGCTGACGCCGGCCGAATGGCTGACCGGCATCCAGTTTCTGACCGCGGTCGGCCAAGCCTGCACGCCGCTCCGCCAAGAGTTCATCTTGCTGGCCGATGTGCTGGGTGTCAGTGCGCTGGTCAACGCGATGCATGACAAGAAGGCGCGCGAACTCGGGACACAGAGCAGCCTGCTTGGTCCGTTCTATCGCGAAGGCGCGCCCGAGCTGCCACTCGGTGCCAGCATCGTCGCTAAGCCATCGGTGTCAGAGATCGTGATTTATGGCCGCATCACGAACAACGAAGGCGCACCTATACCAAACGCACTGGTGCAGGTGTGGCAGACCAGCGAGCACGGTCTCTACGATCTGCAAGCGGAGAACGCGGTCGATATGATGGACCTGCGGGCGAATTTCCGCGCCGACGCCAATGGCCATTATCACTTCCGCACCGTGCGGCCGCTGGGCTACTCCATTCCTATGGATGGCCCGGTCGGCGAAATGGTCCAGCGGCAGAAGCGCCATGGTTTCCGCCCCTCGCACATCCACTTCCTGATTGGCGGTGACGGCTATCGCGAGCTGGTCACGGCGCTGTATTTCGCTGACGACGAGCACATCGACACCGATACGGTGTTCGGTGTGTCCGGTTCACTGGTGGTAAATGCGAAGGAGGACCCAGAGTCGCCGATTCCCGGACTGAAAGCCGTACGCTACGATTTCCGCCTCGCGCATGCCGAGGCCGGAGATACCGGCCGCGTTGGCGCTGATCCCTCGAAGCTGATGAAGGCCGCCGAATGATGGATACGTCATGGCCGGCCTCGATGCCGGCCATCACAAGCGGGCCAGCGGTCTGGAGGTCAGCGTAATGCCACGTCGCTTTATCGACATTTCCTCGCCGTTGATGGCCGGCATCAAGAGCGATCCGCCGCACATGCTGCCGCAGATCGAGTATCTCGATCATCACGCGACCGCGCCGGCAATGGCCGAATACATGGGTATCCGCGTCGATCAATTGCCGGACGGCGAATATGCAGCGGTGGAACGCGTCGCCATCAGCACGCACAACGGCACGCATCTCGATGCGCCGTACCACTACTTCTCAACCATGAACCATCGACTGAAGCCTGGCGGCGAGCCATCTTGGCGCATCGACGAGGTGCCGCTGGAATGGTGCTTTCAGCCGGGTGTGAAGCTCGATTTCCGCCACCTGCCGGACGGCTACGTCGTCGCGCCGGGCGACGTGGAGGCGGAGCTGAAACGCATCGGCCACACGTTGAAGCCGCTGGAGATAGTGGTGGTGAACACGTCGGCTGGCGCCAAGTACGGAGAGGACGACTACGTCGATACCGGCTGTGGCGTCGGCAAGGCGGCGACGCTATGGCTGCTGGGTCAAGGTGTGCGGCTGGTCGGCACCGACGGCTGGAGTTGGGACGCGCCATTCTCTCACACCAGGCGCAGAGTGGCAGAGACCGGCGACGCTGGGCTGATTTGGGAAGGTCATCGCGCTGGTCGCGAGATCGGCTACTCGCACCTTGAGAAGCTGCACAATCTCGAAATGCTGCCGGCCGACGGGTTCGAGGTGGTGTGTTTTCCGGTGAAGGTGCACCGCGCCTCTGCCGGCTGGACGCGTGCTGTGGCGATCCTGCACGATTAACTGCTCTCAGAGAACCTGGAGGAAACGATGAACTGGTTGCATTCGGTAACCGCGGCCGCGTCCGCCATGCTGCTTGCGTCCTCCGCCTGGGCGGCGGCGTGCGACAATCCGAAGCAGATGGACGGTTTTAAGACCTGCGCCGATGTGGACGCGGCGGAGAAAGAAGGCCAGTTCATTCTCTACAGCACCGACCCCGAAACCAACATGGCGCAGTATCTCGGGGAGTTTCACAAGATGTTCCCCAAGATCGCGACCAACTATGTGCGACTGCAGGCTGGTGCACTTTACGCCAAGGTGAACGCCGAGCGTCAGGCGAAGCAGTATCTCGCCGACGTCATGCAGATCACCGACATGAGCTTCGTGCTCGATTTCCAGAAGCGCAAAGGCTACGTGCCGTACGCCTCGCCGGAGCTGTCCGCCTACAAGCCCGAATATAAGAGCAATCCGGAAGGGCTGTGGACCTGGGGCGTGATCATCGTCGCGGGCCTTGCCTACAATCCGAACCTCGTGCCGGCCGACCAGGCGCCGAAGAACTGGAAGGACCTGCTCGATCCGAAGTGGAAGGACGTGATCAACGTCAAAGTGTCAAATTCCGGCTTGCAGCACGTCACCTGGTACGAGATCCGCCAGATCTACGGCGAGGACTATTGGAAGAAGTTTGCCGAGCTCAATCCACGTGCCTTCGACTCTTACGTCCAGCAGTTCGACCGCACGGTGAACGGCCAGGACAAGGTCATCTCGACCGCGCAGTATTCCGGATATCTGCAGTTCAAAGCCAAGGGGGCGCCGATTGCCTTCGTCAACACGCCGGAAGGTCTGACCGCAACCCCGGGTGTCTACGGCGTGCTGGAGAACTCACCCCACCCGCAATCCGCGCGCCTCTTCATGGACTGGATCCTCGGCGTGCCTGGCCAAAAAGCGTTGGTCGCTGCGACCGCGCTCTACTCGCCGCGCAGCGACGTGCCGCCGCCATCAGGGGGCATCCCGATTACCGAGTTCAAGGTATTGGCCCCGACCGACTGGGACAGCTTTCTGAAGACGCACACCCAGTACGTGCGCGAGTGGGACAAGATGACGGGTATGCGTTGACGGGCTGATTGGGCTCGGGAACTCATCGTCACGACCGCCAGCACTGCCGTGAGGAAGAAGATGGTCTCCAGCCGCCAGAAGTCAGCCGGCGGCAGATAGCCGCTGTTGTAGTAGGTGAGGCCAGGGCCGGTGGCATCCGATGTGGAGCGCGACACCCCGTCAGCGCTGCAACTGGGGCGATACAGAACGTAGGCAAGCACAGGCAGTGCCAGAAGCCGGCCTTCGCGAGCTCCCCGGCGCGACATATCGCGACGATGCGCCCGCCCGATCAGACCAACGGCCGGCTAGGCAGCGGCTCAGTCACCTACGCAGCGATCACACCATACGGGCAAATACAGCCGGCTTGCTGCGCCGGGCCGGAAGCTGGCGGCAGCGCCGCCAGCACCAGCGTGATTACCACAGCAATAATGGCACGCCACCAGTGGACGGTCGGGCCGTCGTCCGCTTCGGCGGAATGACTGCCGCGGAGCTTTGGCTCATAGGCACATCACCGTTAACGGTTTGATTACCAGTGGCGAAGAAGGCTTCGCGGGAAAGTCACTCTCACGCGCAGACGCGCATTGAGCTAAATCAATAGTTGTGTGACGTTCGTCGTTGTACTAAGCCGCACCAAGGGGACGGCCGACAAACGCGGAAGGGAATTGAACGATGCCGAGCCCCCCGTTGGAGTTGGCCTCGGACCTGGACCAGGAGTTTGTCGACAACGTACTCGGCAGGCAGACAGGACGACCCGGTGCGCTGCTGGCGATCCTGCAGCAGGTGCAGGACCATCATCCACGCAAGTATCTGCCGCTGGAAGCGCTCGAATACATCGCCGCCAAGACGCGCATTCCGCTCGCGCGGATCTACAGCGTCGCCACCTTCTTTGCGTTGTTCAATCTCGAACCCCAGGGTCGCAACACGATCTCGGTGTGCCGCGGCACTGCCTGCCACACCAGAGGTTCCCGTGATCTGTTCGTGAAATTACTGATGTACTACGGGTTCAAAACGGAAGGCGATGCGGAAACCGATCAGCTGGTGGTCACCACCACCGACGGGAACATGACACTCCGCACGGTCGCCTGCTTCGGCCAGTGCGCGCTTGCGCCGGTCATCGAGGTGAACCACGCGATCTTCGGCCACATGAATGAACCAACATTGCAGCGCGAACTCGACGCGCTCGCGCAGCAGGAGCCCAGGACATAGATGGCCATTCGCGACGACAGCACCTTCGACGCGGTTCGTCATGCGGGGATCGCCAAGCTGCGACCAGGGCGACCCCGGATCGCCGTTGGCATGGGTACCTGCGGCACGGGCAACGGCGCCGAGGGTGTGTTCCACGCGTTCGATGATGCGATCGGCCGACGCGGCCTCGACTTGCAGCTGGTGCAGACCGGATGCTTCGGATTCTGCGCCGAGGAGCCGCTGGTAAATGTGTGGGTCCCGGGTCAGCCACTGGTGATCCTGCATCGGGTGCGGCCGGACCAGGTCGGTCGGATACTCGACGGAATAACGGGAGGGACGCTTCCCGAGGACCTGATCCTCTGCAAGATCGAGCAGTGGGACCACATCACCGCCCACCTCGACTACGGCAATGGCTACGCATCGGTTCCGCTCTGGGACGAGGTGCCGTTCTTCAAGGGCCAGCAGAAGATCGTCCTGCGCAACTGCGGCCTGATCGCTCCTGATGACATCGAGGAATACATTGCCATCGGTGGCTATGGGTCGCTGCGCAAGATCCTGCGCGACTCGACACCAGAGCAGGTGAACGAAGAGCTGAAGGCAGCCAGGTTGCGGGGGCGGGGGGGCGCCGGCTTCTCGACGGGCATCAAGTTCGAGTACCTGCGCAAGGCAACGGGTGATCGGAAATACCTGATCTGTAACGCAGACGAGGGCGATCCTGGCGCATACATGAACCGCAACGAGCTGGAGAGCGATCCGCACTCGTTGCTTGAAGGTATGGCGATCGGTGGTTACGTGACCGGCGCCAGGCACGGAATCATTTATGTGCGCGCCGAGTACCCCCTTGCTGTCCACCGCCTGAACGTCGCCATCGCTCAGGCACGGGACTATGGCGTGCTCGGCCAGAGCATCCTTGGCACTGGCTTCGACTTCGACATCGAGCTTACAGAGGGCGCCGGCGCCTTCGTGTGCGGCGAGGAAACCGCGCTGATCAGTTCGCTGGAAGGCCGTTCAGGACGTTCCCGTCCACGCCCGCCGTATCCCGCCGAACGCGGCCTGTTCGGCCATCCGACCAATATCAACAACGTCGAGACCTGGTTCAACATCCCGCCGATCATCACCAAGGGACCTGAATGGTTCCGAGGCATCGGCAGCGATGCCAGCGCTGGCACCAAGGTGTTCTCGCTGGTCGGCAAGGTGACCAACACCGGCCTCGTGGAAATGCCACTGGGCACGCCGCTCAGCCGCTTTGTCTATGACGTTGGCGGCGGCAGCATGTACGGCCATGCCGTCAAGGCGGTGCAGACCGGCGGTCCTTCCGGCGGCTGCATCCCGCATAACATGCTCAATACCCCGGTAGATTACGAGGAACTGGGAAAGCTGGGCTCGATCATGGGCTCGGGCGGTATGGTGGTGATGGACGAAGACAACTGCATGGTCGACGTCGCACGCTACTTCATCGAGTTCACCCGCGCGGAATCCTGCGGACGCTGTACGCCCTGCCGTGTCGGTCTCGACAAGGCGCTCCGCACATTGACCCGAATCACCAAAGGGCAGGGCCGTGAGGAGGATCTTGCCGAACTCGACGAGCTTGGTCGCATGATCCGCGACACCTCGCTCTGCGGACTGGGGCAATCGGCGCCGAATTCCGTGCTGACCGCGCTGCGCCATTTCCGCCACGAGTTCGAGGATCATATCCGTGCGAAGCGCTGTCGCGCCGGCGTCTGCGGCGATTTGGCCCTGGCACCGTGCGAGAACAGCTGCCCGATTCACATGAACATTCCGCGCTTCCTGCAGCTGTACAAGGAGAACCGACTGGAGGACGCATTCGAATCGGTGATCATGGACAACCCGCTGCCGGCTTCGACTGGCCGGGTCTGTCAGCACCCGTGCGAAAGCCGCTGCCGTCGGCAGACGATCGATGAGCCGATCAATATGCGCGAGGTGCATCGGGTCATCGCCGATCACGTGCTGCTCTCTGATCGGTTCGACGCGATGGCGGCCAAGGTCGTTGCCAAGCGGCAAGCGCCCACCGGCAAGCGGATTGCAGTGGTTGGCGCCGGCCCTGCAGGACTGACCGCTGCGTTCTATCTGGCATTGCTGGGGCACGACGTGGTCGTGCACGAATTGCATGCCGAGCCAGGCGGCATGTTGCGCTATGCGCTGCCAGGCTATCGGCTGCCGCGCGACGTCTTGGATCGCGAGGTCGAGATCATCCGCCGCCTGGGGGTGCAGTTCGTGTTGAGCTCGCGCATCGGTGCAGACATTTCTCTGGCCGATCTCGAGGACCGGTTTGACGCGGTGTTCCTCTCACTTGGCACCTGGAAGGAGACGCAGGTCCGTCTGCCAGGCAACGATCTGGCCGGCGTGTTCGGCTCGCTGCATTTTCTCGAGGCTGAGGCACACGGCAGGCAGACGGATCTCGGCGATGCCGCCGTCATCATCGGTGGCGGCAACTCGGCGATCGACTGCGCGCGCACGGTGATCCGCAAGGGCCTCTCTGCCACGGTGATCTACCGTCGCGAGCGCAAGGACATGCCGGCGATCGCCGAAGAGGTGGACGCCGCCGAGGAGGAGGGGGTGAAGTTCATCTTCCTCGCCTCGCCGCATCGCATCGTCGGCGAACATGGTGCGGTCGCAGCGATCGAAGTGACCAAGACGCGGCTCGGCGCCTTCGATACATCAGGACGGCGTCGCCCGATCGATACCGGCGAGGTGCAGGTCGTGCCTTGCAGTGCCGTGATCCTGGCGGTCGGCGAATCCGCGGACGGTGAACTCGCTGCCGCATCACAGCTCGCCATGAAGTCGAGTGGCATGCTGGACATCGATCGCTACGACCTCACCACGAGCCGCGCCAATGTCTATGCCGGCGGCGACTACGTGACCGGTGCATCCAACGTCGTCACCGCGATGTCCTACGGCAAGGAGGCGGCGCGCAGCATCGATCGCCATATCACCGGTGAACCGCGCTTCGAGACCATCTTCCCCACGTTTCACTACGATCAGGCGCCGCCGGAACCGAGCCCCTGCGCGCGTCACCACGCACACTTCCTGCCGCCTGCTGTGCGCGCAAAGACCTTCGATGAGGCGGTATCGGCGCTGCGCCCGGACGAGGCGCATGCGGAGGCAAGCCGCTGCCTGCGCTGTGACATACGCGAAACCGTCGCGCATGCTGTCTCGCGCGGATAGGAGGACCAGCCGTGCCGCAGCAGATCTCGGTCCGTATCGATAATGAGCTATACACCGCCAGCGAAGGTCAGACGATCCTGCAGGTGGCGGCGGACAACGGCCGCTCGATCCCCACGCTCTGCTATCTGGAAGGCCTGAGCGCGCCGGGATCCTGCCGCCTGTGCCTCGTCGAGGTCGCCGGTGTCGGCCGCCTGCTGCCGGCCTGCACCACGCCGGCGCGCAGCGGCATGTCAGTCACCACCAATTCCGAAGGGTTGGCGCACAACCGACTCATGGCGTTGGAATTGCTGTTCATCGAGCGCAATCACGTCTGTTCTGTATGCGTCTCCAACGGTCACTGCGAGCTGCAGTCAATGGCGCAGACACTCGGCATGACCCATGTCCACCTGCCGTACAACTTTCCCCGTCTGCCCGTCGACGTGTCGCACCCGCGCTTCGTGCTGGACCACAATCGCTGCATTCTTTGCTCCCGGTGCGTGCGGGTCTGCGACGAAATCGAAGGTGCGCAGGTGTGGGATATCTCTGCGCGCGGCATCAACTCGATGCTGGTCGCCGAACTCAATCGCCCATGGGGTGAGGCCCGGTCCTGCACGAGTTGCGGCAAGTGCGTGCAGGTTTGTCCCACCGGTGCACTGGTGGAGAAGGGTCAGGCGGTCGAGGAAATGACCAAGCGCAATCGCATGGTCACTGACCTGGCTGCCAAGCGAGGCGACCGCACATGAGAAAACCGAGACTGGCCACGATGTGGCTGGACGGCTGCTCCGGCTGCCACATGTCGCTGCTCGACG
>JBKPSV010000088.1:0-6444 GCA_046735215.1 Pseudomonadota bacterium | reverse complement strand
TGTTCGGGCTGGATGCAGGCCTGGTGCAACGTTGGACCGGGCAAAACAAGCGCGCTAACAAGCCGTACCAATAAGGGGGTCGTAATGCCGTTTCAGGATTTCCGTGCGTTTCTCGACGCATTGCGAAACGCTGGCGAGCTGCTCGAAGTGGATCGCGCCATTTCCCCGGAGCTCGAGGTCGCAAAGGCGATGCGCAAAAGTGCGGCGGTCTCCGGGCCGGCAATCATATTCAAGAACAACGGCACCGCGTTCCCGTTGGTGGGTGGCGTCTACAACACGCGCTCCAAGGCGCTGATAGCGCTGGAGGCTACAGAAAAGAACGTCTTCGATAAGGTCCTGTGCGGAATGGCGGCTCGAATTCCGCCTGTCGTTGTGACCGATGCGCCGGTGCACGAAAATGTCCTCATCGGAGATGCCGTCGATCTGTCCAAGATCCCGGTGGCGAAATATAGTCCCGATGACGGTGGACCGTACATCACGGCGGGGATCATCGTCAGCAAAGATCCCCAGACCGGCATTCCTGACATCGGGCACTATCGCTTCGAGGTCGTCGACAAGCAGACCTTTACCTTCCTTGCTCTGCCGAATCACCGGTTTGCCCGGAACATGGCGAAAGCGCGCCGCTTGGGCCAAACGACCTTTCACGCGGCGCTGTTGATCGGCGTGGATCCGGTCATCGCCTATAGCTGCCCGATCCAGGTGCCCGACGGAACCAACGACTTCGAGGTGGTGGGTGGCATGCGAGACGCGGCTCTCGAGCTCGTTCGTTGCAAGACTATCGATGTCGAGGTGCCGGCGCGTGCCGAACTGGTGTTCGAACTGGAAGTCGACATGACCAAGCACGCCTTCGAGGGGCCGCTTGGCGAATTCACCGGATATTATACGCCCGGCTCGAACAAGCCGATCGCTCGGATCAAGGCCATTACTCACCGTAACAACGCATATTTCCAGGCGCTCCTCACCGGAGTGCCACCGACCGAGAATCATATCCTGAAGCAGCTGTCGTACGAGGCCTCGTACTTCGCCATGCTGAAGGCGCAGCATCCGACGCTGACCAACCTAGCGATGCCGGCCTCCGGCGGCGTCGCATTCTACGTCGTCATGGCGATGAAGCAGCGTTATGCGGGCGAGGCACGCCATGCGATCCTGACCACGATCGCCAGCAGCCAACGTCCCAAGAAGGTTGTCGTGGTTGACCCCGACATCGATGTTCGCAACCCCGATCAGATCGAGTGGGCCATCACATTTCGCACCCAGCCGGCCCGCGATGTCATCATCATCGACGGTCTGCCCGGCGGCACCCTTGATCCGTCGCTCGACGGTTCGCTCCCGCTGGACCGACGCGTGGGATCCGCGATGGGCATCGATGCGACATTTCCCTACGGTGCCGACGAACAGAAGGCTGCCGACGTCCCGGCCGGTGAGGCATGTGGTCCGGCAGTCGCCGAGCACGGCCACGAGTTCTTCAAAGTTGCGGATGTGCCCGGCTGGCAGGACTACGATTTTCCCGAATTGCGGAAGTAACGAGTTATGCCGCTGCTCCACCTATGCCCCGATGCCTCATCAACCGCTAGCCCAAAGGCGCGATGGCAAAGAAGGATAACGATAGCCACGTCGCATTCGTCCGGTCCCATAGCCTGGCCTACCCTGTGAGGAAATGGCCCTCCGCCCAGGACCGGCATCAATCATCCTACCCGCCGGCAGACCCCTGTCGGCGCGGCGGGATGCTCGGGGAGATAGCCAGATTTGGCATGTTCTCCGCCTTCAGCCGGAAAGCTGCCGGGTATTTGTCTGGGTCTGTATTCATCTCCGGCTCAGTCGAACGCCAAGTATAAAGACAGGTGGTACAGCCATATACGGTCCAGGCCCCAACAACTGGCGATGCGCTTTGCAATGCAATTGTCGACGACCGACACCGGGGACAAGCAGCAGGAGTGGTACCTTCCGTCGCGTGGCTCATTTCTGCAGATCCTTCATCAGGGCAAGAAGCTTCGTCCGCCAGGTGTCTGTCCCCTGCGGCGTATCCAGCTCCATGCCAAAATCGCCACGAGTATCGGGGGCAACGGGGGTGGTCGCGTCGATGATCATCTTATGTGAGATCCCGCTCGGCTGACCGGCGGGGTCCAAGAGATTCTCCGCAAGGTTCGGCAAGATCATGATGTCGCCAGCCGGATTGACTTTGACGGACATGGCCCACATCACCTGCTTCAGGTCGAAAGGATCGACGTCCGCGTCAACCACAATGATGATCTTGGCGTAGCCTAGGCCATGCGGCGTTGTTAGGACACTCAGGCCAATCGACTTGGCAAATCCGCCGTATCGGGTTTTGGTGGAAACGATGACGACCAATCCGTGCGTGTAGAGCGCGTTGACCGCGACGACCTCCGGAAATGCTGCATTCAACTGCACGAATATTGGGGTGCAGGTTGTCATCGCCTGCAGGTAGTCAAGCTCTGTCCAGGGTCTACCTACATACACCGAATCGTAGATTGGATCCTTCCGATGAGACACCCGATCGATCTCAATCACCGGAGCGCTATGAAATTCGACCGCGTCCGAGGCCATCCGCGGCAGCAGGTATTGCGATCGCCATCGCGCTGGTTCGCGGCCTCGCCCGCCGCTCCGCGCAGACGATCGGCAACTTCTGGGTCGATCTGACCCGCTGCGTGCTCTAATGCTGCTGCCGCTGGCGATCGTTGTCACACTGGTGCTGATCATCTGCGGTGTGCCGCAAACCCTCAGCGCCTACGTTGAAGCCACGACGTTGGAAGGCGCCAAGCAGGTCATCGCACAGGGGCCAGTTGCTTCGCAGATCGCCATCAAGCAGCTCGGCACCAACGGCGGCGGCTTTTTCAACGCCAACTCGTCGCATCCGCTGGAGAACCCGAACGCGCTCAGCAACCTGCTCGAGATGTGGTCGATCCTCGCGATCAGTGCCGCACTTACCTACACGTTCGGCCGCATGGTCGGCAGCCAGCGGCAGGGCTGGGCGATCTTCGCCGTGATGGGGATCCTGTTTCTGGTCGGCATGACCACCTGCTACTGGGCCGAATCCCAAGGCAATCCCGCCTTCACGCAATTCCATGTCGATCAGACGCCGAGTGCCTTGCAGTATAGCGCATATGCGCGCGCGCGCATATGCGCTATGAAATTCCAAAGCCGCTGTATGTGATTAGACGACAGTCTGCCAGACCGCGACCTTTAAGCCTTCAGCCTGCTCCCGCCGTTCATAGCAGGCAGCAAGTTTCTCGTATCCCTCGGCGATCTCGAAATAGACCGCTTGCTGCGGCGCGCCGTCCGGCACCGCCATGGCGCTTTCCCGCCACATCCTGGCCCGTTCTCGGTAGTGGATCGCCGCAGCGCGTGCTGTCGGATGGTCTTCGAGGGGACGGAATGAGGCTGTGGCCATCATCGGCTCCCGTCACTTTGAGATGTTCGTAGAACACCCTCCACCACCTGCGGCCCAGTCACCGGGGAAGGCAGGAACGTGCCAAGCCCTTCCGCGAACTTTTCGAGGTCTGCCGGTCCGACGAACAGCACGCGGATACCGGGCCGTTTCAGCCTGGCCATGCGGCCGAGCGCGATGCCATTGGGTTTGCCCGGCGCGAAATCTAGGCAGGTGACAAGGACCTCAATCCGTTCTGCCCCCTCCAACGTCTCCAGTGCCGTCATGGGATCGAAGAGGGCCAATGCCTCCTGTCCTTGTGCCCGCAGCGCCGACACGGCTTCCTGAGCGATCTCTGGTTCATTCAACACAACGACTACGCGAGCCGGCATGGTGAAAACTCCGCCTGGGATCTCCATTCTTGTGCTATGACCATATAGTGCTTACCGCTAAGCAGGATTTCAATGCGACAGAAGACACGCGCCGCTGTCAAGTCGCGGAAAAGGAGCGAGCAAGTGGCCGCTATCGGTTCGGGAACGAACGATAGTGCGGCGGAACTCTCACCAGCTCAGCGACTTGGCAGTTTGGGCGGCGCCGCCCGGGCGCGAAATTTGACCGCGGAGCAACGGCGGGAGATCGCGCAAAAGGCCGCAGCGAAGCGTTGGGAGCGCTTTGGTCGGCCGCAAGCGACGCCGTCAAATTCTTCCGACAGAGATCTAACGGGGAAAACAGCGGCCGGGCACGACGATGCGGCTGCGCTGATCGAGCGCAACCGTCGTCTATTATCGCAGGCTGCGGCCGCCCGGCTCCGGAGGGAGGAGGTATCCGCCCAGTCGGAAGTTGCTGTCGGGCGCGCTATGGCCAACAGCAAGGCCGTGGTGCCTTGCAGCAGCCGTGTTGTTTGGCGAAATCGGCAGTGACTTCGTTGCGCATCTGGTCTTGCCAGATCAATGACTTAGCGGCTGGCGGTTCCGGGCGCGGATCGGCTTTCCGCTAAGGCCCTGAAAACGCTGCAAATCCGCCTTGTCAATAATTGCGAATTATGCGGCATCGCCGTTCGACCGCTTGATCGTCTCACCGGGCATCCTGAACGGCGGGCACAATGCGATGCAACAACCCGGCCCGAGAGAGGCCGGACGAGGAGAGAGACCAATGAGGACCATGCTTCTTGCCGCAGCGGCCGGCCTTAGTCTTGCCGCGTCTACAGCCGCGTACGCCGACGGTGGTGACGGCCCCGCCGCCAACAGCTTTTTCACCGAATTGCCCGGCGTCGTTGCCCAGGCTGACGTGCCGAATGCTACGGCCTATGCCCAGAACCGGCAGGTACAGCCCAAGCAGGCGCAGAACGGCACCCAGTCGAGCCACAGCCCATGGCTGTTCCCGCCGATTGGCAAATACCTTGACCAGCAGACAGGCGGCTAACAGCCCATCAAACGCAAAGGAGTAAATCGCGGAGAGGCCGGCCAGCTCGCCGGCCTTTCGCGTTACGGTGTGTCTCTCTCCAACTTTGCCCCAGATCGGTCTGGGGCACCTTTTTGATCGAGTTCCCATTTCCTGCGGAATTTCTGGAAACGCGCTGCGGCGAGACGCATCCTGCGGCCAGTCGGGGATGTAGAGGCACCATCATGAGCGACGCTCAGGAAGTTCGTGAAGAAGGATTCTACTGGGTGATCCTCGGTCAGAACCCGCCGGAAATCGCCTACTGGGAACGTGGCGAATGGTGGCTTGCCGGTGATGCCAAGCCCTGGCAACCGGATGCGGTAACGGTTGCCAGCGATAGATTGCTGTTCAAGCCGCGGCTGACGCCGGTCGCTTAGCTGAATGGCGGGCAGTGACGAACCGATTACCGCCAGATCTGTGCAAACTGCCGGTTAGTTGCCAGCGGGATTAAGCGAACTGACACTGTTAGGAGCGACCCGAAGGGAAGCTTATAAATGCCAAGCGCTGCTGAGTCCGACTGGTCGGCGGAAGAAGATCTCCAGACCTATTACCATCTACTGCACCTGCTGGAGCTGCGGACAAAAGACCGCGAGTGCGTCGATGCTGCGAGGGCGATGCGTGCCCTAATTTCGGAGGTCGATTACCTCAGGCATCGGCTGCATCCAGACGGCGGTTTTATGGGTAAGGGGAAAGGCAGGGCGTGGACGCCACGGTGAAATTGTAGTCCGTCAGTGCTGCAAAATAACTCGCCGAAGGCGAACGGCGGATGGCCGAGCAAAAATGCAGACGCTCTTTGCCGAGAGAACGGACTGGCACGTCCCCTGGCTTGAGCGCGTGCTACCGGCCGTGATGCGACTGGCCGAGCGCGTCGCGAACGCTCTGTCTTTACCCGCTTTATACCTCCCGACCGGCCGGAGGAGGCCGTGGGGGCGTGGCGGCGCTATTACGACCACTGGCGCAACATGACCGGCGAGCAGATCAACCGGCGCCTGCCGCCGCTGGCAGCCCTCGTGCTTGCAGACCTCGTCATCGACAAGGCTCATTACTCACCGTTTAAGACGGAGGCTTTCCTGCGGACGCTCGGGCGGCTGAAACCCGGCGCCCTCGTGATCTCAGGCGGTGAAACCGGTGTGTACGTCCTAGCTGCCGTCATGGACGCGGTCGACGCCGGCTATAGGGTGGTCCTCGCCGAGGACGCGCTCTGCAGCGTCTCGGATGAAGCCCACGGCGCCATGCTCCGACTTTTAGCCGGCAGGAGCGGGAGCAGCCACTGCCATTGCCTGATTGCCCGCGGCGACTTCGAGACGATATTGCGACCAATGCTGCTGGTAATCGGGCGGCACGGCAATGAGCGCCGATGTGACGTATTGATCGCTCGCTTCAGCGACGGTAGGGCCGCCGATAGGCACGCCAAACCCGATTCCAGAACCAATCGCGCTGCAGCAGCCGGTGAATCCGAAACCTCCGATCCCCAAACTGATCGACGGCGGCGGGTTGTAGAGCACATGAGGTCCGCTGAGCACCGAAAAGCCCACGGCGGGATAGCGGCTGCCATCAGGACCAATCAAGGCGACAGCAGATGCGGGCTGAAGACCACTGACCAAGACATGGACGGCATG
>JBKPSV010000087.1:0-9088 GCA_046735215.1 Pseudomonadota bacterium | reverse complement strand
GACGACGCCTATGTGGGCGGCGATGTGACCGTGATCGCGCCGAAGGTCGCCGGCTTCATCGCTGATGTGGCCGTCGCCGATAACCAGGAAGTCCATGCCGGCGACCTGCTCGTGAAGCTGGACGACCGCGATTACCGCGCCGCGCTGGCGAAGGCGGCAGCGGCCGTCGCGGGCCAGCAGGCGACGCTCGCGAACCTAGAGGCGACGCATCGTTTGCAGCTGGCGACGATCGGCCAGGCCCAGGCCGAGCTCGCCGCGGCCGCGGTCGAGGTGACGCGAACCAAATACGACGTCGACCGCTATCGCGCCCTGTCGCAGGACCAGTTCGCCTCGGCGCAGCGCTTCCAACAGGCGGACGCCGATTACCGGAAGGCCCTCGCCGCCGACGTCAAAGCGCGCGCAGCTCTCGACGCCGCCGAACGCCAGCTCGAAGTGATCGAGACTCGGAAACAGCAAACGCAGGCGGCCTTGGCCGGAGCGATCGCCGATCGCGACATTGCCCGGCTCAACCTCAGCTATACGGAGGTGCGTGCGCCCGTCGACGGCACCGTCGGCAACCGCAGCGCGCGCACTGGCGCCTACGCTACAATCGGCGCCCAGCTCATCGCACTTGTGCCGGCGCATGGCCTTTGGGTGGACGCCAACTTCAAGGAAAACCAACTCGCGCGCCTCGGCGCCGGCCTACCGGCGACAATCGTGGCCGACGTGCTGCCCGGCCAGGCGTTCCACGGCCATGTGGCGAGCCTGGCGCCAGCGACGGGCGCGACGTTCAGCGTGCTGCCGGCGGAGAACGCGACCGGCAATTTCACTAAGATCGTGCAACGCGTCCCGGTGCGCATCCAGCTCGATGGCGAGGCCGGCGCGCTGGGACGCCTGCGCCCCGGTCTGTCGGTCACCGCCGCGGTCGACGAACGCCGCGGACGGGAGGCGACGCGATGAGCGCGACAGCAGCGGCCACACTGGTCCGGCCGGCGAACCAGTCCAGCGAACTCTCGATGGCGTCGAAGATCTTCGCGTTCGGCACGATGTCGGTCGGCTTCTTCATCGCCCTCTTGGACATCCAGATCGTCTCGGCCTCGCTCCGCGATATCGGCGGCGGCTTGTCGGCCGGCGCTACTCCTGGCGCTGGCTGTTCTTCATCAACCTGATCCCAGGCATTTTTGTCACCGTGGTCGTGCCGATACTTGTACGCGTCGACCGACCCAACCTGTCGCTGCTGCGCGGCGCCGACTATCTCGGCATGACTTTGATGGCGCTGTTTCTCGGCTGCCTCGAATACACGCTCGAGGAGGGCCCACGCTGGGACTGGTTCGGGGACGATACCATCCGCCTCACGGCCTGGATCTCCGGCCTCTCTGGCGTCGCGTTCGTCTGGCGCAGCCTGACCTACAGCCAACCGGTTGTTGATCTGCGCGCACTTACGAGCCGCAACTTTGCGCTCGGCTGCTTCTTCTCCTTCGTGACCGGCATCGGCATCTTCGCGACCATCTATCTGACGCCGCTGTTCCTCGGCCGAGTGCGCGGCTTCAGCGCGCTGCAGATCGGCCTCGCGGTATTTTCCACCGGCGTTTCCCAAATCTGCGCCATTCCATTCTACACGGCGTTGGCGCGCCAGGTGGATCTGCGCTGGCTGATGATGGCCGGGCTCGCCGGCTTCGCGCTCAGCATGTGGAACTTCACGCCCGTCACCCATGACTGGGGCTGGCGCGAGCTGCTGCTGCCTCAGGCCTTCCGCGGTTTCTCCCAGCAATTCGCGGTCGCGCCGACGGTAACGCTCACCCTCGGCGGGTTGGCGCCGGATCGGCTGAAGCTCGCCTCCGGCCTGTTCAATCTAATGCGCAATCTCGGAGGCGCGATCGGCATCGCCGTCTGTGGCACGATCCTCAACGACCGCACCAATCTGCACTTCCTGCCTCTCGCCGAGTACCTGAACGGTGGTAATACCGCGCTGGCGGCGCTGATCGACCGGGTCGCGGCCGCGCAGACCGCGGCCGCGGCGGGCGACGCCGTTCACGGCCACGCGGCGGCGCTGAAGCTCCTGTGGTCGCTCGCCATGCGCGAGGCGCAGACGCAGACCTTCGCCGACGCCTTCTTCGTCATCATGCTCTGCTTCGTCATCGCCACGCTGATGGTTCCGCTGATGCGGAAAGTCGCGGCGCCAACCGGACCATCCGCCGACGCGCACTGAATCGCCAATCTCCCTAAAGAAGGGAACATCCACTGGGTACCAGAGAAACGACCAGGCTACGAACAACAGGCGCGACAGCGCCGGCCACACACGCCTAGAACAAGGAGGCTCACATGCAAACGCAAGAAGTCGTTCTATGCCATCCGGTGCGCACCGCGATTGGCGCCTATAACGGATCGCTCAAGACCGTGCCCGCAACCGAGCTCGGCGCGGCGGCGATCAGGGAAACGCTCAGCCGAGCGGGCCTGGACGGCGAGCGGATCGACGCCGTCGTGATGGGGAACGTCATCCAGGCCGGCAATCGGATGAACCCCGCCCGACAAGCCGCGATCGGCGGCGGGCTGCCGGTCTCCGCGCCGGCGATGACGGTCAATCGCGTTTGCGGGTCGGGCGCCCAGGCCATCGTCACCGCCGCGCAGGAGGTCTGGCTCGGCCAGGCCGACGCGGCGATCGCCGGCGGCATGGAGAACATGGACCGCGCGCCGTATCTAATGGACGGCGGACGCTGGGGCTACCGCATGGGTCACGCCGAGATTTACGACAGCATGTTGCTGGACGGGCTGAACGACGCCTTCTCCGGCGAGCATTCGGGATGGCACACCGAGGATCTTGTCACCCGGATGCAGATCACGCGCGAGGCTCAGGACCGGTGGGCGGAGCGCTCGCAGCAACGGTTCGGGGCGGCGCAGGCCGCGGGGAAGTTCGAGGCCGAGATCGTTCCGGTCGAGATCAAGGGCCGCAAGGGCGTCGAGCTGTTCCGCCGCGACGAGGCGCCGCGGCCGGAAACGACGCTCGCGATCCTGGCGAAGCTCCGGCCCGCTTTCCGCGAGGACGGCGCCATCACCGCCGGAAACGCCCCCGGACTCAACAGCGCCGCTTCGGCGATGATCATCGCGTCCCGGGCGTTTGCGGACAAAAACGGGATCGAGCCGTTCGCGCGCCTCGTCGCCTATGGTGTCGCGGCGGTGGAACCCGGGATGTTCGGGTTGGGTCCGGTTCCAGCCGTCCGGCAGGCGCTGGAGCGGGCGGATTGGCGCCTCGATAGCGTGGAACGGATCGAGATCAACGAGGCGTTCGCGGCCGTGCCGCTGGCGGTGTCGCAGGAGCTCGGCCTGGTCGAAGACGTCGTGAATCCCGAAGGCGGCGCCATCGCGCACGGCCATCCAATCGGCGCCACCGGGGCGGTGCTGACGACGCGCCTGCTGCACGCCATGCGGCGCGACGGGCTGCGTCGGGGACTCGTGACGCTTTGCATCGGCGGCGGCCAGGGCATCGCGTTGGCTTTGGAGACGATCGCGTAATCGCCTTGCTCGCCGGTTCGACCTCGGCTCCTTTGCAAGGGAGAATGACAATGCGCATTCTTGTCGTGGGCGCCGGCGCGATCGGCGGCTATTTCGGCGGCAGGCTTCTGGAAGCCGGCCGCGACGTGACCTTCCTCGTGCGCCCGCGGCGTGCCGCGGAACTTGCCAGGATCGGTCTCTCGATCCGGAGCCGGTTCGGTGACCTCGAGTTAGCGGCTCCGCCGACGCTTCCGGCAGGTGCGCTCGCCGCGCCGTTCGATTTGGTGCTATTGAGCTGCAAAGGGTACGACCTCTCCGACGCGATGGACTCCTTTGCGCCCGGGGTCGGATCGGATACGGCGATCCTGCCGTTGCTCAACGGCATGAGCCACCTCGACGCGCTGGGGGCGCGCTTCGGCGCCGCGCGCGTGCTCGGCGGGCAATGCGTGATCTCGGCGGCGCTCGACCCGGACGGCCGCGTCTTGCACCTCAACGACACCCATAGCCTCACCTTTGGCGAGCCGGACGGCTCGCGTTCCGCGCGAGCCGAGGCGGTCGCCGCGGCGCTGTCGGACACGCGCTTCGAAGCCCGACTCAGCGAGACAATCCTGCAGGAGATGTGGGAAAAATGGGTGTTCATCGCGACGGGCGCGGGCGTGACTTGCTTGATGCGGGCCGCGATCGGCGACATCGTCGCGGCGGGCGTCGCCGATCTCGTCGCAACGCTCGTTGACGAGTGCGCCGCAATCGCCGCCGGGTGCGGTTTTACCCCACGTCCGGAGTTCATTCAGCGGACGCTTGCGACGTTCACGGCCCCAGGTTCCCCGCTCATGGCGTCGATGTTGAGGGATATCGAGCGCGGGGCGCCGATCGAGGCCGACCACATCATTGGCGATCTGTTGCGCCGCGCTGACGCAACGGCCGACGCGCGCTCGCTGCTTCGCATCGCGTACGCTCACGTAAAAACGTACCAGGCAAGGCGGGCGCGAGAGACGGCCAAGTCAGCGTAAATCGCATCGAAAACGCCGCCAATCCTAACCCCCCTCCATAGGAGTTGCTGGAATATGAGCGAGCTATATCTGGAGGACTTTGCCGCGGGACAGACTTTCGGTTCCGGCGGATTGCGGGTCGATAAGGAGGAAATCAAGGCGTTCGCCGCCGAGTTTGATCCGCAACCTTTCCATCTCGATGAAGAGGCGGCTCGAAACTCGATTTTTCAAGGATTGGCCGCGAGCGGTTGGCACACGGCGGCGCTGACGATGCGGCTGTTGGTCGAGAGCGAATTCAAACCCGCCGGCGGCGTCATCGGGGCCGGATTCGACGAGTTTCGCTGGCCGAAGCCGGTGCGGCCGGGGGATGAGCTGCATCTCGAGATCGAAGTGCTCGAGGCGCGCCCGTCAAAGTCGCGCCCGGACCAGGGTCTCATCAAGGTCCGAACGACGACGCTAAATCAGAAGGATGAGGCCGTGCAGGTGAATGTCGGCAATCTGATCGTGCCCCGCCGCAAGAAGTAAAGCCGCATTACGGATCCGGGCGAGCTTGGCAAAATCGCTGAGCCAACCCAAAGCTACTAGTATGCACGCCGCAGCGAAGGGGTCTTGAAATGGTCGCCTCGCCCGTAAAGGTCGCCGTTCTCGACGACTATCAAACCCTCGCCTTGCAGATGACGGGTTGGTCACCGCTGCAGGGCCGGGCGGCGCGGTTGCCGAACAGCGGCTTTATCAGCTGATCCGACAGCCGGAGCCGATCGCTGACCGGCGGTTTGAGATCGAGTTTCTCGACCCGGGCGTCGAGGCTTTGCGTTCACGTTCGGGTGATCGAAGGCGGAGCCTGTTTCACCCGATCGCCGCCCGTTGGTGGCGGTCTCGATCGGGTCTAGCAATGGGAGGAAAAATGTCGGAGGAAATCGATCATGATCGGCGCCGCTTTTTCGGCGCCGCGGCCGTGACGGTCGCCGCCGCCCAGCTCGGCTTAACCGGCTCTGCGCAGGCACAGGCCCGCGGGACAGAACCGACGCAGCCGCGCCCGATCAAGCCGGGGACGAACACCTCGTTCGCCTCGCTGAAACAGATCGAGGCTGGCGTCCTCAATGTCGGGTACGCTGAGGCGGGCCCCGCCGATGGTCCGGTCGTCATTCTTCTGCACGGCTGGCCGTACGACATTCACTGCTATGTCGATGTCGCCCCTTTGTTGGCCTCGGCGGGCTACAGGGCGATCGTCCCGTATCTGCGCGGCTATGGCGGGACGCGCTTTCTCTCGGATCAGACGTTCCGGAATGGCCAGCAGTCGGCGATCGCCGTCGATATCATCGCTTTGATGGATACGCTCAAGATCGAGCAGGCGATCCTCGCCGGCTGCGATTGGGGAGCGCGGACCGCCGACATCATTGCAGCGCTCTGGCCGGAGCGATGCAAGGCCCTGGTGTCCGTGAGCGGCTATCTGATCGGCAGCCCTGAAGCCGGCAAGATGCCGTTGCCGCCAAAGGCGGAGCTCCAATGGTGGTATCAGTATTACTTCGCGACCGAACGCGGCCGGGCCGGCTACGACAAATACCGGCGCGACTTTTCGAGGCTCATTTGGCAGCTCGCTTCGCCGAAATGGGACTTCGACGACGCCACATTCGATCGCAGCGCGGCGTCCTTCGACAACCCGGATCACGTCGCCATCGTAATTCATAACTACCGCTGGCGACTCGGCCTCGCTGAAGGCGAGCCAAAATACGCCGATCTGGAAAAGCGGCTCGCCGCATTCCCGGTCATCACGGCTCCCACCATCACCCTTGAAGGTGACGCGAATGGCGCGCCACACCCTGCCCCCGATTCCTATGCCGAGAAATTCTCGGGCAGATATGCGCACCGAACTGTCACGGGCGGCGTCGGGCACAATCTTCCTCAGGAAGCCCCCCAGGCCTTCGCCGAGGCTGTGGTCGATGTCGACCGTTTTTGATCGGCGATGGCGTGCATCGCCTTCCATCGATGAAGGCCGCGGTCAGATGAGGCTGGTGTTGTAGACAGGAGGAGAAAATGGCGAATCGAACTTCAGATGCGGAATGGCGCGGCGATCTGAAGGCCGGCCACGGTGTCATCAAGCTCGGCAGCGGCGCATTTGAGGGCCAGTATTCGTACAGTTCGCGCTTCGCCGAGGGCGTGGGTACGAATCCGGAAGAGCTGATTGCGGCCGCCCACGCGGGATGTTTCTCGATGGCGCTAGCTGCGGCGCTCTCCGAACTAGGGCATGCGCCGAGCAAGATACACACAACCGCCAAGGTGCAATTCGGACCGGTCCCGGGCGGGTTTGCGATCACCAGGATCGATCTCGTCACGAGTGCTTCTGTGCCAGGCATCGACGCCGCCGCTTTCGAAAAGGTAGCCACGGAGGCAAAAGAGAACTGTCCCGTATCGAAGGCCCTGAAAGCGATCGAGATCACGCTATCGGCCAGCTTGGAATAACGGCATCGAAGCGCATGGTTGCGATGCAGGTCTATGCGCGTGGCGCCGCGAAGGAAACCGGATCGGGATGGCCTGATGCGGTGACCTCCTAGGCGCCAGCGGCATGCGGAGACTCTGATGACGCGAACGAACATGCCACAGCGGAGGGGGGGTATGATCCCATCGCCAGAAAAGATTCCGGTGTCGTTGAACATCAACGGCGTCGAGAGGCGGCTCAGGGTCGCACCGTGGACGACCCTGCTCGATGCGCTGCGTGATAATCTGGACCTGACCGGCGCCAAGAAGGGTTGCGATCACGGCCAATGCGGGGCGTGCACCGTGCTGGTGGACGGGCGACGGATAAATTCCTGCCTCACGCTCGCCGTTATGAAGGACGGAGCCCAAGTGACCACCATCGAGGGCTTGGGGAAGGATCGCGCGCTGCACCCGCTTCAGCAGGCGTTCATCGATCAGGACGCGTTCCAGTGCGGCTACTGCACGCCTGGACAGATCTGTTCGGCCGTTGGCCTTATCGCCGAGGGCAAGGCGAAGACCGCCGACGAGATTCGCGAACTCATGAGCGGAAATATCTGCCGCTGTGGCGCGTACCCTAACATCGTACGGGCGATCCAACAGGCGATGGGGCGATCATGATCAATTTTCAGTACGAACGGGCCAATGATCTCGCCGACGCCGTGCGCCAGATCTCCGCCGATCCGGCGGCGAGAATCATCGCGGGCGGCACCAACCTGATCGACCTGATGAAGATGGAGGTCGAACGCCCCTCACGGTTGATAGACATCTCGCGGCTGCCGCTCGCGAGCGTCGAAGAGACGAGGGCTGGGGGACTGCAGATCGGGGCGCTCGTGCCGAATTCCGACCTCGCCTACCATCCCCTCGTCACGCAACGCTATCCCATGCTCGCAAGTGCAATCTTGGCGGGCGCGTCGGCGCAGCTGCGCAACATGGCCTCGACCGGAGGCAATCTTCTCCAACGCACACGCTGCCATTACTTTTACGACATCGCGACGCCCTGCAATAAGCGCGAGCCTGGCGGCGGCTGCTCCGCCATCTCCGGGCTCAACCGCATGCACGCGATCCTTGGCGCGAGCGAGGCCTGCATCGCGACTCATCCCTCCGACATGTGCGTGGCGTTGGCCGCGCTCGACGCCACGGTCCATGTGGTCGGGCCGACGGGGGAGCGCACAATCGCCTTTTTGGATTTCCATCGGCTACCGGGAAGCACGCCGCAGCGCGACACGGATCTGCACCCGAACGAGATCGTTACGGCGGTTGAGCTTCCGGCCCGGACATTTTCGGCGAATTACACCTACCTGAAGATCCGCGATCGCCTCTCTTATGCGTTCGCGCTCGTGTCTGTCGCGGCCGCGCTGGAGCTCGAAGGAGATACGATCAAGGACGCCCGTTTGGCACTCGGAGGCGTAGCGCACAAGCCTTGGCGCGACCCGTCCGCAGAGGCGACGCTGCGCGGACACAAGGCCGACCAGCCGAGCTTCGCCAGCGCTGCGGACATCTTGCTGCGCGACGCCAAGGGATTTGAGCACAACGCCTTCAAAGTCGATCTCGCTCGCCGCGCAGTCGTCCGTGCGCTGATGCAGGCGGCGGCCGGCGCCTCGCAGTCGCAGTCAGACAAGAAGATCCGGTGAGCAGAACGCCTCACATAAGCGGCGTCACCGTGGTGAGGTCCTGCAAGGTGCGGAGCCGTTATCGATGCCGGAACATGGCGGCCCCGCCAGTGAGGACCGCATAGGGCAGGTCCGAACCGCTGTACGATAACAGGAGCAAGCGAGCAAGCTCATGACCACCTACATAGGCTCCGCCACATCCCGCGTCGATGGCCATGCCAAGGTCACCGGGACGGCGAAATACGCGGGCGAGTTCAATACGCCCGCTCTCGCGCACGCCAGCGTCGTCGCGTCTACCCTCGCAAAGGGCCGCATAACGCGCATTGATGCGGGCGAGGCGCTATCGGTCGAAGGCGTGATTGACGTACTCACGCATGAGAAGCGGCCACGCATGGCGGGCGCCGATAGCGACTACAAGGACGATGTGGCTCCGGAAGGTTCGCCCTTCCGGCCGCTATACGATGACCGCATTTGGTTCAGCGGCCAGCCCGTTGCGCTGGTAGTCGCCGAAGAGCCGGAGATCGCCCGCTTCGCAGCCTCGCTGGT
>JBKPSV010000086.1:0-21430 GCA_046735215.1 Pseudomonadota bacterium | reverse complement strand
CCGCTTGAGGCAATCGAACGTAAACTCGAACGCGATACCTATATGTCGGCGGAGGAGAGCCGGGACTTCGGGTTGGTTGACGAGGTGGTTGAAAACCGGCCCACCCCTGAGGACATCAGCACCCGGGGCTGATTCTTCCCCTTCCCGGCGGAGGGGGGGAACGTGATACCTAATTTTGCCGCGCTGACCCTGCGCCTATCACACCAGGGGGCATTCGTGGTTCTTGTCCCTCCCGGGCGCCGGGGGGTAAAGTTGACCCTTGGCTCCCCGCGAGTCCGGGGCAGGAGTACGCATGAGCAAGTCCGGCGATTCGAAGAACACCCTCTATTGCTCATTCTGCGGCAAGTCCCAGCACGAGGTCCGCAAGCTCATCGCCGGCCCGACGGTGTTCATTTGCGATGAATGCGTCGAGCTCTGCATGGACATCATCCGCGAGGAGCATAAGACCCACCTGGTTAAGTCGCGCGACGGGGTGCCGACCCCGCGCGAGATCTGCAAGGTGCTGGATGACTACGTGATCGGCCAGGACCACGCCAAGCGCGTGCTGTCTGTCGCCGTGCACAACCACTACAAGCGGTTGGCGCACGGCCAGAAGAACAACGACATCGAAATCGCCAAGTCGAACATCCTGCTGGTTGGCCCGACCGGATCCGGCAAAACGCTGCTGGCGCAGACCTTGGCGCGCATCCTGGACGTACCCTTCACCATGGCCGACGCAACGACGCTCACCGAGGCGGGCTACGTCGGTGAAGATGTTGAGAATATTATCCTGAAGCTGCTTCAGTCAGCCGACTACAATGTCGAGCGTGCTCAACGCGGGATCGTCTACATCGACGAAGTGGACAAGATTTCACGCAAGTCTGACAACCCATCCATCACCCGCGACGTAAGCGGCGAGGGCGTGCAGCAAGCGCTGCTGAAGATCATGGAAGGCACCGTCGCCTCGGTGCCGCCTCAGGGCGGGCGGAAGCACCCCCAGCAGGAATTCCTGCAGGTCGACACCACGAACATTCTGTTCATCTGCGGCGGCGCCTTCTCTGGTCTGGAGAAGATCATCGCCGCGCGTGGCAAGGGCTCCGGCATCGGCTATGGCGCCGAGGTGCGTTCCTCCGACGAGCGGCGGACCGGCATGATCCTGCGCGAGGTGGAGCCGGAAGACCTGCTGAAGTTCGGCCTGATCCCCGAGTTCATCGGCCGCCTGCCGGTGGTGGCGACGCTTGAGGACCTGGACGAAGGCGCCTTGATGGAAATCCTGACCAAGCCGAAGAACGCTTTGGTCAAGCAATATGGCAGGCTGTTTGAGATGGAGGGCGTGAAGCTCTCGTTCACCGAGGATGCGCTGCGCTCGGTTGCGACACGGGCGATTGCCAGACGGACAGGTGCACGTGGCCTGCGTTCGATCATGGAGGCAATCCTACTGGCCACGATGTTCGATCTTCCCGGTCTCGACGGAGTGGAGGAGGTAGTCATCAACCGCGAGGTCGCCGAATCGCGTGCCAACCCGCTCTATCTCTACGGCAAGGAGCGGGCGGAAAGCTCGGCTTGAGCGCCCGCCCACGGCTCGCGAAAACGCGACTGAGATTTTGCAGGCCTTGCGCCGCACTGTCCGGCGGCCGATATGCGATAGCGACAGGCGGGGTCACCGCCAGGCGCCTTCCGTGCCGCAGGATCGCAAGAAGCCGGGCGGATTGGGCGCAGACTGTCCATAAGGAGGTCAACCATGGATGAAGCCGAACGGCCTGTGCCAGAACCGCAGGGGCAGCCGGACGAGCCGCAGCCGACTGCAGCGCAGGGTGATGTGCTGGCGGTCCTCCCGCTGCGGGACATCGTCGTTTTCCCACACATGATCGTGCCGTTGTTCGTTGGCCGCGAGAAATCCGTCCGCGCGCTTGAAGCGGTGATGAAGGACGATAAGCAGATCCTGCTGGTAGCGCAGAAGAACGCCGCCCAGGACGATCCGTCGGCCGACGATATTTATCGTGTCGGCACCGTCTCAACGATCCTGCAGCTCCTGAAACTGCCGGATGGCACGGTGAAGGTGCTGGTCGAAGGTGGCCGTCGGGCCAGCATCACCGGCTTTCGTGACACCGACAGCTATTTCGAGGCGTTCGTCGAAGCGATGCCGGACCAGGCGGTCGACGCCAAGGAGCTGGAGGCGCTCGGCCGCACCGTCGTGTCGCAGTTCGAGCAATACATCAAGCTGAATAAGAAGATCGCTCCGGAAGTTCTGGTCTCGCTGAATCAAATTGAGGAACCCTCGAAGCTCGCTGACACTGTGGCGAGCCACCTCAATCTGAAGATCGCCGAAAAGCAGGAACTGCTGGAGATCGCCAAGGTAGGCGAGCGGCTGGAACGCGTGTTCGGACACATGGAGTCCGAGATCGGCGTGCTGCAGGTGGAGAAGCGCATCCGCAGCCGTGTGAAGCGCCAGATGGAGAAGACACAGCGCGAGTATTACCTGAACGAGCAGCTCAAGGCGATCCAGAAGGAACTTGGCGAGGGCGAGGACGGCAAGGACGAGAACGCCGAACTCGAAGCCAAGATAAAGAAGACGAAGCTGTCGAAGGAAGCGCGCGACAAGGCCATGGCGGAGCTGAAGAAGCTCAAGACCATGAGCCCGATGAGCGCAGAGTCGACGGTGGTGCGCAACTACCTCGACTGGATGCTGTCGATCCCGTGGAAGAAGCGCAGCAAGATTCGCAACGATGTGGTCGCGGCAGAGAAGGTGCTGAACGACGACCACTATGGTCTGGAGAAGGTCAAGGAACGCATCATCGAATATCTCGCCGTTCAGGCGCGGAGCCCGAAGGTGCGCGGCCCGATCCTGTGCCTGGTTGGGCCACCTGGCGTCGGCAAGACGTCGCTTGGCAAGTCGATCGCTAAGGCGACGGGGCGCAACTTCGTGCGGATGTCGTTGGGCGGCGTGCGCGACGAAGCCGAAATCCGGGGACACCGGCGGACCTATATCGGCTCGATGCCCGGGAAGGTCATCCAGGGTATGAAGAAGGCAAAAACCTCCAACCCGCTGTTCCTGCTGGACGAGGTCGACAAGCTGGGAGCCGACTGGCGCGGCGATCCGTCTTCGGCCCTGCTCGAGGTGCTGGATCCCGAGCAGAATTCGACCTTCAACGACCATTACCTGGAGGTCGACTACGATCTGTCGGACGTGATGTTCGTCACCACGGCCAACAGCCTGCGGATGCCGCAGCCGTTGATGGACCGCATGGAGATCATCCGAATCCCTGGATATACCGAGGATGAGAAGGTGGAGATCGCCAAGCGGCATCTTATCAGCAAGCAGTCCGAGGCGCATGGACTGAAGGCTGACGAGTGGCATATCTCCGATGACGCATTGCGCGACCTGATCCGCTTTTACACCCGCGAGGCGGGGGTGCGGAACATGGAGCGCGAGATCGCCAACCTGGCTCGGAAGGCGGTCAAGGAGATTGTCACCAAGAAGACCAAGAAGGTGGTAATCACCCGCAAGAACGTCGAAAAGTATGCGGGCGTTCGCAAGTTCCGCTTCGGTGAGACCGAGGCCGAGGACATGGTCGGCGTGGTGACGGGTCTGGCCTGGACCGAGGTCGGTGGCGAGATCCTGACGATCGAGAGCGTGCTGCTTCCGGGCAAAGGGAACGTGAAGCAGACCGGCAAGCTGGGTGACGTGATGCAGGAGAGCGTGTCGGCGGCGCTCAGCTACGTGCGGTCCCGCTCGACGAAGTTCGGTATCAAGCCGACGGTGTTTGAGCGGCGTGACATCCACGTGCACGTGCCGGAGGGCGCCACGCCGAAGGACGGTCCATCGGCTGGCGTGGCAATGGCGACGTCGATCGTCTCGGTGCTCACCGGCATCCCGGTACGGCGTGACGTCGCGATGACCGGCGAGATTACGCTGCGCGGTAGGGTGCTGCCGATCGGCGGCCTGAAGGAAAAGCTTCTGGCGGCGCTGCGCGCTGGAATCACAACGGTGTTCATCCCGAAGGAGAATGAGAAGGATCTCGCCGAGATCCCGGACAACGTGAAGAAGCACTTGAAGCTCGTCCCGGTCTCGGACGTCGACGAAGTTATCGCTCAGGCCTTGGTCAATCGGCCTGAGGCGATCGAGTGGGAGGAGCCGGCCGAACCGGTTACCCCGCCTCCGCCGGCACAGCCGGCCGCGTCATTGCCGCACTGAATCGCGAGGGTCAGTGGCTTGAGCCACTGACCCTCGTGCATTGACGGCGCGGAAATCCCGCCTTTAGTTTGCCGCCCCCGCCGGCATCCGCCGGTCCCCGTCCGATTCTGCCTGCATCACCGCATCGAGAGGGAATGAGCCAGTGAACAAAATGGATCTCGTCGCTGCTGTCGCCGATCAGACCGATCTGCCGCGCACCAAGGCGACGGAAGTGGTCGATGCGGTGTTCGGGGCGATTGAGGGCGCGCTCAAGAACAAGGAAGAGGTGCGGCTAGTGGGCTTCGGCACGTTTCAGACGGCAGAACGCAAGGCGGGCACTGGCCGCAACCCCCGGACGGGCGAGGAGATGCCGATTCCGGCTTCGACCACGGTCCGCTTCAAGGCTGGCAAGGGCCTGAAAGATGCGGTGCAGTGAACCTAATGTTCCAGAGCGTGATCCACGCCTTTCGGCGGTTCCGCCTCAGGCGATCGCGCTCTGGCGGGCGGTTAGCTCAGCGGTAGAGCGTCTCGTTTACACCGAGAGGGCCGGCGGTTCGAATCCGTCACCGCCCACCAGACGCGATGCTTGACCCGGCACGCGTCGGGGCCTAAGTCGTGCGCCCTGCTGCGCGGGTGTAGCTCAGTTGGTTAGAGCGTCGGCCTGTCACGCCGAAGGTCGCGGGTTCGAGCCCCGTCACTCGCGCCAGATATCCCGACCCCTATGGTGGTGCAACACGGTTGGAGGTAATCTCCGGCGCATCTTGCGTCGGGGTGTCTGATATGGCACGGCCTTAACGGCCAGAGCCCGCATCGCGGTGCGCGGGACCCGCCTCGGTTCGATCGGACATTGTCATGCAGCCAGTGCTCTACGGATACCTGCCAATCCTGGTGTTCATGGTCATTGCCGGAGCTATTGCGCTGGCGATGGTCGGAGGCTCGCTGCTTGCTGCGCGGCAGAAGCCCTATCCCGAAAAGGTATCCGCCTATGAGTGTGGCTTTGAGCCGTTCGACGATGCGCGCCGCCGCTTCGATGTACGGTTTTATCTGGTCGCAATTCTTTTCATCATCTTCGATCTCGAGGTGGCGTTCCTATTTCCATGGGCAGTATCCCTGAAGGACATCGGCTGGTTCGGTTTCCTGTCGATGATCGGCTTCCTCGCCGTGCTCACCGTTGGCTTCGTCTACGAGTGGTGCAAGGGAGCGCTGGAGTGGGAATGAACAGCACTATCAGGCTAGGAGCGGCACGATGAGTGGAAGCACTGCGATCGCCTGGAACCGGGAGGCGCTGCCACCAGGGCCGGAGCAGGACGCGGTGGTGAAAGGCATCACCGGCGAAATCGCTGACAAAGGCTTCATCGTCGCGAACATCGACAAGGTAGTGAATTGGGCGCGCACCGGCTCGCTTTGGCCTATGACCTTCGGCTTGGCCTGCTGCGCCGTGGAGATGATCCATGCGTATATGCCGCGCTACGATCTGGATCGCTTTGGTACCATCCCGCGCGCCTCGCCGCGGCAGAGCGACGTCATGATCGTGGCGGGTACGCTGACCAACAAGATGGCGCCCGCGCTGCGCAAGGTCTACGACCAGATGCCGGAGCCGCGCTGGGTCATCAGCATGGGAAGCTGCGCCAACGGCGGCGGGTATTATCACTTCTCGTATTCCGTCGTGCGCGGCTGCGATCGTGTCGTACCGGTCGATGTATATGTGCCGGGCTGTCCGCCGACGGCGGAAGCATTGGTGTACGGCATCATGCAGTTGCAGAAGAAGATTCGCCGCACTGGGACGATTTTGCGTGACTGAGATTGCCGAAATCGTCCGTGCGCTTCCGGGCGTCCGCAATGTGCGAATGGAGAAGGGCGAAGTCGTGGCCGAGGCGGAGCGCGATTCCCTTCTGCCGCTGATGCTGATGCTGCGCGACGATCCGCGCTTTGCATTCGAGCAGGTGATGGACATCTGCGGCGTTGACTGGCCCGAGCGCAGCGAACGCTTTGACGTGGTCTACAATCTTCTGTCGGTGTCGCTGAACCAGCGACTTCGGGTCATCGTCACCACGGACGAGAGCACGCCGGTGCCTTCGGTTTACACTGTGTGGCCAGTGGCGACTTGGTGGGAGCGCGAAGCGTGGGATCTGTTCGGCATCGTGTTCTCTGGCCAGCCCGATCTGCGTCGCATTCTGACCGATTACGGGTTTGAAGGGCATCCGATGCGGAAGGATTTTCCGCTGACCGGCTACGTCGAAGTCCGCTACGACGAGGACCGCAAGGCCGTTGTTTACGAGCCGGTTCGCATGACGCAGGACTGGCGGCATTTCGATTTTCTATCGCCCTGGGAGGCGATCACCACGCTGCCCGGCGATGAGAAGGTGCATTCGGCACGCTCCGTCGAAGTGCCCCCGCAGTCGGAGCCGAAGCCATGAGCGATGTCGAAGCACGCCCGACTGCGACGAAGGTCGTCGAGATCGACAGCCACGCCATCAATTTCGGTCCGCAGCATCCGGCCGCGCACGGCGTCCTGCGACTGATCCTAGAGATGGACGGCGAGGTGGTGGAGCGCGCCGATCCGCATATCGGCTTGCTGCACAGAGGCACCGAGAAGCTGATCGAATATCGCACCTACATGCAGGTGGTGCCGTATTTCGATCGGCTCGATTACGTCTCACCGATGTGCGAAGAGCATGCCTTCGCTCTGGCTGTGGAAAAACTGCTCGACATCCAGGCGCCCGAACGCGCGCAATGGATTCGCGTGCTGTTCGCCGAGATCACGCGCGTGTTGAATCACCTGCTGAACGTGACGACGTATGCGTTGGATGTCGGTGCTATCACTCCGAGCCTATGGGGGTTCGAGGAACGCGAAAAGCTGATGGAGTTCCATGAAGCAGCGTCGGGCGCGCGGCTGCATGCCAACTATTTCCGCCCGGGCGGCGTATCGCGCGATCTGCCTGCTGGACTGGAGGAACGTATCGGCGAATGGGCCGTGGTGTTCCCGAAGTTCATCGACGACCTGGAAGAGCTGCTGACCGGCAACCGGATCTGGAAGCAGCGAACCGTCGACATCGGCGTTATGGATGCGGAGCAGGCTTTGGCCTGGGGCTTTTCCGGCCCATGTCTGCGCGCCAGCGGCGTGCCGTGGGATCTGCGACGTTCGCAGCCCTACGATAAATATGCCGAGGTCGAGTTCCAGGTGCCGGTCGGTCGGAATGGCGACTGCTATGACCGTTATCTGGTGCGGCTTGCCGAAATGCGCGAGAGCGTGAAGATCATTCGCCAATGCCTCAATAGAATGCGACCGGGTCCGGTGAAGGTGCAAGACCACAAATTCACTCCACCGCACCGGTCGGAAATGAAGCGCTCGATGGAGGCGCTTATCCATCATTTCAAGCTGTTCACTGAAGGCTACCACGTTCCACCAGGCGCCACGTACACCGTGGTGGAAAGTCCCAAGGGCGAATTCGGCGTCTATCTCGTTGCAGATGGAACCAATCGTCCATACCGCTGCAAGATCCGTCCGACCGGGTTTGCGTTTCTTCAGGCAATCGATGTGATGGCCAAGCGCCACATGCTGGCCGACGCCGTGGCGATCATCGGATCACTCGACATCGTATTCGGCGAGATCGACAGATAGGACCATGGGCGAAAGCACGCAGACAAACCCGGACCCGATGCGGGAGAGTTTCCAGCCGTCGAGTTTCGCCTTCGATGGGGAGAGCGAAGCGGCGATTCCCGACATACTCGCAAAGTACCCGGCGGGCCGGCAGGCGAGCGCGGTGCTCCCGCTGCTGTACGTTGTACAGAATCAGATGAGAAGACAGACCGGCAGTGCCTGGGTGCCGGTCGCTGGTATGGATGAAGTGGCGCGGCGGCTGGATATGGCGCCGATCCGTGTCTACGAGGTCGCCACCTTCTACTTCATGTTCAACCTGAAACCGGTTGGCACTTATCATCTTCAGGTTTGCACGACAACGCCGTGTTGGTTGCGGGGCTCCGACGAGGTGGTCGAGGCCTGCCGCGCGGCGACCGGCATCGAGGGGTGGGGCGAAACCAGTACAGATGGTGTGTTCACCATGACTGAAGTTGAATGCCTGGGCGCGTGCGTGAACGCCCCAATCATTCAGGTCAACGACGACTTTTATGAAGACCTGGATGCCGACAGCACGAAGCAGTTACTGGAAGCGCTGCGCCGTGGCGAACCACCCAAGCCCGGTTCGGTGAAAGGTCGTCAGACGTCAGCGCCGGACGGCGGCCCGACGACTCTGACGACGCTGCAGTTCGAGAGCTGATCGATGTTGCAGGACAAAGACCGCATCTTCACCAATCTCTATGGCCTGCACGACCCCTTCCTGAAGGGCGCGCGTGAACGCGGCGACTGGGACGGCACCAAGGCGATCCTGGAGAAGGGTCGCGACGCAATCGTTGAAGAGGTGAAGGCGTCGGGTTTGCGCGGCCGCGGCGGTGCCGGTTTCCCTACCGGGCTGAAGTGGTCGTTCATGCCGAAGCAGTCCGATCGACCTTGCTATCTGGTTGTGAACGCCGATGAGAGCGAGCCCGGCACCTGCAAGGATCGCGACATTATCCGACACGATCCGCATAAGCTGATCGAGGGCTGTCTGGTTGCCGGCTTCGCGATGGGTGCCTGCGCTGCATATATCTACATCCGCGGTGAATTCGCCAATGAAGCGAAGGTGCTGCAGGCGGCGATCGACGAGGCATATGCGGCAGGGCTGATCGGTAAAGACGCCTGTGGCTCGGGTTATGCGTTCGATGTGTTCCTGCACCGGGGTGCGGGCGCGTATATCTGTGGCGAAGAGACTGGGCTGCTTGAAAGCCTGGAAGGCAAGAAGGGTTTGCCGCGGCTTAAACCGCCATTCCCGGCCGCCGTCGGGTTGTATGGTTGTCCGTCCACGGTGAACAACGTCGAAAGCATCGCCGTCGCGCCGACGATCATGCGGCGCGGTGCGGCATGGTTCAATTCGCTGGGGCGGCCTAGGAATTCAGGGCAAAAGGTTTTCTGCATCTCCGGCCATGTGAACAAGCCGTGCAATGTGGAAGAAGAGCTCGGTATTCCGCTGCGCGAGCTTATCGAGCGATACGCCGGCGGGGTACGCGGCGGCTGGGACAATCTGCTCGCCGTAATTCCTGGCGGCGCATCGGTGCCGGTGATTCCAAAGAGCGTCTGTGATGATGTCCTGATGGACTTTGACTCATTGCGTGACGCGAAGACCGGCCTTGGCACCGCGGCGGTGATCGTCATGGACAAGTCCACCGACATCATCAAGGCGATCGCACGCCTATCCAAGTTCTACATGCACGAGAGCTGCGGCCAGTGCACACCGTGCCGCGAAGGCACCGGGTGGATGTGGCGCGTGATGACGCGCATGGTGGCGGGCAGGGCTGAAGTCGGCGAAATCGACACGCTGGAGCAGGTCACGCGACAGGTCGAGGGCCACACGATCTGCGCGCTTGGTGACGCCGCAGCGTGGCCGATCCAGGGTCTGATCCGCCATTTCAGACCAGAGATGGAACGGCGCATCGCAGACTATAAGGCAGGCGCGCCGATGCGCATGGCGGCGGAGTAATCGCATGGCCAAGGTCACCGTCGACGGTATCGAGGTCGAAGTACCCAACGGCTCGTCTGTGCTTCAGGCCTGCGAAGCCGCTGGCAAGGAGATCCCTCGCTTCTGCTATCACGACCGTCTGTCGATCGCCGGCAACTGCCGCATGTGTCTGGTCGAGATCGAGAAGGCCCCGCCGAAGCCCATTTCCTCCTGCACCTATCCTGTTGCGGACGGCATGGTGGTGCACACCGACTCGCCGATGGTACGCAATGGCCGTCGCGGGGTAATGGAATTCTTGTTGATCAATCATCCGCTCGACTGCCCGATCTGCGATCAGGGCGGCGAGTGCGATCTGCAGGACCAGGCCATGGGCTATGGCATGGATCACTCGCGCTATGCCGAGAACAAGCGCGCGGTGAAGGACAAGAACCTCGGGCCATTGGTGAAGACTGTGATGACACGCTGCATCCACTGCACGCGCTGCATCCGCTTCATCACGGAGGTGGCCGGCGTCCCGGATCTGGGCGCGACCTCGCGCGGCGAGCATATGGAAGTCGGCACCTATGTCGAGAAGGCTCTGGGGTCCGAACTATCCGGCAACATCATCGATCTCTGCCCGGTCGGCGCGCTGACTTCGAAGCCATATGCATTTGTCGCGCGACCCTGGGAGCTGACGAAGGTCGATAGTGTCGACGTACTGGATGCGGTCGGCACAAACATTCGTGTCGACGCGCGCGGTCCAGAAGTGTTGCGCATTCTGCCGCGGACAAATG
The DNA here is from genome assembly GCA_046735215.1 of Pseudomonadota bacterium. Taxonomy (GTDB): domain Bacteria; phylum Pseudomonadota; class Alphaproteobacteria; order Acetobacterales; family Acetobacteraceae; genus JAMXLO01. Next base: position 10,952 of record JBKPSV010000086.1, on the reverse strand, counting down.
AAGACGTGAACGAGGAGTGGCTCGCCGACAAGTCACGCTTCGCGATCGACGGTCTGCGCCGCCGGCGTCTCGATCGCCCGTGGGTGCGACGCGACGGCAAGTTGATCGAAGCGACGTGGTCCCAAGCCTTCGCCGCTATCGCCGAGAAACTGCATGGGCTGTCTGGTGACCGAATTGGCGCCATCGTCGGCGATCTATGCGACGCAGAGAGCATGCTGGCGCTCAAGGACCTGATGGCGTCACTCGGTTCGGCCAACCTTGACTGCCGCCAGGATGGTGCGCACCTCAACGCATCGCGTCGCGACTTTTATACTTTCAATACCACGATTGCCGGCATCGAGGAGGCCGACGCAATCTTGCTGATCGGCACCAATCCGCGCCGCGAGGCGCCGGTGCTGAATGCACGCATCCGCAAGCGCTGGCTGAACGCCAACATTCCGATCGGGTTGATCGGCACAGAAACGGATCTGACGTATCGTGTGCAGCAACTGGGGCATGGGCCGGTCGTGCTGAACGCATTGAACGAAGAATTTGCCGGCAAGCTGCGTGATGCAAAGAAGCCCATGATCATCGTCGGTCAGGCGGCGTTGACGGGTGCGGACGGTGCCGCGGTGCTCGCCGCGGCATGGAGGCTTGCTGCATCAGTCGGCGCGCTGACCGCCGAGTGGCACGGCTTCAACGTATTGCACACCGCGGCCGCGCGGGTAGGCGCGCTGGATCTGGGCTTTGTTCCCGGCTCCAATGGTAAGTCGATGGCGCAGATGCTAAACGGCGGCGTCGACGTGCTGTGGTTGTTGGGCGCAGACGAGTTCGACACAGCGCGCATCGGCGACAGGACGTTCGTTATCTATCAGGGCCATCATGGTGATGCCGGGGCGGCGCGGGCGGATGTGATCCTGCCAGGGGCTGCATACACGGAGAAGCCTGGTACCTATGTAAATACTGAGGGCCGGGTGCAGCGCGGCCTGCTTGCGGTATATCCGCCTGGCGATGCGCGCGAGGACTGGAAGATTCTGCGCGCATTCAGCGAGGTGATCGGTCACACGCTGCCGTACAATACGATTGACGCGCTGCGTAAACGGCTGGAGCAAGTGAACCCAGTGTTCGGCCGTATTGGCTTCCTGCCCCGCTTCGGTGCCGTGGATCAGGCGGGTCCCGCCGGCGATCCTACCGCGCTGTCGGATACACCGTTTGTGCCCGCCATCGCCAACTACTATCAGACCGATCCGATCAGCCGCGCCAGCCCCACTATGACCGCCTGCACCACGACGTTCGAGACCACGCCGTTGGTCGCGGCAGCAGAGTAGGCTCGATGCTGTCGTTCTTCTATGACACCTATATCGGTTTGCTGATCCTGACCTTCGCCGAGGCGTTGGCTCTGTTGGTGCCCTTACTGATCGGCGTTGCCTACCTGACCTATGCCGAGCGCAAGGTGTTGGCGGCGATGCAGCTTCGCAAAGGACCCAACGTCGTCGGTCCTTTCGGTCTGCTGCAGCCGTTCGCCGACGCGCTGAAGATGATCATGAAGGAGACGATCATTCCGGCCGGTGCCAACCGGTTGCTGTTCCTGATGGCGCCGATGCTCACCTTCGGCCTGGCAATGATCGCCTGGGCGGTGATCCCGGTGAATGCCGGCTGGGCAATTGCAGATATCAATGTCGGGATACTGTATCTGTTCGCCATCAGCTCGCTTGGCGTCTACGGCATCATCATAGCCGGTTGGGCTTCCAATTCGAAGTACGCATTTCTCGGTGCCCTGCGCAGCGCGGCGCAGATGGTGAGCTACGAAGTTTCGATGGGCTTCGTCCTCGTTTCGGTGCTGCTCTGCGTCGGAAGTTTGAACCTGACGGACATCGTGCTCGCACAGCGCCACGTGTGGTTCTGCCTGCCGCTGTTTCCGATGTTCATCGTGTTCTTTGTCTCGGCACTGGCAGAGACCAACCGTTCGCCGTTCGATCTACCGGAAGGCGAAAGCGAAATTGTCGCCGGCTTTTTCGTTGAATACAGCGCCATGGCATTCGCGCTGTTCTTCCTTGGCGAATACGCCAACATGATCCTGATGAGCGGGATGACCACGATCCTGTTCCTGGGCGGATGGCTCGGTCCTTTCGGCATCCTGCCGCAGCTTGGTCCGTTGTGGTTCATCCTGAAGATATGCTTCTGTCTGTTTGTTTTCCTGTGGGTCCGTGCCACCTTCCCGCGCTATCGCTATGATCAGTTGATGCGGCTCGGCTGGAAGGTGTTCCTGCCGCTTTCGCTGCTGTGGCTCACGCTGACCGCGGCGGCGCTGATGGTGTTCGGGTGGCTGCCCAATGCTTGAAGGACCTTGACCGCATGGCCTTCCTCGACCGCACCGCACGCAGCATGCTGCTCGGCGAACTCGTTGCCGGGCTCGGACTGACGCTGCGCTACTTCTTCAAGCCGAAGGCGACTATCAACTATCCCTACGAGAAAGGCCCGCTCAGTCCACGGTTCAAAGGTGAACACGCGCTGCGCCGTTACCCCAACGGTGAGGAACGCTGCATCGCCTGCAAACTTTGCGAGGCCATCTGCCCCGCTCAGGCAATCACCATTGAAGCCGAACCCCGCGAAGACGGCTCTCGTCGCACCACGCGCTATGACATCGACATGACGAAGTGCATCTACTGCGGATTGTGCGAAGAAGCCTGCCCCGTGGACGCTATCGTGGAAGGCCCGAACTTCGAGTTTGCGACCGAGACGCGCGAGGAACTGCTCTACGATAAGGCAAAGTTGCTGGCGAACGGCGATCGTTGGGAGCCGGAGATCGCCCGCCGGCTGGAGCTGGACGCGCCCTACCGATGATCGCCACCATCGCCTTCTACGTCTGCTCGATCATCCTGCTTGCCTCTGCAGCCTTGGTCGTGAGTTCGCGCAATCCGGTCCATTCGGTGCTGTTCCTTATCTTGTCGTTCTTCAATGCAGCGGTGCTGTTCCTGATCGCCGGAGCCGAGTTCCTCGCCCTAATACTGGTCATCGTCTACGTCGGCGCGGTTGCGGTGCTGTTTCTGTTCGTCGTGATGATGCTGGATATCGACTTTGCCGAACTGCGCAGCGGCTTTCAGCGCTATCTGCCGGTAGGGGCCACGGTGGGCGCGGTGCTGTTCGTTGAACTGCTGCTGGTTCTTGGTGGCTGGCGGTTCGCGCCGCAGGCACCGGTTCTGCGATTCTCACCAGCACCGGCAAACGTCTCCAATACGGCCGCATTGGGCCGCTTGCTCTACACGGACTATATCTTCCTGTTTCAGGCCGCCGGCGTTCTGCTGCTGGTGGCGATGATCGGCGCCATCGTGCTGACGCTGCGTGAGCGCAAGACCTCGCGTCACCAGAGCATCCGCGCACAGACCGAGCGCACCCCAGCGGAGACGTTGGCGCTCGTCACCGTCGCGGTCGGGGCCAGCGTGAAGGAAGTCGGCATCTATCGGCCGAAGCGTGCAGAGCCAGAGCCGGTCGAGGAAGCACATCATGGCCACTGAAGTAGGGCTCGGCCACTACCTGGTCGTCTCCGCGATCCTGCTGGTGCTGGCGATTTTCGGCATTTTTCTCAATCGCAAGAACGTCATCATTATTCTGATGTCGATCGAGCTGCTGCTGCTTGCAGTGAACCTGAACCTCGTGGCGTTCTCCGCCGCGCTTGGCGATCTGGTCGGCCAGGTGTTCGCGATGTTCGTGCTGACCGTTGCTGCTGCCGAAGCAGCGATCGGATTGGCGATCGTCGTCATTTACTTCCGCAATCGCGGCTCGATCCAGGTCGAGGACGTCAACCTGATGAAGGGCTGAACAAGTGCTTACAGCTCAAGGTCTTCGAGGGCGGGCCGCATGATCTACGCGGTCGCGGTGTTTGCACCGCTGTTCGGTTCGCTGGTGTCCGGTCTGCTGGGCCGTTCGATCGGCGATCGAGCCGCAGAGGCGGTGTCGATTCTGTGCATGCTGGTTGCTGCGGTGCTCGGTCCGTTGGCTTGTTTTCAGCTTGTCTCCGGCGATGTCGACCAAGGTTCGGTCTATCTTGGGACCTGGATTGAGGCGGGGCGTTTCCACGTCACCTGGCAACTGCGCTACGACACGCTGTCTGCGGCCATGGTTGCCATGGTGACCTTCGTCTCCATGCTGATCCACGTATATTCGATCGGCTATATGGCGCACGACGCCTACCCGCACTATCGGTTCTTCTCCTATCTTTCGCTGTTCACTTTCTCGATGCTGATGCTGGTGACGGCAGACAACCTGCTGCAGCTTTTCTTCGGTTGGGAAGGCGTTGGGCTCTGCTCGTACCTGCTGATCAGCTATTGGTACGATCGCCCATCCGCGAATGCTGCCGCCATCAAAGCCTTCATTGTGAACCGAATAGGCGATCTCGCTTTCGCGGTCGGCGTGGCGTTGGTGTTCTTCAAATTCGGCTCGATCGAATTTGCTACCATCTTTCCCGCGGTCTCGCAGCATGAGGCTGATACCTACTCGGTCCTGGGCGGCACCTTCCCTGCTTTCGAGGTGATCGGTGTGCTGCTGTTCATCGGTGCGATGGGTAAGTCGGCGCAGATCGGCCTGCATGTCTGGCTGCCCGACGCAATGGAAGGCCCCACACCGGTGTCCGCGCTGATCCACGCGGCGACCATGGTGACGGCGGGCGTGTTTCTGGTAGCGCGCATGTCGCCGCTCTACGAGTTTGCACCTTTTGCGCTGGGCATGGTCACCTTCATCGGGGCCACAACTGCACTGTTCGCCGCCACCATCGGCTGCGCGCAGACCGACATCAAGCGGGTGATCGCCTACTCCACATGCTCGCAGCTGGGCTACATGTTCACCGCCGCCGGCGTCGGTGCGTTCCAGGTGTCGATCTTTCACCTGATGACTCATGCATTCTTCAAGGCGCTGTTGTTCCTGAGCGCGGGCTCGGTAATCCACGCCATGTCCGATGAACAGGACATGCGGAAGATGGGTGGTCTTGCGAGGATGATCCCCTGGACCTGCACGGTCATGTGGATCGGCAGCCTGGCCCTGGCCGGTATCCCACCGTTCGCCGGATACTATTCGAAGGACGCGATCATCGCCGCCTCGTTCGCGTCTGGCACGGGTATCGGCATGTATGGGTTCGTCTGCACGGTTCTGGCAGCGTTCCTGACCGCCTTCTATTCGTGGCGCCTGCTGATCATGACGTTCCACGGCCGATCACGCGTCGACCACCACGTGTTGCAGCACGTGCATGAAAGTCCGCCGGTGATGATCGGCCCGCTGCTGGTGCTTGCCCTGGGCGCGCTGATTGCTGGCAAGCTGTTGGATCCGTGGTTCATCGGCGAGGACTGGCACGCCTTCTGGAACGGCAGCATCTTCAACGCGCCGGACAATCATGTCCTGGCTGCGCTGGAACATGTACCGGCCTGGGCGGAGATGGCGCCACTGGTCATGGGCTTGGCGGGCATCGCGCTGGCCTATCTGATGTACATGGTGTTCCCGCTGCTGCCGATGCGCCTCGCCGCGCAGTTCCGCGGCATTTATCTGTTCCTGCTGAATAAATGGTACTTCGACGAACTGTATGACGCGATCTTTGTGCGACCCGCGATCCGGCTGGCGCGAACATTGTGGCAGACTGGCGATGCAACGCTGATCGACGGCGTGCCGAATGGCCTGGCCGAGCTCACGGTGGACGGATCGCGTCAGGCGGTGAAAATCCAAACTGGTTCGCTGGCTGTGTATGCGTTTGTCATGCTGATAGGTGTTGTGCTGCTGGTCGGCATCTTCTTGGTGTCACGATGAACGCCGCCGGCTTTCCCGTCCTGTCGCTGATTACCTGGCTGCCGCTGGTCGGCTGTCTGATCATCATGTCGGTGCGCGGCGACGAAGCGACCGTTGCATCAAACGCGCGCTGGACCGCGCTGTGGACCAGCCTGATCGTTCTGGTGCTGTCGCTTGTTCTGTGGGTGAAGTTCGATCCCGGTGAGCCCGGCTTCCAGTTCATCGAGGAAGTTCCCTGGCTGCCGGAATATGGCGTTGGCTACAAGATGGGCGTCGATGGCATCTCCGTGATGTTCGTGATGCTCGCCACCCTGCTGACGCCGATCTGCGTCCTGGCCAGTTGGGATTCCGTCACGCGATTCGTGCGTGAGTACATGATGACCTTCCTGTTGCTCGAGACAATGATGGTCGGCATGTTCAGCGCGCTCGACTTCGTGGTGTTCTACGTTTTCTTTGAAGGCGTGCTGATCCCGATGTTCGTCATCATCGGAGTTTGGGGCGGCCCACGACGCGTCTATTCGGCCTTCAAGTTCTTTCTCTACACGTTCACTGGCTCGGTATTGATGCTGCTGGCTTTGCTGGCCATGTGGTTTCAGGCTGGCACCACGGACATTCCCACGCTGCTGAAAACGCCGATGCCGGTGGGAATGCAGAACTGGCTGTTCCTGGCCTTTCTCGCCTCGTTCGCGGTGAAGGTGCCGATGTGGCCGGTGCACACCTGGTTGCCCGATGCGCATGTCGAGGCGCCCACGGCCGGTTCCGTCATCCTGGCGGGCGTGTTGCTGAAGATGGGTGGCTACGGGTTCTTGCGCTTTTCTGTGCCGATGCTGCCGGAGGCCTCTGCGCATTTTGCGCCGCTGATCTACACGTTGTCCGTCGTCGCTGTGATCTACACGTCGCTCGTGGCACTGGCACAGGAGGACATGAAGAAGCTGATTGCATACTCGTCCGTCGCGCACATGGGCGTGGTGACCATCGGTATCTTTACCTTCAATGTGCAGGGCATCCAGGGCGCGATGTTCCAAATGCTGTCCCACGGCATCGTATCCGCGGCGCTGTTCCTTGTCGTGGGCGTGGTCTACGACCGCATGCACACGCGCGAAATTGCGCGGTACGGCGGTCTCGCCGACCGGATGCCGCTCTACGCCCTGACCTTCATGATCTTCACTCTGGCCTCATGCGGCCTGCCAGGCACGTCAGGTTTCGTCGGCGAGTTCCTCGTCATCGTCGGTTCGCTGCAGGTCAACTTCTGGCTGGCGCTGCTGGGCGCCATGGGCATGATTCTGGGCGTCGTCTACATGCTGTATCTCTATCGCCGCGTGATCTTCGGGCGGCTCACCAAGCCGGATCTGCAGTCGATCCTGGACTTGTCCCCGCGTGAGATCGCGATCTTCGTGCCACTGATCCTGATCACCCTGTGGATGGGTATCTCTCCAACCAGCTTCAGCAACTTCTGGGAAGCTTCGGTCGCCTCCATGGTGCAGCAACATACGGCAGCGGTTACCCCGCCTGCCAAGCTGGCAGAGGCACACTGATGCACTGGGTTCTCGCCCTTCCTGAAATTGTCCTTTCGCTGGTGGCCATGGCGATCTTGATCTTCGGCGTGTTGCGGCACGACGACAGCTTCTTCCTGTCCAGTATGTTCGCACTCGGCGGCTTCCTGCTCGCGGCTCTGCTGGTGCTGACAACCGAATATGGCGTTGGCTACCATGGCCAGTTCGTCGCCGATGCATTTTCCAGTCTGGTGAAGATCCTCATCCTGGCAGGTGCCGCGCTCTCGCTGATCCTCTCGCTCGACTACAATCGCCACAACCAGATCGCGCGCTTTGAATTTCCCGTCCTGATGCTGCTGTCCGTCGTTGGTATGCTGGTTATGGCGTCGGCGTCCAACCTGATGACCCTTTATCTTGGGCTCGAGCTTCAGTCTCTAGGTCTCTATGTCTTGGCGGCGTTCGCCCGCGACGACCTGCGCTCGTCCGAGGCGGGGCTCAAGTATTTCGTGCTCAGTGCGCTGGCTTCGGGGCTGCTGCTCTACGGCGTATCTCTGGTCTATGGTTTCTCCGGCACGATGGATTTCGCCGCGCTGGCCAGAACCTTGACGATGCCGCAAAGCGCTTCGCCTGGACTGATCGTCGGAATTGTGTTCGTTCTTGTCGGCCTCGCCTTCAAGATCTCGGCAGTTCCATTCCACATGTGGACGCCGGATGTCTACGAGGGTGCGCCGACTCCGGTCACCGCTTTCTTTTCCACCGCGCCGAAGGTTGCCGCATTCGCGCTGCTGCTGCGCACGATGGCCACGCCATTCGGGCACCAGCTCATCGCTTGGCAGACACTCATCATCATCGTCTCCATCGCCTCGATGATCCTGGGCGCGCTCGCGGCAATCGGGCAGACCAACATAAAACGACTGATGGCGTATTCCTCGATCGGCCATATGGGATATGCGCTGATCGGGCTGGCGGTGGGCACGCCGGAAGGTGTGCGTGGCGTGCTGATCTATCTGATCGTTTACGTGTTCATGAGTGCTGGCACGTTCGCCTGCATCATCGCGATGCAGCGTCGTGGCCGTCCGCTGGAGCTCATCACTGACTTGAACGGCCTGTCTGCGACCGATCCAGCCCTTGCGCTGGCTATGGCGATCTTCATGTTCTCGATGGCCGGCGTGCCGCCGCTGGCAGGTTTTTTCGGCAAGCTGTACGTGTTCCTTGCCGCGGTTCAGGGTGGCCTGTGGACGCTCGCCGTCATCGGCGTGCTGACCTCTGTTGTGGGATCTTACTACTACCTGCGGATCGTGAAGCTGATGTATTTCGACGCCCCCGAGGCGCCGTTCGATCCACGTCCGGCGTCGCTGTCCTTTGTCGCTGCGGCGAGCGGGCTTTTCACCGCGTTCTTCTTTGTATTCCCCGCCCCATTCGTCGGCGCAGCCCAGGCTGCAGCGAAGGTGCTGTTTGGATGAAGGGCGTGCGCCCATGCTTCTGGTCATAGATTGCGGCAATACCAACGTCGTGTTCGCTGTCCGCGACGGGGAGTCGTGGCGTGGCACTTGGCGCATCCGCACCGAGGCTCAGCGTACCTGCGACGAATATGGCGTATGGCTGATGAGTCTGATCGAGCACGCGGGCCTCAAGCGCGAAGACATCTCGGCTGCGGTGATCGGCACCGTTGTCCCGGCCGCGCTTTACCATCTCCGCCGGATGTGCCGCGACTGGTTCAGCATCGAGCCTCTGGTTGCGCGCTCCACGCTCGATTGGGGATTTGATATCCGCGTCAACAACCCGGCAGAGGTTGGTGCGGACCGGCTGCTCAACACGCTCGCGGCACATCAACGCTTCACCGGGCCGCTTATCATTGTGGACTTCGGTACCGCGACCACTTTCGACGTGGTGGACAAAGACGGTGCATATGTCGGAGGCGTGATCTGCCCCGGTATCAACCTGTCGCTGGAAGCGCTCCATCAGGCGGCCGCGCAACTGCCGCGCATCGGCATCGCCCGGCCGCAGGCGGTGATCGGCCGGCAGACGGTGCCGGCGATGCAGTCCGGCGTCTACTGGGGCTATGTCGCGATGGTCGAGGGCTTGGTCGCCCGTATCAAGGCGGAATATGGCGGCCCCATGAAGGTGGTCGCCACGGGCGGCCTGGCTTCTCTCCTTGCCGAAGGCACGATGGTGATCGAGCAGATCGACCCCGATCTCACCCTCGATGGTCTGCGCATGCTGGCAGAGCGGAACCCAGTTCCCACATTGCGCGCTGACAAGAGACTGATCGAACAGGACTGACGAAGAATAATGGAAACTGAGGCCGCTGGTCTGGCTTTCCTGCCGTTGGGTGGGACGGGCGAGATTGGCATGAACCTGAACCTTTATCGATGCGACGACAGGTGGCTGGCGGTCGACTGCGGCATTGGCTTTGGTGGTGCGGCGCATCCCGAGGTCGATGTGATGATGCCAGACCCCGGCTACATCGCCGCCCGGCGTGATCGCCTGGTCGGCTTGGTGCTGACCCACGCGCACGAGGACCACGTGGGCGCCGTGGCATGGTTGTGGCCGCAGTTGCGCTGTGCGGTCTATGCGACGCCGTTCGCGGCGGCAGTGCTGCGGCGCAAGCTGGCGGAAGTGCAGTTGCTGAACCAGGTGAAGCTGCACATTATTCCGCCTGGCGGTGCTATCGACCTCGCGCCGTTCCGCCTGCAGTTCCTGCGCGTCACGCACTCGATCCCGGAAGCGCAGGCGTTGCTGATCGACACGCCGCACGGCCTGCTGCTGCACACCGGCGACTGGAAGCTCGACCCGGATCCATTGCTTGGTCCTCGGACCGATGAGGCGGCATTCGCCGCACTCGGTGAACGCGGCGTGCTTGCCATGATCTGTGATTCCACGAACGCGATGGTCGAGGGCCATTCGGGCAGCGAGGCCGAGGTGCGACAGAGCCTGACCGCGCTGTTGCGCGGTGTGCGTGGCCGCATTGCGGTAACCTGCTTTGCGTCGAATGTCGCGCGGCTGGAATCGGTGGCGGTTGCCGCCCATGAGGCGGGCCGCAGTGTCGCGCTGGTCGGTCGCTCGCTGCGCAATATCGATGCCGCCGCGCGTGAGTGTGGTTATCTGCGCGATCTTCCCCCGTTTCTTACCGAAGATGATGTGGACGACGTGCCGGACGACAACATCCTGATGTTGGTCACCGGCAGCCAAGGCGAGCCGCGCAGCGCTTTGTCGCGGATCGCCATGGATACGCACCCGCGGGTGGCTCTTGGTGAGGGCGACACGGTGGTGTTCTCATCGCGAATGATCCCCGGCAATGAGCGGGCGATCGGAACGGTCCAGGACAATCTGGTCCGGCGCGGCGTCACATTAATGACCGATGTGGATCACCTGGTGCATGTATCGGGTCACCCCGCGCGCGACGAACTGCGGCGGCTATACCGTCTGGTGAAGCCGCGCTACGCGGTCCCGACCCACGGCGAATGGCGGCATTTGTCTGCGCACGCTGCGCTGGCGCAGGAAGCGGGCGCGAGGCCGATCCTGCTGGAGGACGGCGACATATTAAGCCTCGCACCGGGAACGGTTCAGGTTGTGGACAGTGCTCCGGTCGACAAGCTCGTGCTGGATGGGACGCGCCTGACGCCGCTCGGTGGCGGTGTCATGTCCGCGCGTCGTCGGATGTTGTTCAATGGCGTGGTGCTGGCCAGCCTGGCTGTCGATGCGCATGGC
>JBKPSV010000085.1:0-12841 GCA_046735215.1 Pseudomonadota bacterium | reverse complement strand
AACGCAGAACAAGGGGCCCTGCGGGCGCATCTCCATCCTGAAGGAGGTGGCCGGGATCGACGTGTTGAAGATGTATCCACCCTCCGCGGATGCGACGCCGGATGCCGAGAACTGGACCTATGACGCGATGCTGAAGGCCGCTGAGGCTTGTCAGAAGGCTGGCAAGATCTTTGCCATCGGATTGGGCACAACGGCAGATTCGGTGGATACCGCCGGCTCGATGTTTGCAGCCTTCGGCGCGGCCGTCGTCAACGCCAACGGCGACGTCACCGTCAGGTCGGACGAAGTGACACAGGTGCTCGAATATGCGCAGAGGCTGGTGAAGGCCTTGCCACCCGATGCCGTCAGCTTCGATGATGCGTCGAACAATCGCGCACTGATCTCGGGGCAGAGTGCACTGATCTGGAACCCGCCATCGGCTTGGGCAGTGGCGAAGCGCGATGCGCCGACCGTCGCGGCCGATTGTTGGACTTTCCCGGCGCCGAAGGGGCCGAAGGGTCGTTACCTGCCGCTGGGTGCGTTCTCCTGGGGGATTTGGAACTTTTCGCCGAACAAGACCGCCGCAAAGGAGCTGATCGAGTTCCTCTGCCAGAGGGAGCAGGTTGAGGCTCGGGCGAATGTGGTCATGGGTTACGACGTGCCGCCGTTTGCCAGCATGACCGACTTCAAGATCTGGGATCAGGTCGAACCGCCGAAGGGCACAGTGTATCACTACCCGGTCCGGCCGTCGCATCATCAGCAATCATGGATCGCGTGTGCGCCGGCCCCACCGGAGATCGCGGTGCAAATTTCCAATCGCGGTACACTGCCGACGATGCTGGCCAAGCTGCAGAGCGGGCAGTCGATCAAGCAAGTGCAGACTTGGGCGCAGGATGAGCTGGAAGGTTTCATCCGCTGACAGACCGATCGTTGCTGGGTCCGCCATGCGAATGTGGCGTGCCTTGCGACGATACCGGACCGGTGCCGACTTGACCGGTTGAGAAAGCAGGCTGTTCACCCGGAGCCAACCAGGGGAACGGCCTGTTGTTGCGTGGAACTTAAATTGCCGCGGGTGCGGCGAAGGAGACATGTCTATGGCTACCAGGTACCGGGTGACGCGCCGCCAGGCGTTGCGCGTCGGGGCAGCGGCGGCGGCATTGCCGCTGGTTCATATTCGTACGGCAGGCGCGGCCGGGAAGGTATCGATCGGCTTCTGGGACCACTGGGTGCCGGGCGGTAACGACGTGATGCAGAAGCAGGTCGAGGCCTGGGCGCAGAAGAACCAGGTCGAAGCACATGTCGATTTTATCACCAGCACCGGCAACAAGCTGCAACTGACCGGCGTGGCCGAGGCCCAGGCCAAGGCGGGGCACGACGCGCTCGCGTTCTTCAACTGGGATGTGTTCAACATCGCCGACGCGCTGGAGCCAGTGGATGACGTGATGCAGCGATTGGTCGCGAAGAACGGCGCGCCGGATGCCACCTGCGAATACCTGGCGAAGACCAAAGGACACTGGGTGGCGGTGCCCACCTCCTCTGGCACGCAGACCAAGCCGCCGTGCGCGAGGATCAGTTGGTTCAAGCAGCACGGCCTGGATGTGCAGGCCATGTATCCGGTGAAGGACGAGCACAACGCGCTTCAGGACGCCTGGACCTGGGACGAGTTCGCCAAGTACGCGGAAGCTGCGGCGAAGGAGGGGATGACGTTCGGGCTCGGCATGGGCGGCGGCGGCAACACGGATGCCACCGACACGCATGGCGCATTGTTCAAGGCCTATGGCGCAACGCTGATCGACAAGGACGGCAACACCCAGCTCAAGTCGGACTCGGTGCGGCAGGTTCTGGAGTACGCCCAGCGGCTGACCAAGTCATACCCGGCCGATGCGGTGAGCTTCGACGATGCCTCAAACAACCGGGCGCTGATCTCGGGCAAGAGCGCGCTGATCTTCAACCCGCCATCCGCCTGGGCGGTCGCGAAGCGCGACGCCCCGACGGTGGCCGCAGATTGCTGGACCTTCCCCGCCCCTGGTGGCCCGAAGGGGCGCTTCCTGCCGACGCTGAGTTATTTCTGGGGCATTTACAAGTTCAGCCCGAACAAGGCCGCGGCAAAGGAACTGATCGAGTATCTGATGCAGCCTGAACAAGTTGAGAAGCGCTGTATCGCCACTTCGGGGTACGATATCCCTCCCTACGCCGGTTTGCTGAACTTCAAGGTGTGGGAAGAAGTCGAGCCGCCGAAGGGCACAGTGTATAATTATCCAATCCGGCCGTGGCACAAGCAGCAGCCAAGTCTGGCGGCGGCAGAGGCTTCACCGGAGATTGCCGTGCAGATCTACAACCGTGCGATCCACAACCAGATGATGGCGAGGATCAGGCAGGGTCAGACGATCCCGCAGGTGATCGCCTGGGCGCAGGATGAACTGGAGGGATTTGCGCGCTGAGCTGCCCGCACACGTGATCGAAAATCTGATTTTCTGTGCGGCTGGGACGTGGAAGGCTTCATTTGTCGAGCGGTTTCACAGGAAACTGGACGCGGCTGGCGTTGCACATTGCAGCGCCAGCCGCTAGCGTGGCTGCAAAGCAAGAAATCACGCGCCCCGTTTGGGTGCCCGGGAAGCGGGCAGGGGCGTAGACAACTCGTATGGACGCGGATGCGTCGTCGTGCAGACATTATCGGCTCTGCGCAGTCTGACCCGCGGAATTCAGTCCACCGAGGGTCGGGTAAGGGAGGTTGGGAATGGCAGACGGAACGAGTGTACCCGTTGGCGTAATGACGCCAGCCATGGCGGGACGGCGTCGCGCCAGCAGCATGAGGCGGTTTGCGCAGCGTCGGTCGACGATTGCGTTCCTGCTGTGCCTGCCGCTGATCCTGCTGGTGGCTTGCTTCGTAATCTATCCGGCATTCTACGCCATCTGGCTGAGTATGCTGAATAAGAAGATGACCCAGTTCGTCGGGCTAGGGAATTTTGCGTTCCTGCTGAAGCGCAACACTTTCCAGCTGGTCATCTTTCAGAGCTGTCTGTTTGCCATCACGGCGGTGATCTTCAAGGCGCTGATCGGCATCACGGTGGCGCACCTGATGCACAATATCCCGGGTAAGAACCAGCGTATCTGGCGCGGTCTGTTGCTGGTGCCCTGGGTCATCCCGCTGGCGCTGTCCACACTGACCTGGTGGTGGATGTTCGATCCATCCTACTCGGCATTCAATTGGATCTTGAACGAACTCGGGTTTGCATCCGTTCCCTGGCTCGGCGTGGGCTGGACGGCGCGATTCTGCACCATTGTAGTGAATGTCTGGTACGGCACACCGTTTTTCATGATCATGTATTTGGCAGCGTTGAAGTCAGTGCCGGACCAGCTTTATGAGGCAGCCGCGATCGATGGGGCGGGAGCCTGGCAGAAGCTGTTCTTCGTCACTCTGCCGATGATGCGCAACATCATCGCCATCACCATCCTGTTCAGCCTTATCGTGACCTTCGCCGAGTTCGACATCGTCCGCATTCTGACCGGCGGCGGCCCGCAGGATATGACGCACGTATTTGCCACCTATGCCTTCCAGGTCGGCATCCAGTCCGGTGACCTACCTCTTGGCGCGGCGGATAGCCTGTTCATGTTCCCGATCCTCGCCGTCGCCGCTTTCTTCGTGCTGCGTGGCGTGACCCGTCGGAGCAAGGAGATCGCAGCATGAGCAGCACGTCCGCCGTCGCAGGGGCGGTGCCGCACGCACGGCACCGTCACAACAGCCTGCACCGCCAGCGCACCTGGGCGCTGTGGGGCAGCTACATCGCGCTCGGCTGCTTTGTGGTCATGTTCCTGGTGCCGCCGTTCTACACGCTGGTTACCAGCTTCAAGTCGTCGGCGGAGATCTCGGCGCAGACCGGCAGTCCGTGGATCGTGCGCCAACCGACGCTGGAGAACTTCTGGTACCTGATCACCTATCCAAACTTTCAGACCTACTACCTGAACTCGATTATGATCACGATCTGCACGGTCTCGATCAGCATGGTGATCTCCGTGCTTGCGGCGTTCAGTCTGGCACGGATGGGGTTCTGGGGCAGTCAGGTTCTGAGCACGGGCGTGTTCCTGACCTACCTGATTCCGGCTTCGCTGCTGTTCCTGCCGCTGTTTCAGATTGTCGGCTTCATGGGGCTGATCAACAGCGTCTGGTGCCTGGCGCTGCTGTACCCGACGCTGGCGGTGCCGTTCTGTACCTGGATCATGATCGGTTACTTCAGCTCTATCCCGAAGGAGCTGGACGAGGCCGCGCTGATCGATGGGGCGGGCTATCTGCAGATGCTGTGGAAGATATTCATCCCGGTCGCGATGCCCGGCATTATCGCCGCCACGATCTTCGCCTTCACCGTGAGCTGGGGTCAGTTTCTGTATCCGCTGGCGTATCTGTACACGTCCAATCAGATGGTACTGACGGTCGGCATCATCAGCGACCTGATCCGCGGGGACGTGTTCCAGTGGGGCAAGATCATGGCGGCCTGTCTGCTGGCGTCGCTGCCGCCGATCCTGGTCTACGCATTCCTGATGGATTACTACGTTGCCGGACTGACCGCTGGCGCAACGAAGGGCTAAGTCTCACCGCAAACACATGAGGGAACCACAAGACAATGGCTGAAGTGTCCTGCCGCAAGGTAGTCAAGATGTATGACGGCGGCGTGCAAGCGGTGAAGGGTATCGATCTGGAGATCGCTGACCAGGAGTTCGTTGTTCTGGTCGGACCTTCAGGCTGTGGCAAGTCCACGACATTGCGCATGATCGCGGGTCTGGAGGAGATCACTGAGGGTGAAATCTGGATCGGCGGTGACGTGGTGAACGACGTGCCACCGCGCGATCGCGATATCGCCATGGTGTTCCAGAACTATGCGCTCTATCCGCATATGAGTGTGTTCGACAACATGGCGTTCGGCCTCAAGTTGCGGAAGTTCCCAAGAGACGAGATCAAGCGCCGGGTGGATGAGGCGGCGCGCATCCTGGACATCGGCACGCTGCTGGATCGCAAGCCGCGTGCGCTGTCGGGTGGTCAGCGGCAGCGCGTTGCGATGGGCCGCGCGATCGTGCGCAACCCGAAGGTGTTCCTGTTCGATGAGCCGTTGTCCAACCTGGACGCCAAGCTGCGTGTGCAGATGCGCACCGAGATCAAGAAGGTGCACCAGACGGTGCGCACCACCACGGTCTACGTGACGCACGACCAGATCGAGGCGATGACGTTGGCCGACCGCGTGGTGGTGATGAACCACGGGGTGATCGAGCAGGTGGGCTCACCGCAGGACCTCTACCACAACCCGGCGACCCGCTTTGTCGCGGGCTTTATCGGCTCACCCGCGATGAACTTCCTGCCGGTGCGCGTGCAGGACGGGTCCAATGGTGGCTTGGCGATCCGCGTCACCGATCAGATCGTTCTGCCAGTGCCGCCGGATCGGGCGGACCGCTACGGCAAGTACAAGGGCAAAGAGATGGTCTTTGGGCTGCGGCCCGAGCACCTGTTTGAGTACCACGAGACGGGCCGCCCCGGGTACACGCGGGTGGATCTGCCGGTTGATGTCGTCGAGCCGATGGGGATGGAGACGATGATCCACTTCTTCATCGGCCATGATCCCGTCTGCGCTCGCGTGGATCCGGCAACGCACGCCGAGCCTGGCGAAATGCTGCCGTTGACGGCGGACATGAGCAAGATGCACCTGATGGAGCCGGATTCCGGCAGGGTCGTCTGATCACCGGTTTGCCTCACTGACAACGGCGCCGCTTTCGTGCGAAGGTGGCGCCGTTTCCGTTTGCGCCGGCGCGGACGTACATCCGCGCGTTGCGCAAGCGAGGGCGACGGGGGGCAGACATGGACTATCCGTATGATGTCGGGCGCTATGCGCGGGCAGTGACCACCGCGTCGGCTGACGCGCAGCGCTGGTTCGATCGCGGTTTGAACTGGTGCTACGGCTATCACCATGAGGAGGCCGTCGCCTGCTTCGAGAAGGCGCTCGAGGCGGATCCGAATTGTGCCATGGCGCATTGGGGCATCGGCTATGCGGCTGGGCCGAATTATAATTTCCCCTGGGAGCTGATGGATCCGGCCGGCAAGGCGGCGGCGCTGGCGCGTTCCTATGACGCAAGCCGCGCAGCACTGGCGCTGGCCGGTGGCGTCACCGCAGTGGAGCGGTCGCTGATCGAAGCGCTGCCCGCGCGCTATCCGCAACGCGAGCCGATCGAGGATCAGGGTGCGTGGAACGATGCCTATGCCGATGCCATGCGCGTCGCGTACCACGCGCATCCCAACGATCTCGATCTGTGCGCCATCTTTGTCGAGGCGATCTTGAACCGCACGCCTTGGCAGATGTGGGATGCGCGCACCGGCGAGCCCACGCCAGGCGCCGGTACGCTGGAAGCGCGAGACGTGCTGGAGGCTGCGTTCCGCGAACTGCCCGGAGCGATGGACCATCCCGGACTGCTGCATCTGCATGTGCACCTGATGGAGATGTCGCCAACCCCGGAGGCGGCGTTGGTTACCGGCGACCGGCTGCGCGAGGTGTCGCCCGATATGGGACATCTGACGCACATGCCGACGCATATCGACATCCAGTGCGGTCACTATCGCGACGCCATGCACTGGAACCAAAGGGCGATCATTGCGGATCGCAAATTCTACGATCGCGCCGGCCCGATGAATTTTTACTCCGGCTATCGTATCCACAACTATCACTTTGCTGCCTATGGCGCGATGTTTTTGGGGCAGTACGCTCCCGCAATCGCTGCTGCGGACGAGTTGATCGAGACCATGCCAGAGGCGATGTTGCGTATCCCTTCGCCGCCGATGGCCCATTTCTTCGAGAGCTACGTTTCCATTCGTCAGCACGTGCTGATCCGCTTCGGCAAATGGCACGAGATCTTGGCGCAGGACCTGCCAACAGATCGGGATCTCTACTGCAATACCGTGGCGATGATGCATTACGCCAAGGGCGTGGCGCTCGCCGCGCTCGGGGACGTTGTGGCGGCGGAGACGGAACAGGCGCTGTTCCGCGCCGCAGCGCAACGCGTGCCAAAGTCGCGGCAACTGCACAACGTGCTGTGCGTGCAATTGCTGGCTGTTGCCGAGGCGATGCTGGCAGGCGAGATCGCGTATCGTCGCGCTGAATACGATCCGGCATTCGCACATTTGCGGGCTGCGGTCGCGCTGGAGGATGATCTACCTTACGACGAACCGTGGGGATGGATGCAGCCGGTGCGTCATGCGCTGGGTGCTTTGCTGCTGGAGCAAGGCCGCGTGCCGGAAGCCGAAGCAGTGTATCGCGAGGATCTGGGCCTTGGGGGTTCGTTGCCCCGTGCGCAGATCCATCCGGACAATCTCTGGGCGCTGCGTGGTCTGCTCGATTGCCTTGAACGGCGCGGTGAGACGGTGGAGGCCGCGCTGATCCGACAACGCGTGACCATCGCCGCCGCGCGTGCCGACATGCCGGTGTCGGTTTCCTGTTTCTGCGCCAGCGCCGCTGCCTAATGGCTTAGGGCGAGCGGTGCCGCAGGTGGCCTTAGAAAATTGCGCTCTGCGTTGCTGCGGGTGCTTGAGCAACGCTGGCGACGCAAGCCGCGTCAGGATATCAACCACAAGGTGCCGCGATACGCGGTGACCATCTGTTGCCTTCCCGCCATCGCGGTGATCCGGGAGGGCGAGATCGGCAGCTGTCGGTGATCCGGCCAAACATGCTTCGCACGAAGCTCAACACGACTTTTGCATTGGCAGTCATTGACCCGCTGAAGGAGAACGCAATGGAGCGGAATGTTTCAGCTGCGGCGTGAACTGTTGGCTGAGGTCGAAGCGATAGCGGCGATCTTGGCCAAACATGCAGCAGCCTCGGAAGTGCTTGCGCGCTTGAATGAACCGTCGATCCAGGCACTGCGAAAGACGCGGCTACTCCGCTTCATCTGTCCGAAAGAGCGAGGCGGCGAAGAGGTGGACCCTATTACGCACCTCGAGATCATTGAGGCGCTCGCGAAGATCAATGGTTCGGCCGCATGGACCATCGGGGATTTTGGCCGGCGTGAGCATGATCGTCGCCGCATTCCTACCACTCGATTCAAGCAAAAGGATTTTCGCCGACGGCGTTCCTCCGATGCCTGGGATGTTGATACCACGCGGTCGCGCGCAGCCCGTTGAGGGAGGCTACCGTATCAACGGCACTTGGTCTTTCGGGAGTGGCATACATCATGCAGAGTGGGTTCTCGCGAGTGCGGCTGTGCCAGAGGAGCCATTACCCGCAGCGATTCGCATCGTCGTCTTGCCTCGAAACGAGGTTGTGATTCACGACAACTGGCAGGTGGCAGGATTAAAGGCTTCCGGCAGTTGCGACTGCAGCATCGATGACGTTTCTGTTCCGGAAGAGATGACGTTCCGCTTTACCGACATGCTATCGCGGGCCGCTGTCACCGGCGGCGCAGCGCTCAAGGTGGGGGTACCTGCGCTCGTGATACCGTTCCACCTGGGAATCGCCCTTGGCATTGCTCGTCGTGCGTTGGATGAGGTCACGGTGCAAGCGATACAAAAGAGTCGAGGCCGTCCGCCTTCACTGCTTGCTACGCAATCGCAGTTTCAATTCTCGCTTGGGAAGGCCGAGGTCGAACTCGCGGCGGGGCGCGCACTGGCGACAGCCATTTTATCGTCCGTGTGCGAACAGGCGGCGACGGGTTGTCTACCACCGCCCGCCATGCAGGCAGAGGTGCGGGCAGCTGCCAGCTACGTCACCGAAGTAGCACAGCACGTGACGGTCGTTGCGTTTCAATCCGTGGGCGGCCGTGCACTCTTCAATACGAATCCGCTGCAACGCTGCTTCCGCGACATTTACACGGCGGGACAACACTTCATGATGAGTCATAGTTCATTTCGGGCGGTCGGCCAGTTCAAACTCAATCAGCCTGATGCGAATCCACTGCAGTAGAGGAGTTGGTCAACTCCAGCGGCCTGGTCGTCACCGGCAATCGAGAAGGTTGATTGTCCCTCTCTCACGAGAACAGAATCGTTTATTGGGTAGCGAATCTGGATCAGCACGGGTTGGTATTATAGTACTGTTCAACTATGCTGCCGCTGGCGAAAATGGGGGGAGAACATGACGAGGCAATGCAAAGTCAGTGTATTGGTCGCGGCGCTTGTTGCGGGTCCGTTGCTGGCGTTGGCGGCCGGCAATGTTCCTGACGTCAAAGGCGTTTGGGTCGTGCAAGACGGACACGATCGTCGTCGGCAGCGGGGGGCATTTTCCAAGCAACAAGGGAACTTTTGAGAAGCCGGGCCTGTTCGAGAGCGACATCCGTGTGAATATCACCGGTCAGGAAGGCCGCCGTTTCTGGGGTGTGAAGACACTGTCAGTTAATGGCGAAAAGACCGACGAGCCGTTCATCGGCGAACTGTATGGTTCTGACAACCGCAGGGTGCTCATCGCCGACACGGACGGCTACATCAACGGCGAAATCAGGGGGAACGTGTTCTCATACTGCTATGCGCATGCCGGCGGCCCAACCAAGACCAGCCTCGTCGCCTGTAATGAAGTCAGACGCACCCGCTGACCGAGTCTGAGCGTGCGGTTGGGGCGTGCGGAGCGCCCTGACCATGCTCGCATTGCACTCGGGTCCCCGCCAAGCGCAGAGTCGGACAGTTACCAGCATGCGGAAGTTGGCATCAAGGCAATGCCAGAGCCGTTGCTCAATACTACGCCCATGGAGCCAGCGGCGGTCGGCCGATCGCTACTCACTGCAGCGGATCCCGCAACGGCAGGTTCGCGCCGACATCAGGCTTCCGTCCGACCTGCTCGTGCCGCCTCGATCTTGGCAATATCGATCCGGCGCATGGTCATCATGGCTTCCATCGCCCGCTTCGCGGCGGCACGATCGGGATCCTTCATCGCAGCCATTAAGGCTCGCGGCACGATCTGCCAGGAAAAGCCCCAGCGGTCCTTGCACCAGCTACACTGGCTTTCGCTACCGCCGTTTTCGATGATGGCATTCCAGTAGCGGTCGGTTTCTGCCTGATCGTCCGTCATCACCTGGAAGCTGATGGCTTCGTTCGGCGCAAATGCGGAGCCGCCATTCAGACCGACGAAGGCTTGGCCCAGCACGGTGAACTCGACGGTCAACTCGCTGCCCTGTTCCCCGCCAGGATAGTCGGAGGGGGATTGCAGCGCTTGCCCAACATGGCTGTCAGGAAACGTGGCCGCATAGAACTCCGCTGCCTTGCGAGCCTCCCCGTGATCGAACCACAAACAGGTAACGATTTTGCTGGGCACCGAAATCTCCTCACCAACCTTGACCATGTATTCCGCTATCAAAGCGCATGCTGCCTGTCGATCAGGGTCCGCATCAAAGCAAAGTTATTCATTCGCTGCCACTTCGCTGACTTCTTGCCGCCGGATATCCGGCTTCTCTGCGCACGTCACCTGAGCGTACCAGCAGCAGACCGGCCATGCAGCCAGTCAGTCGGGCCGCGTGTTCGCTCGAGGAGTCACCGGCCGGTTCTTGCCTGTCCAGCTCAGACGCGGAAGCATGCACAATCGAGGTGGGGAGGAGGCAGCGATGGTCGATCTGGTGGTGCGCGGCGATACGGTGGTGACGCCGCAAGGGGTGGGTGCCTACGACATCGCGATCGCCGGTGAGCGGATCGTGGCCGTGGCCGCCAAGGGTAGTCTGCCGGTATCCGATGGTGCGCGGTTGATCGACGCGGGAGGGAAAATTGTGATGCCGGGCGGCATCGATCCGCACGTGCATTGCAAGTGGCATCTGCCCAATCCGGATGGCAGCGCGGGCTTGACCGAACCACCGGACGTGGTGGGGCGGGCTGCGGTGCATGGCGGCACCACGATGATGATCGACTTCACTCGCGCAAGCCAGGGCGCCAACGTGCAGGACGCGATCGCACGCCGCGAGGAGGATTGGAAGGGGCACTGCGCCTGCGACTACGCGCAGCACATCATGGTGGAAGGCGACCTGCCGCTGGAGTTGCCCGGACAACTGGCGGAGGCGATCCAGGCAGGGTTCCCGACGGTGAAGATCTTCACCACCGATATCACGCCGTCGCGGAAAGGACGGATGGTGGATTTCGGCGACATCTGGGAAGTTTTCCAGGTGCTGAAGGCGAGCGGCGGTCTCGGGGTGATTCACTCCGAGGACAATGACATCGTGATGCATATGTACGGCAAGCTGATCCGCGAGGGCCGGACGGGCTTTGCCAACATGGCGGAAGTGCATAACACGCTGTCGGAGGATATCTCGTTCCGGCGGGTGATCCGGCTGGCCGAGAAGGTCGGTGCGACGCTCTACATGATGCATACGTCGGCGGCATCGGGAGTGTCGGCGATCCGCGAGGCGCGCGCACGCGGCGTGCCGATCTACGGTGAGTCGCTACACCAGTATATGCTGTATACCAGCGAGGACTATAAGCGGCCGAACGGGCAGATCTATCATACGTACCCATCACTGAAGTCGGCAGAGGACCAGGCGGCATTGTGGGCCGGGACGCTCGATGGCTGCATCAACTGCGTGGCTACTGACGAGATTTGCTGCACGTTGGCGAAGAAGCTGCAGGGCGTGCGGATCGACGACACGACGGGCGGCAACGCCGGCGTCGAGCCGCGGGTGGCGCTGATGTACACCGAGATGGTGGGCAACCGCGGTTACTCGCTATCGCGCTTTGTCGACCTGGTGTCGACCAATGCTGCAAAGATTATGGGGCTGTATCCACGCAAGGGTGCGCTGGCGGCAGGGTCGGATGCGGATATCTGCGTGCTCGATCCGGCCGACAAGCGGGTGATCCGGGCGGAGGATCTGCATGAGGCGGACTATACGCCGTGGGAAGGTCGCAAGATGGAGGCGTGGCCGTGCCTGACGGTGCTTCGCGGCAAGGTGGTGGTGGAGAACGGCACGTGGGGCGGGTCGCTGGCGGATGGGAAATGGCAGCACCGCAAGGTGGCGGCGGAGATCTTGGCGGGGCCAATGCTGTAGCCGAGGATCGGGGTGAATGAAGCGGCGCCTCGCCCTGACCCCGGATCAAGCCCGGGGCAGGCGCCCCTCCCGCAAGGGGAGGGGCAGTATGCTGTCAGCCAGCTGCGCGGATTGATTGCTGACTGCCTGTCGGTGTGGGGTGTGCAAGGGCGGATCTCGCCTTGTGCGGAAGGCGTAGAAATCGTGGTTGCTGGTAGGAGTTTGTTATTGCAGCGCGCGCCGGTGGATATGCGGCCCGTGCGCTGGCTGCTGCAGACGCCGGAACGTCGCGCTGCCAACCGTCCGCCGCGCGCCGCACCGTCGATCGTCGCGGTGCTCACTGCGCTGCGCAATGCGCTCGGCGCGGAAGGCGGCAACAGGCTGCGGATTGGAGCTGCCGCACGATGAGGAGCTGGGCAGCGCTCTGGTTGCATTCTTGACACTGTAGGGACCCCCCTGTAGCAAGCCCGCGCTTTCCGGCGGGGCGCCCTGCCAGGAGCGGACATGAGCGAGGAATCGGGCGAGGACGAGCCTCTTTCTCCTTCGTTTGAGGAGAGGCTGAAAGCCGCCCGCAGCAGGCAGGGGTTGGATGCCCCGCCGCCTTTGACGGGCCGGGACACCGGCGACGTGGGCGGCATGAGCCCTTGGGGCATTGGCCTGCGGGTGGGGATCGAGATGGTCTCGGCCCTGGTCGTGGCAGTCGCCATCGGCTGGGGACTGGGCTACCTGTTCGGTGGCAAGCCCATCTTCATCGCGGTGTTCGTGCTGTTGGGCGGCGCGGCTGGGATACTGAACGTCTGGCGCCTGTTTGCGCCACGACCGACACGGGATCGCAAGGTCCAAGACGGGGGACGATAGTGGCGGCCGGAGGATCAATCGACGCACTGAGCCAGTTCAAGCTGGA
>JBKPSV010000084.1:0-5898 GCA_046735215.1 Pseudomonadota bacterium | reverse complement strand
GCAGTTCTTCATGGTGAAGTCCTGCGTCACCCGGTTCGGGCTGCACATCGGATAGGCACGGATGCCGGCACGGGCGGTCTCATCGACACGGGCGATGTGCTGCTTCCACTTGTCCCCAGTGCGCACGGTCTGGCTCAGGCTATTGTAGATCACCGGCCGGCCGCAGCTTTCCGCGAGGCGCGCCATCATACCGTCGCTGAGCTCCGGATCGACGCCGCCGCCCATCTGCACCGTGCCGGTGCCAAGCTCACGCAGCACATCGGCTAGGGCGAAGACCTCCTTTTCGTCGGCCCACAGCGCGGGGATCGGCACGCCCTGCGGATCGAAGTGCCCCTTCTGCCGCGAGCCGGAGAAGCCGATGGCGCCACCCTTCATGCCGTCGCGCACGACCTGCTGCATGGTCTTGATTTCATCGTCGGTGGCAGCGCGCTTCTGGCAATCCTCGCCCATCGCGTAAAACCGCACGGCCGTGTGGCCGATCAGCGTTCCGGCATTGACGCCAAGGTTCTTGTCGAGCCGGTCCATATACTGCGGGAACGTCTCCCAGTTCACGTCGACAGTGCGCAGCACCTCCATCGGGATGGCTTCAACGTAGGACAGAAATTCGGCCATCCGCTCTTCCTTGCCGCGCCGGACCGGCGCCAGCGACAGCGAGCAATTGCCAAAGATGACGGTCGTCGCCCCGTGCTGCGGCGAGAAGGTGCACAGCGGGTCCCACGTTACCTGGGCGTCGTAGTGGCAGTGGTTGTCGATGAAACCAGGCGATACCGCCAGGCCGTCGGCGTCGACGGTGCGCGTTGCGGCTCCATCGATCTTGCCGATTTCGACGATCTTGCCGTCCTTCACCGCAATGTCGCCGCGATATGCCGGCATCCCCGAGCCATCGACGATGCGGCCATGACGGATCAACAGGTCGTACGCCATTTCTTGTCGTTCTCCCGTGTTATTGAGCCGCCCGCGGCGGCCCTTCCGCTCGCTACGAGTGCAGGCCAATCTGGCAAAAGGGAAAGTTGCGTCCCCCGGACCTTCGCTACCGGAACGGATCAATGATCCGCATCCCATGCACGTCCCGTCCGTGCGTCAGGTCCTCGGAGTACAGCTGGCGACACCCCAGTGCAGAGGCGGCCGCAATGATGGCGCTGTCCCAATAAGAGAACCCATGCGTCGCCCTGATTGACAGCGCATCCAGAACAATTTCGCGGTTAAGATCCTGAACGGGGAAGCGCAGCCAAGCCTCGATCAATCCTGCGGCAATCTCGTGCGTCAGCGCGTCACGACGTGTTGGGCGCGTAGCCTGCACGTAGAACTCGCCGAGAACCTGAACAGAGAGCCCGATGTCATCTCGCTGCAGCAGGCTGATCGCGCGCTCTCGCTTCGCGACTTCAGCACGGTCGCTGCTGATGGAATAGAGCAGTATGTTCGCATCGAGGAACGACAGCCCGGTCATTTGCCCCGGCGATGCACGGCGTCCCGGCGCAACCGGTCGCCGCCGCGGAACTTGGTTATCTGTTCGCGCAGCTCTCGCTCCTGCCGTTTCAAACGCTCGGTCTCGGTCTCGCCGGCGGCAAGATCCACCAAGAAGCGGCGTACCAGGGCGGAAACGGAGGTGTCCCGTTCGGCCGCCTTCACGCGCGCCCGGCGGTAGGTTTCGTCGTCCACTGAAACTGTGATATTCTTCACAGAAGCACAGTGTCGCCTCACCGCCACTGGCGTCAAGCACATCTGGATGTGATGACTGCCGAATGGGAGAAATGCTCCGTCAGGTCGCAGGCCGGCTCGCCGGTCGTGAACGTTTGCCATGGTCGCTGCTGGTCGCGGCCTCGCTGGCCATGTTCACCGTCTCTGCCAGCGGCACGACGCGTGCGCCGTTCCTGATCGACATGGCGCGCGATCTGGACACCAGCGTGCCACTGATCGCCAATCTGGTTGCCATCAATTCCATCACCTGGGGCATCACTTCGATCTTCGCCGGCACAGGTGCCGACCGATGGGGCACACGGCCCTTTCTTATCGGCGGACCGCTGGGACTTGCGGTGGCGACAATAGGTGTTGCGGTCTCACCCAGCTTTCTGAGTGTTGCCGTCTGGGCCACCGTTGCGGGCGGTTTCTGCGGCCTGTTCAGCGGCACGATCTTCACTGAAGTGTCGGGGCGCGTGCTCCCGACCCAGCAAGGACGCGCACTCGGCTGGGTGATGAGCGGACAGTCGCTGACGCTGCTGATCGGTGTCCCGCTCGCGGCCTGGGTGGGATCCTGGATCGGCTGGCGCGGCGTTAACTTCTGCATCTCTGGCTTGGCACTGCTCACCACGGCCAGCCTGCTGGCAACCACGTCGAGGCGACAGAGCGGCAGCACGCTCCCCGCGTCGCGGATGCCTTCACTGAACGCGGCATTGTCGCGGCCGGTGATCCGGTTGCTCGTCATGGGGATCGCCGAGCGCATCTGCTACGGCCTGGTCGCGGTGTATTACGCGACGTTCCTGCAAGCCACCTACGGGCTGGCGCTCAATGAGGTGGCATTGCCACTTGCCATCTTCGCCCTGGGCAACATCGTCGGCACGGTGCTGGGCGGCCAGTTCGCCGACCGCCTGCCCGATCGGCTGGTGATCTTTGCCGCGGCAATGCTCTCATCCGGCGTCGCCGCGCTCGTGTTATTTGGCTGGCAGCCCGACCTGCAGACCTCTGTCGCACTCGGCTTTGTCTATGTGTTCTGCAACGCAATCGCGCGGCCGTCGCTGATGGCATCACTCGGCAGCATGCCGGAGCACGTGCGCGGCACGGTGATGGGACTGAACGTCACCGCCAACAGCATCGGCTGGCTCGGTGCTGCCGGGCTGGGCGGGTGGATGATCGGCAGCTTTGGCTTCAGCGGCTTCGGACCATTGGCGGGAGCGACGGCACTGTTGGGGGGAGCACTGGCACTGGCCAGCCGGCGCTGAGCCAGTTGCACAGGAAACGGGCATTCGCCGGCAGCAGCAATGTTGCGGATGGCGGCGTGGCGTGACCGCTCAACGTGCAAGGGTTCTCAGGCCAACCCATGTCGAGGGCAGCGGATGCGGCAGGACGGCGTTCTGCAAACTGCTTTGCGTATACACTGCTGCATCTGCAGACGCTGGTGGTAAAGCCGGTGGCCGAGTCTGGTGGCTATGGCCTACTGATCGGTCCGCGCGCGAGTGCTGCGGAGCTCGATGATTTTCGCAACCGGCTGAAGGCCAACCCCGGACGAGGCGGTCTCGCCAAACAAACACTTGACTGCGCGGCATGCTGGCAGTGCGCATCGGCTCGCGCGCTACATGGAGCGTATCGAGAACCTGGCACGCCTGATCGATGTCACCAAGACATTCGCGCGTGACGCCGAAGGTGGACGCAATTGGCTGTCGCTGCTGCGGATCAACGGAGACGCCGCAGCGTTCTTCGAAAAGCACGCAATCCCTGAGGCAATCACCGTCGCGGACTTCGCCTGTTGGACAGCAACACTCTACATCTGTGCAGTGGGCGCTCCGCTGCGCTGAGGACAACGCTCGCACATTACGGGCGCTGATCTCCACCGAGATGTGGCTGCAGATCAACGTATTTCATGACAGGATCAGTGCGCTGAGTTCGATCGACATCGGACCCGAGGCGCTGTCCGGCGTCTGCGCCATGCTGAAGGAAGGGGTTCAGGCCCACACCGGACTGACCGAAGGCACGTTCTATCGCGACCAGTGCTGGCATTTCTATATGATCGGCGGCATCTGGAGCACGCCGACCAGATCACGCGGCTGATCGACACCAAGTTCGATGCACTGATTCCGACCGCGGTGGCGGACGCGGTGATCGATGCCGGGGAATGGAATGAGCTGCTGCGTGCGCTGCGGGATCCACGCCTATCGACGTGAATATCAGCATGGTTATGTGGCACGCGAGCTTGCCGGCTTCCTGCTGCTGAACGCCGCCCTCCCGGCTCGGCCACACTGAGCCTGGCGAAACTCGACTGGCATCTGACGACGCTGCGCAGCCAGTATCGTCTGCGAGGTTGTGAGCAGGCACTTGGGCGGCCCGACCACTTGCGCACCATGCTGGCAAGCCAGACGGTCGACGACACTCTGGGACGTGGGCTGTCACCATTCCTGGATTGAGTGCAGACAGGAATCGCCACCCTGCACGACGACATCGTGACGCAACTCTGCGGCGGGTGATCGCTGTGAAGGCTTGATCGCCTAGGGTCCATCCGCCACGCTCTTGCGGTGTGTGGGAGGACGTGATGATCGGACAGCCGGTGCGTCGCAGGGAAGATCTACGCCTGCTCACCGGGCGCGGGCGTTACAGCGACGACATCAACGTGGCTGGTCAGGCCTACGCGGTGATGGTGCGATCCCCGCATGCGCATGCGCTGATCCGTCGGATCGACACAGCAGCCGCCCGTGCGGCACTCGGCGTGCTGGCGGTGCTCACCGGTCGCGACATGCTGGACGATGGCCTGAAGCCGATCCCGCATGCGGTGCGCACAGGTCATCCGGCCGACATCCAGCTGGAGAATGCCGACGGATCACCGCCTTACATTCCGTCGCACTATGCGATGGCGGCCGACGAGGTGCGGCATGTCGGAGACATCGTTGCGATGGTGGTGGCAAGCAGCCAGGCAGCAGCGAAGGATGCGGCGGAACTGGTAGCGGTGAATTACGCCGGACTGGCTGCAGTGGTGCATTCCAGCCAGGCCGTCGCAGCGGATGCGCCGCAAGCCTGGTCGGATGCCGAATCCAATGTCTGCCTTGACGGCTGGGTGGGTGATGCTGGTGCAACCGATGCCGCGTTCGGGGTGGCGGCGCATGTGGTCCGCCTAAGCAGCTGGGTGCAGCGGATCGCTGGCGTGACAATGGAGCCGCGGGCCGCGGTGGGTGAGTTCGACGCTGATACTGGGCGATACACGCTCCATGCCGGCGCCGGTGGCGCGGTGCGGCCGCGGCACGACATGGCGGTGGTGCTCGGCGTGGACGACGACGATGTGCGAATAGTGATGCACGATGTCGGCGGCAACTTCGGCACGCGCGGCGCGTCCAATCCGGAATTCGCCCTGGTGCTATGGGCAGCAAAGCGGGTCGGGCAGGCGGTGAAATGGACCTGTGGACGCAGCGAGGCATTTCTGTGCGACTACCAGGCGCGCGATCTGAGCGCCGATGCCGAACTGGCTTTGGATGCCGGGGGAAAGTTCCTGGCAATGCGCGGTACCAATATGGTGAACAGCGGCGCCTACCCCGTTTCATTCGGCCCGCTGCACAAGGGCGTGGAGATCATGACCAGCATCTACCATGTGCCGGCCGTGCATTTCCGCGCCTGTGCCACACTGACCAACACGGCACCGACACGGCCCTATCGCAGCTCCGGCCGCCCAGAGGCGATGTTCGTGATGGAGCGACTGATCGACCTGGCCGCGCGACAGTGCGGCTTCGATCGCGTCGAGCTGCGACGGCACAACCTGGTGCCGGAATCGGCCATGCCGTATCGCAATCCGTTCGGGCTGGAGTATGACAGCGGGCACTACCACGAAGTGATGGAGCGCGTCCTGGCGCTGGCAGACTGGCCGGGATTTGCCGCCCGACGGGAAGAAGCAGAGCAACGTGGCAAGTGTCGCGGCATCGGCGTCGCCAACTACATCGATACAGCGACAGGTGTCCCGCGCGAACGGGCGGAAATCACCGTCGAACCCGACGGTGTGGTGGAAGTTGTCATTGGCACAGTGTCCAGTGGTCAGGGCCACGAAACCAGTTTCTGCCAGTTGGTCGGCGAATGGCTGGGCGTGCCGCTGGAGAGCATTCGTCTGGTGCAGGGCGATACAGCGCGCGTTTCAGTCGGTGGCGGTTCGCATTCCGGCCGCGCCCTGCGCCTGGGCAGCATTGTCATGCTTGGAGCGTCCAACCAGAT
>JBKPSV010000083.1:0-22987 GCA_046735215.1 Pseudomonadota bacterium | reverse complement strand
AACAGCGCCCACCAGGTAACGCCGAGTGACAGCACGCTGGCCATCAGAAAGACAATGATCGCAACCATCGGGCCGAGGATCGGCACGAAGTTCATCACGAACGCGACCACCCCCCAGAGCAGTGGGTTGGCGACACCGCACACCCACATGACCAGAAAGGTCAGCAAACCGACAACGACGTTGATGACCGAAACGGTGATAAGATAGGCAGAGATGTTCCGCTCGATGTCGATGGTGATTTCGACCGCCTGACGCTTCTCGGCAAACGTGGGCAGAATCTCAACCAGCCGACGCATGAATGTCTCGCCAGAGACCAGCAGGAAGAACAAAACGATCAGCGTCGTGAACAGACCGGCAGCGACCGTCGTGGTCCCGCTGAACAGCATCCCCATCACGTTGACCGACGCGTGTTCGGACCCCTGCGGCAGGCTGACACCCATGCCGGCCACGCCCTGTATCTGCGACATCATCCACTGAAACGAGTTGATCGGTCGGGCCAGAAACTCAAGCTGCTGCTGAATTTGCGGGATGGCGTCCGGCAGCTTACCGGCCCACGACGCCGCCGGTCCGGCGACGCCGCTGATGATCCCGGCAAGCGCCATCACCAGCATAAGGATGGCAATAAGTGCTCCCAGCGCGTGCGGCACGCTGGCCCGATCCAGCAGCCGCACCACCGGCTGCAGCAGCAGTTTCAGTACGAACGCCAGCACCACTGGGAGTACGATCGGTGCGGCGACATAGAGCGCGGCCAGCACGGCCAGCCCGAACAGTCCGCCGAGGAAGATCGTTCGCGGCTCCGTGGGCAGCGGCATGTCTTCGTCGTCCCGGGGCGCCGTCGCAGTCGGTGCGGGGTCGCTAACGTCGGCGAGCGCATCCTCTGCGGGTATCTCGGTTGCTTCCGCCGTGCGCGCGCTCATTGCGACGCTCCTCTCCCGCCAATCTGTTGCAACGTCGTCATAGCCTTCTGGTTCATTCATGCGATCGGCACGTTCAGCTCCCGCGCCAGTTTCTGCTTCATTGCCGCGGCGAACGCAGGATAGTCAGGGCAGGTTACGGCGAAGGCTCCCGGCCCTCCGATCACCTCGCGCGTATACGACGCCAGCAGGTCCGGTTCCTCGTGCAGGATGCAGAGGCCGTTGATGGTGATACCCGCTTCCGCCATGCGGTCGCGAACCGGGCCAGGGACAAGTCCGCTGTTCGATCTGCCGTCGCCGATCACGTTGACCACCTGACGCGCGGGCGTGTCCGGAATGTGGCTGAGGAGTGTCAGCGAAGCGAGCAGCGCTTCACCAATTGCTGTTTCCCCAGCCGGCACGATGCGGGGCATGTTGTCCACCTGATCGGCAAAGGCGCTGGCATCGGCGTTTGAGGCGACCAGGGTCCAGCCGGTGATCACCTCCTGCGCCCCGGTGCCCGACCACAGCAGCAGCGAGCACAGGCTGGCCTTCGCCGGGCCGCCGATCAGCGCGGCGATGATCGGCGGTTCCCGCAGCGCGGCTGCCATACCGCCGGCGATGAGGCCGAACTCCTCGTAGGTGACGCTTGCCGAGCCATCGACGGCCAGCACCAGCGCCAGGTCAACCGAATTCATCGCTAGTCCGGGAAGGAGGTCCACCATTGCGGCACTTGAGCGGCGGCCGATTGCGGCGGAGTATCCGGACCACACCGAGAGGAGACCAGGGATGCCGGAGAGCCCCACCGACAAGACCATGTTGGCTCAGGCGCAGACGCGGCTGCCGCTGAACGGACTGAAGGTGCTGGACCTGACGCTCGCGCGGGCCGGGCCCACGGCGGTACGGCATCTCGCGGACTGGGGCGCCGACGTTATCAAGATTGAGCCACCAGCGACGGATGGCGAGGAGATCACCGGCAGCCGTCATGGCTTTGACTTCCAGAACCTGCATCGCAATAAGCGCGCCATCACATTGAACCTGAAGTCGCCGGAAGGCCATGCCGCATTCATGCGCCTGGTGAAGACGGCCGACATCATCGTCGAGAACATGCGGGCGCAGGTAAAGCACCGGCTGAAGGTGGACTACGACACCGTCAAAGAAGTGAACCCGCGTATCGTGTATGGCAGTATCAGCGGGTTCGGCCAGACTGGCCCCTACGGTCACCGCGCCGGGGTGGATCAGATCGCCCAAGGCATGGGCGGGCTCATGTCGATCACTGGGCTGCCTGGCCAAGGCCCGGTGCGCGTTGGCATTCCCATCGACGACCTGACCGCCGGCAACCTTCTGGCGCTCGGCATCATGATGGCGATCTACGACCGCGAGCGTACCGGCGTCGGCCGCTGGGTGACCACCAGCCTGCTGGAAGCGCAGATCTTCATGCTGGACTTCCAGGCCTCGCGTTGGCTAATCGCCAAGGAGGTGGCACCGCAGGCGGGCAATGATCACCCGACCGGCATCCCCACCGGCGTGTTCCCGACATCTGACGGTCATATCAATATTGCTGCCAGTTCCGCCCGTGTGTTCGGCCGCTTCTGCGAGGCGATTGGCAAGCCGGAGTGGAAGGACAAGGCGGAGTGGAAAGACCAGGTCTCGCGCAGCAAGCACCGCAAGGAGATCAATTCGTCGATCAGTGAGGTAACACGTCACAAGCCGTCAGAATACTGGATCGAGCTGCTGGAGGGGGCCGGCGTGCCGTGCGGTCCGATCTACAGCATCGACCAGGTGTTTTCCGACCCGCAGGTGCAACACCTCCAGATGGCTACGCCGATGCATTCACCCGCGGTCGGCGAAGTAGACGTGGTCGCGTCCGCGATCAGCATGACGGGCTTCTCCAAGGACATTCGCATGGCGACACCAGAGATGGGGTCGAGCACGGACGAGGTGCTGACGTCGGTTGGCTACACCAAGGAAGAGATCGCCGAGATGCGCAAGAAGGGGGCGATCTGATGAACGACTTCCCGGGCGGGGCGGTCACCCGCGAATATGCGGGTGGCAAGATGCTGGCAGCGAAAGACGATGGCGTAGGGCTGGTCACCTTCAACCAGCCTGAAAAACGCAACGCGATGTCGCTGGAGATGTGGACCGGCCTCGGGGAGATCCTTGATGAGTTCACAGAGGACTCCTCGGTGCGCGTTGTGGTGCTGACCGGCGCGGGAAACAAGGCATTCGTCTCGGGTGCGGATATCAGTCAGTTCGAGAAGAACCGCTCCAACGCCGATGCACAACAGGAATACGAGCGCCTGGCCGGCGTTGGGCGGGCGAAGTATGCCGGCTTCCCCAAGCCGGTGATCGCACGCATCCGGGGCTTCTGCCTGGGTGGCGGCCTGGCGATCGCAATGCAGGCAGACCTGCGCATTGCTGCGGCGGACAGCCAGTTCGGCATTCCGGCAGCACGACTGTCGATTGCCTATGCGCCGGATTCGGTCAAGCGGTTGATTGACCTGGTGGGGCCGGCACATGCGCGCATGATCCTGTATACCGCGCGGCGGATCGACGCGGCGGAGGCAGAGCGCATCGGCCTGATCAACAAGATGGTCGGGGAGGAGGAGCTGAACGACGAGGTGCTGGATATCGCCCGCACCATCGCCGACAATGCTCCCTTGTCGGTGGCCGCATCGAAGCTGACGATCAACGAGATGCTGAAGGACGAGAGTCAGCGGGACATGGCGGCGATCAAGCGCATGTCGGAGAACTGCTTCAACAGCGCCGACTACAAGGAGGGCCGAACGGCCTTCATGGAGAAGCGCGCGCCGAAGTGGATGGGGAGGTAGCCGGCCCGCACCGGCCTGAGCATGTAATCAGCGCTGTGGGGCGGGTGCGGTCTCTGCCGGCAACCAAATCGTAACCCCGGTCTGCCGAGATAGCGGGGCCGACAGAGCTTGCATCACCGCGTCCCATGACCACGGAAATCCCGGAACAGACCGTCAGGCACCTGCGGCTGGAACGCGATCGCCACGTCGCCTTCGCGTTCGCTGCAGCTGACCTGCTGGTCGAGGTGGGGAAGGAGGGCACCATTGTCGCTGTGTCGGGCGCAGCACAGGCCGTGCTGGGCGCCGACTCGAAGACCCTGTTGGGGCGCGCCGTCCTGGAGCTTGTCGCCGCCTGCGATCGAGCACTGGTTCGCCGGCTGCTGAGGCAGGTGCGGACAGACTTCCGCATCGACCCCGCCTCCGTCCGGATTGCACGTTCGGATGGGACCCCGAGCCAGGTGCTGTTCGGAGCCTGTCGCTTGCCCGACCGCAGTGATGACCTATTCATCACCGTGACACTGGTTCCGGACACCCTGATCGGGCCAGCGCTGGAGCGGGATGCGAGCACTGGGCTGCTGTCGCAGGATGCATTCAGCGATGCCGCGCAGCGTCTGGGCGGCGATCCCATCAAGGGACCGCGGCGTCTGCAACTGCTCAAGCTGGATGGGCTGTCCGGCGCCGCCCGCCAATTGCCGCCGGAGCGAGCCGGCGCACTCTTGGAAGAGATCGGCGCCGCGCTGCGTGCCGCATCGGTGGGCGGCGACGCCGCAGGACGACTCAGCGACGACTCGTTTGGTATCATCACCAAGGCGGGCCATTCCGGCGAACGCGACACCACACTTGCGTCGGACATCGCCGCGGCGATCAGCGGAGCAGGCATACAAGATGGCCAGCTCGCACCAAGGATCGCCAGTATCGATCTCTCATTTGGCAACCTGACCAACAGCGAAGCGAGCCGTGCGCTGTCGTATGCATTGAGCAGCTTCGTCAAGTCGCAAGGCGCCGATTTCGACGTCGCTTCGCTTCAGTCCGGTTTGACACAGGCGATGAACCAGGCCGTGACACGCTTTGCGGACATCAGAAAGTTATTGACTGACGGACGGTTCACGGTCGTCTATCAGCCAGTCGTCGACCTCGGAACGCGGGCAGTGCATCACTATGAGGCGCTGTCGCGGTTCCCTAATGGGGCGAATACCTTCGAGACGGTGACGTTCAGCGAAGATCTTGGCCTGATTATCGAACTTGACCTCATCGTGTGTCGCCGCGCCGTCGAGGCGATCATGCGAAGCGACAAATCCAGCGTGGCGGTCAATGTATCGGGCCGGTCCGTACAGAACGAAGGCTTTCGCAAAGCATTGCTGGAAATTGCTGCCCGACTGGGTGACGCTCGTCATCAGTTGCTATTCGAACTTACCGAATCAGCCGCCGTGGACGATCTTGCCGAGGCAGAGGAATTTCTCGCGCAGCTCAGGACCGCTGGACACGCTGTTTGCCTCGATGACTTCGGCGCAGGTGCCACCGCGTACAACTACATGCGGCGCTTCGACGTTGACTTCGTTAAGATCGACGGGCCATTCCTGAGGGCGGCCAACGGCCGGGACCGTGAGCGCGCGCTGATACGATCGGTTTGTGTCCTGTGCAGCGAGATCGGCTGCAAGGTGATCGGCGAGATGATTGAAAACGAGACCGAGGCAGCGTTCGCCAAGAGCCTCGGTATCGCCCATGGCCAAGGCTGGCTGTTCGGCAAGCCAATCGAACAGTTGCCAGTTCCGCCCCGCGCTATGCGCCGCAAGGGGTCCCGCGAGACCTGGCAGTAGCCTTGCTACCCTTTGATGCGGGTCATCGCCTGGCGGTAGGCACCCTGCAGCACCTCGGTATCACTGGAAAAGGCCAGCAACAGAGCACCGGCAGCTTTCCATTGCTGCGCCTGTTCATAGCTGGAGCACAGCATGGCGCACGTCTTGCCGTGACGCTTCGCGGCGGCCAGCACGAGGTCCCGCTTCTCGTCGAGTACGCGCGCCTGATCCGGTGCGCCAAACACGCCGAGATCCTGCGCGAGGTCGGCGGGACCGAGCGTCAATGCGTCGATACCTTCCATCGCGGCAATTGCATCGAGATCATCGAACGCCGCGGCGGTCTCGAACATGACCGTGACGAAGACCTGCCGATTGGCGAATGCGCGCCTCTCGCTAGCGGTGCCCGTGGTGTCGAAATCGGTTCCGGGACTGTGGCCCGCATTGCCGCGCAAGCCGAGAGGGGCGTACCGCGAGGCCGCCACAATCTCAGCGGCGTGCGCCGCGTTCTCCACCTGCGGGCAGTGCAGGTTCCAGACGCCGACATCGAGCAGCCGCGTGATCCACTCGCGATTGGCCTTGGGGGGCCGCACCGCGATGGGAAAGTTCAGCGCCCGCGACATCAGTGCGAGATTGGCGATGTCCTCCATCGAGGCCGCGGTGTGCTCCATATCCACGCGCGCAAAGTCAAGTCCGGCCGCTTTCAGCAACGGCAGGATCGCAGGGCTTCGCACCAGGTTGACCCAGGTGCCGATTTGCAACTCGCCACGCTCCAACGCGGCACGCAATGGATTGCTCTGCATGTGTAGTCAGCCTCCGGGGCTCGTGCGATCTTGATGCCAGGGTATCGGCTGCCGTGTGGCCAGAGCAACCGCGCAGGTTTACTGACCGCCGCGAGCCGCTACTCGCTGCCTGATGGCGGTCGCGCGGGCGATCACGTTCTGCGCGCGCTGGACCACTGGCACATCGATCATGGCGCCTTCGAACTGCACCGCGCCAAGACCCTGGGCGAATGCAGCTTCGTACGCTGCGACCATGCGTTCGGCGCGCTGCACTTCCGCATCGGTGGGCGAGAATTCTTCATTCAGCACCGGCACCTGCAGAGGATGGATGGCGCTGGCACCGACGAAGCCAAAATGTTTGGAGCGACGCACGATGGCGCGGAAGGCTTCCTGGTCGCGGAAGTTGGCAATCGAACCGATGAACCCAAACGGCAGGATGCCGGCAGCGCGAGCGGCGAACAGAGTGTGTTGTTTGGGATACATCAGCGCGTCGGGGTCGGGCAGCATGCCGACGTCAGCGGTAAAGTCCTCGGTTCCCAGACTGAGGGCCACGATGCGCGGATGCGACTTCGCGATAGCTTCGATGCGGAAGAAGCCGGCTGCCGTCTCGACCAATACCACGAACTGCAGCTTTCCGATGGGCAGGCCGCGTTCGGATTCCAGTTCCTCGACAATCTCCGCGACGGCCTGGACATGTTCCGCGCTGTCCACCTTGGTCAGCATCAGAGCAGCTATGCCCGGTGTGACAGCTGCTTCCAGGTCGCGTACCAGGAGCCGCCACGGACGGTTCACCCGCACCAGCACGTCTCCACCATTGCGCGCGACCTGTGGGATGGCGCCGGCGATCAACGTGCGCGCTCTTTCCTTCTCCGCCGGAGCGACGGCATCTTCCAGGTCGAGAATGATGCCATCTGCACCGCGTTCTGCACCGGTGCGCACGAACTTTTCCGCCGTCACCGGCACGAACAGAAGCGACCGCCAGGCGGGAAGATCAATACGCATATCGAACCCCTGTGTCATTCCGAGGAACGTAGCGACGAAGCAAGCTCGCGCCAATGGCGCACCGGTACTTCGTCTATATCCCCACCAATGACCGGCACACGGTGCTGTATAGAGGGCTAACCAATGACCTGCTTGGGCGTGTTGGCGAACACCGTGCAAAGACGTTTTCGAAGTTCACCAGGCAATACAATGTCCACAAGCTGGTGTACTTCGAAGAGTATGTGGAGGTGGCGGATGCGATCGCTCGCGAGAAGCAGATCAAGGCTGGTTCGCGGCGGAAGAAGTTAGCGCTGATCAATGCCATGAACCCTGGGTGGCGGGATCTATTTCCTGATCTGCTGTAGCTTAGGTTCACGAGATTGCTTGGCCGGATCACGTGCGGCCACCGCCTCGCTCCTCCCGATGACAGCGGGGACCATTCAGGCCTGCTTCGCCATTCCCTCCTCGATCAATCCTCCAATCCGAGCTTCGGTGTACCCGATCGCCGTCAACACCTCCCGCGTATGTTCGCCCAGCGCCGGGGCGGGCCGCCGCAGCTTGCCAGGCGTTTCGGACAGGCGGGGAATCACGTTGTGCATCAGCACCGAGCCGGCTTCCGCGTCCGGCGCCTCCACGATCACGCCGCGCGCCTGAATATGTTCATCCGCCACAAGCTGGTCGATCTCATAGACCGGCGTCGCCGTCACCTGCGCCGTGGTAAACACGGCCATCGCTTCGTCCAGCGTGCGCTCGGCGATGAACGCTGCCACCGCGCCATCGCACTCCTCGATGTGACGCACACGATCGGTGTTGGTGCGGAAACGCGGATCGTCGATCATGTCGGGTCGTCCTATCGCCCGGAACACCCGTTCCGCCATCGCCTGGATGGATGCTGATATCGCAATGTTCCGCCCATCTTTCGTCGCATAGACATTGCGTGGAGACGTTGTCAGCGAGCGCGAGCCGGTGCGTTGCGGCCGCTCGCCTGAAACCCGGTAGATCGCTGCGTCTGGACCAAGGATGGAAATGATCGGATCCAACAACGGCAGGTCGATCACCTGACCCTTGCCGCCGCGCTCAACCACGCGCAGAGCGATCATCACTGCGTAGGCGCCGTATAGACCTGCGACCATGTCGGCCAAGGCGAGCGGCGGCAGCACCGGCGGCCGGTCGGCATAGCCGTTCTTGGCGGCAAATCCTGACATCGCTTCCACCAGCGTGCCGAAGCCGGGCCGGTCGCGATACGGCCCGTCCTGTCCGAACCCCGTGATGCGCACGATAATCAATCCGGGATTGCGCTCGTGCAGCGTATCCGGACTGAATCCCATCTCTTCCAGTGTGCCCGGACGATAGTTCTCGATGAGCACATTGCTCGCCGTCAGCAGGTCCATCAGGGCATCGCGTGCCGCTGCCGCGCGCAGGTTCAGCGCCAGGCTTTTCTTGTTGCGGGCATATACTTTCCAGTGCAGCGACTGCCCCTTCACCCGCCATGCACGCAAGGGATCGCCGGTGCGCGGGTCCTCGACCTTGATCACCTCCGCGCCCTGATCGGCGAGTTGCAGGCTCAGCATGTTGCCTGCCACCAGGCGCGACAGATCGACGACGCGGATGCCGTCGAGGGGAGCGCTGGCCCCAGGTTCGAACGCGATATGCGGGATCATTGCTTACTCCCTTGAACCGGTTACTGTGATGGGAGACGCAGGTGGCCCGCAAGTCCTCGGTGCAGGACGAGGGGCTTAAACGGGAAAGTCAAGATCTTCGGCTCACACCCGAGGACGAGGCTGCTGCCCCCGCAACTGTGCGCGGCTAGTCAGTTCGCACATGCCATTGCCGAAAGGCGAGAAGGCGCGAACGGATGATGACCCGCGAGCCAGGAGACCGGCCGGCGTCGAGACTGCACGCGTGCATCGGGCGGGGTGTATCGATGCAGCGGGGGTGAACCCGCGCGGGCTGTCGACTCACTGTCGATGGGAGGGCCCGCAATGCGGAGATCTCAAGTACACTGGTTGAACGCACGCAGACGCGGTGTTTGCCTACTCTGGATTCCAGCTGTCTGGGCAATGACGATCGCAATATCATTTGCCGACGAACCCCAGTCGATACCGGAAACGGTTGTGACCGCCACACGGGTTCCGACACCGGTGGCTGACATTCCCGCTGGCGTGACGGTGATCGACCGTCAGACCATCGAGCAACGCGGCTATCTCACCCTCACTGACGCGCTGTCGGCGGTGCCTGGCATTCGCGTGAGCCAGTCGGGCGGTCCGGGAGGCAATGCCAGCGTGTTTGTGCGCGGCACCAACTCCAACCAGGTGCTCGTGCTGCGTGATGGCATGCCCCTGAACGATGCTTCAGACTCCTCGGGCGCCTTCAACTTTGGTGTCGATACGCTGGCCGATGTCGAGCGCATCGAGGTGATTCGCGGCCCGATGGCGGCGCTGTATGGCTCCGGTGCGATCGGCGGCGTGATCAACCTGATTTCCCGCCAGGGGCACGATCCTGGCTTTCACCTGACCGGCGAACTTGCCGGCGGTTACCCGAAACAGCTCGAAGGGAATGCGAATGCCTCCGGCATAGAAGGGCCGATCGACTATTCTGCGACCGTGGAAGGCGAAGCTTTGCGCGGCTACGACACCACACCGCAGCGCCAGTCGATATATACCGGTGTTCCACAAAGCTTCGCCGACACGATCGGCACGCTGAACCTTGGCTATACCCCGGTCGAAGGCACCCGCCTGTCGCTTTTCCTGCGTGCCCGGCGCGCCGACTTCGGCTTCAACGCGCTTGGCAATCCGACCTTCGACAACAGCAACTCGACCGGAACGGACGCTTCGTTGCTTGGTCGGGCCGGGATCACCTCCAAGCTGTTTAATGGCGCATATGAGACCAGCGCCTTCGTCGGTCGCCTGCAGAACGACAGGCACTACACCCAGGCTTTGCAGGCGCTCGATCCCAACCAGGCGACCAACGATTCGCGCTACCACAGCTATCGCACCGACGTGCAGTGGAACAACACGGTGCACTTGTCCGATCTGGCGCCGATACCGACGCTCTCGGCAACTGATCTGACCTTTGGCTACCAGCACACCGCGGACAACATCAACGTGAAGGTGAACCAGTCCTTCTTTGGGTCGATATTCGCGCAATCGGCCCGGGCTTCGATGACGGACGATGCTGCCTACGCCGGACTGCAGACCACGCTGCTGCAACGGGTGACACTGACCGGCCAGGTCCGTCAGGATTGGGTCGACGGCGAGCAACCCTTCACCTGGCGGCTCGGCGCCGTAGTTGATGTCCCCGAGATCCTAACACGCTTCAAGGCCGCCTATGGCACCGCCTTCCGGG
The DNA here is from genome assembly GCA_046735215.1 of Pseudomonadota bacterium. Taxonomy (GTDB): domain Bacteria; phylum Pseudomonadota; class Alphaproteobacteria; order Acetobacterales; family Acetobacteraceae; genus JAMXLO01. Next base: position 12,383 of record JBKPSV010000083.1, on the reverse strand, counting down.
CGCCGTCGCTGTTCGACCGCTTCGGCGTCGACTCCTTTGGCTATGTCGGCAATCCCAATCTCAAGCCAGAGAGCGCGCAGGGCTGGGAAGTCGGCTTCACCACGACGTTCGGAATCGCCAGCATCAGCGCCACCTACTTCAACGAGCAGGTCCAGAACCTGATCGTCGCCGTGTTCACCCCAGTCAGTACAGCGGTGAACGTCGGCGCGGCGCACATCCAGGGAATCGAAGCCGAGTTAACCCTGCAGGCCACGAGGTGGCTCGCTCTCGACATCAGCTATACCTACACTGACGCGCAGAACGCCGACCTGGGCACGCAGCTAACGCGACGGCCACGCAGCTCGGCGGCGCTCAACGCGACGATAACTCCCCTGCCCGGTTTGTCGATCGCGCCTGAGTTACTTCTCACCGGCGCTTTTCCGGATTTCCTGGTTGACAACAACGGCAATTCCACGGGGAGCATCGTCTCCAATCGCCAGGGGTTGCTGTTCAACCTGACGGTCACTTACGACGTTGCGCCGCATGTCCAGCTTTTTGCCAACGGTCGAAATCTGTTCTACTCGCGGTGGGAGTCGGTGAATGGATATCAAACCCCAGGCCCCTCCTTCTTTGCCGGGGTGCGGCTGAGGATATAATGCCCACCAACTTGTGATTGCGTTTGCCATGGTACCGCCACGGATCGATCCCAACTTTCCTTTCCATTGAAGAGACGGAGTTGAACATGCGCGGCATTCTTCTGTGGGTTCTTGGCATTCCCATTCCCGTGATCATTCTGCTCTACCTTTTCCACGTCGTCTAATATGCGAGCACAGGGCGGCGGGTATGAGGTGACTCGCCGCCCTACGCATGATCGAGCGCTATTGATTCACGCGTCGTAATAGAGCGCGACGACCAAGGTCCAGCTGGTCGTAGGTCATCGGGAAGCGCAGCGAACCCACAATCTGCTTGCCGAGAGCGTGCCGGCTGCGCCATAGCGTAAGCTGTCGGCACGTCGATCTGACCGAGAGCACGACCACGCCGAGCCCAGCCGTCCCAGCGGAGTGTCTGGGACAGCCACGGGCCATGCCGCTGGCCCGTTCCCGCCGCGCTGTGCAGGGTTGATCGGCGCGTTGCACCGATTCCCGGCAATGGCATAGTCTCCTGCTCAGTCCATCACCCTGACCGCGGGCAGATGCAGCTAGCTTCAACGTAACCCGGGGCTGCGTCCCCTTTCATCTCGTGGGCGAACACATCATGACGCTGCCGGCGCGCCTTGGTCTCCTGGTGTTGCTCCTGAGCCTCCCGGCATCCGCCTGGGCCGTCGATATCTGGACGGTCGGTGTCAACAACACCCGACAGGGCTGGAACAAGTCCGAGACCACCCTGACCGCCGCGAACGTTCCCAGACTAAAAAAGCTTCGCGAGTTCGTCGTCGATGAGAAGATCGATGTGTCTCCCCTCGTCATCGGCAACAGGCTCTACATTTTCACGATGACGAACACTGCATTCATCTTCGACGTCAACACCGGTGCTCAACTCGCTCGCCGGCAGCTTGCGACGCCCTTCGATCCGGCCGACATCGCCAACCCCCCGGGGAAAGGCATGGATCTTCACAACATCTATCGCAACTGGGGGATCACCGCGACACCTGTCATCGATGTGGCCAGCAACACGATTTATGTCACGACATTCGGAAAACCGAACCCCGCCAGCCAGAACATCGAACGCAACAACATGCTCTGGATACTCGACGCCAACAGCCTCGCTGATAAGAAACCACCAATGCTTATTGAAGGAAACGCTGACAACGGCGGCGGCGGAATTTCGAATGGCTTTGCGGTACCGTACCAGAAGATGCGCGCCGGGCTCGGGTTGATCGACGCCGGAGGCCACAAGGCTGTCGTGGTCCCGTTCTCGATCAACGGCGAGAACCCGCGCGGCCCTGGCCATGGCTTCGTCACCGCCTTCGATGTCCGCGGCCTCGACCGCGAAAACGGTTTCGCGCCCAGACCAGCGATCTTCAGCATCACGCCGGGCGGTGGTGCCGGCGGTGTGTGGATGTCCGGCTCTGGCCCAGCAATCGAGGGTGATGACCTCTACTTTACGACCGGCAACGGCATGGACCCCGGCACAATGCCGGGAAACTTCGCCGAGAGTTTCGTCAAGTTGCACTACACGCCGGGGCAGGCGGGAGTTGATAACGGCAAGCCGAAGCTCGACGTCGCGGATTTCTGGGGTGCCTTCAGCGATTTTGGTCGGGCTGATGAGGATCAGGATCTCGGCGCCGCCGGCGTGGTCCTGGTTCCTGAACGAGGCAACCTGATCGGCGGCGGCAAAGACGGCATCTTATACAATCTGAATCGTAACAACCTCGGGCACAATCTCTGGGATCCGCAGTTCAATCTGCCCTTCGTGGCGACCTACCTGCCCAACCCGCCGAACGGCGCCGCCGGCCTGCCGACCACGACTCTGGCCAACCCGAACTGGCCGATCGTGAAGCTTGACCGCAATGCCGCGGCGCAGACGCCGACCGGGAAGACCTATCACATTCACGGAACCCCCGTGTACATGGAGCGGGCAAACGGTGCCAACATCTATGTCTGGGGCGAGAATGAGCGGCTGAAGGTCTACAACCTTGATTTCGCGACCAAGCGCATCACCGCATTCAAGGCCGAAGGAACACAATTCGCGTCGGGCAACATGCCCGCGCCGGGTGGCATGCCGGGTGGACGCCTCGTGGTTTCCTCCAATGGCACGGCGCCGGGTACAGGCGTCGTCTGGTGCACATATCCAGTCCAGGGGAACGCCAATTCGGCGATCGTGCATGGAGCGCTGGTGGCCTACGACGCGACGACAGTGGTCGACGGCACACAGCTCAAGCAGCTGTTCCACAGCGATGCCAATCCGCGCGACAACCTGGGAAACTTCGCCAAGTACACCACTCCCGTCGTCGCGAACGGCAAGGTCTATGTCGGCACGTTCAGCAACAAGGTGGTCCAGTACGGGCTTTGAACCCCGCCGTTGCGGCGGTCTCGAGCCACAAGAACAGGAAAGGGCAGCGCCATGACCGCACGCTCTCCTCGCAGGCGCCCGGATGTACGACTGCTGGTCGCGTCCGTGGCCGCAGCATTGCTGGTCGGCATCACTACCAGCAGGGCCCAGCCGGCCGCGCCGGCGCCGCAAGGCTCTGCAGCGCCCCCAGCTGCTGTGCCGGTGCCGACCGCGCCGACCGAGGGTCTCGGGGACCTCAACGCCGTGACCTTCAGTTGTGCCAAGGCCGGGCTGAACGCTGCTGCGAGAGAGGCTGCCAAGGCTTCCTCCCAAGGCACCTATCAATTCTCCTTTTTCAGGATCGTCAGCGACACTCACCATTCTACGTATGAGGTGCACTTCAAAAGTAACTACGAGGGTGAGAAGGATTTGAAGTATTGCGTCGCAATCTATTGTCAGCAGGGCTGGGATCCGAAGGACACCCAGCCGATGGTCACTCTGATGCGCGACGAACGACGCTCGGCCAGGAGCCAGACAGCCCGCACGGCGGGGGCCGCCGATTGTGGCCGTCACTGGCACTCTCCGGCAAAGCGCGTATACAACGAGACAGGTGAGAAGCCGGCCGACCGAAACTAACAGATCTGCTCGTCAGACACCGCCGTAGTTCCAGGGGAAGCGACAGGAAACAGTATAACGCCGCGGCAGTTCGGGTCCGCTGTGGCGTGCCTTGGCGTAACCCGGCTGGGAGTTGCAGCGTATGGATTACCTGGATGCCGGCGGACTTAGGATCGCCCGCCGACTGTATGACTTCGTCAACAAAGAGGCAGTCCCCGGTACAGGGGTCTCAACCGAACAGTTTTGGCAAGGGCTGGGTGCGCTCATTCGTGACCTGGCCCCACACAACGCGGCTCTTCTCGACAAGCGCGATGCCATGCAGCGCCAGATCGACGCCTGGCACTTGGAGAACCGTGGCAAGCGCATCAGTGCCGAAGGTTATGTCGGGTTTCTGCGCGATATCGGCTATCTCCAGCCGGAGCCGGCGAATTTCTCTATCGGCACGGAAAATGTCGATGCCGAGATCGCCACGATCGCGGGACCGCAGCTTGTGGTGCCGGTGACAAATGCCCGCTATGCGCTGAATGCTACAAATGCGCGATGGGGCAGCCTCTACGATGCGCTCTATGGCACCGACGCGCTGCCTGAAGACGGTGCAGCGACACGCGGTTCAACCTACAACCCTGCCCGTGGTGAGCGAGTGATTGCCAGGTCGCGGCAGGTTCTGGATCAGGCGGTGCCACTTGCCATCGGCAGTCATCGCGATGCCATTCACTATATGATCGATGAGGGTCGACTTGCGGTCACTCTCAAGGACAATGCACGAACAGGTCTCGCACAGCCGGAGCAGTTTCTCGGCTATCGCGGTGATGCCGCCGAACCTTCGTCCGTGCTGCTGAAGCACCACGGTCTGCACATAGAGATCGTCATCAATCGCAGCCAGCCGATCGGACAACAGGATGCCGCCGGCATCGCCGACGTCCTGCTGGAAGCGGCCATAACCACGATCCAGGACTGCGAGGACTCGGTCGCCTGTGTCGATGCCGACGATAAGGTGTTGGCCTATCGCAACTGGCTGGGGCTGATGCGAGGCACGCTGGAAGAGACGTTCGCGAAAGGCGGCGGAACGGTGACGCGGCGCTTGGCCGAGGATCGCATCTACACCGCAGCCGATGGCGGCCGACTCAGTTTGCCGGGGCGCAGTCTCATGCTGGTGCGCAATGTCGGCCACCACATGTACACCGACGCAGTACTCGATGCATCGGGGTCACCGGTTCCCGAGGGAATGGTGGATGCAGCGGTCACGTCGCTGATCGCAATGCATGATCTCAAGGGCATTGGTCCGCTGCGCAACAGCCGCACCGGCTCGGTTTATATCGTCAAGCCCAAGATGCATGGGGCGGACGAGGTGGCATTCGCCGACGCGATTTTTGCCCGCGTCGAGGACATGCTGGGCCTCGCACGCAATACATTGAAGATGGGGATCATGGATGAGGAACGTCGCACCTCGGTGAACCTGAAGGCCTGTATTCAGGCGGCGAAGGACCGGGTGGTGTTCATCAATACAGGCTTCCTCGATCGTACCGGCGACGAGATCCATACATCGATTGAAGCCGGCCCGATGATCCGCAAGAACGACATGCGCAACACGGCGTGGATCAAGGCATATGAAGACCAGAACGTCGACATCGGCTTGGCCTGCGGGTTGCAAGGTCGCGGCCAGATCGGCAAAGGCATGTGGGCAGCGCCGGACCGGATGGCGGATATGCTTGCGCAGAAAATCGGCCATCCCAGAGCCGGCGCAAACACTGCGTGGGTCCCCTCACCCACTGCCGCGACCCTGCATGCGCTGCACTATCACGAGGTAGACGTGGCGCATCGGCAGGAGGAACTCGCCAGCCGGCAACGCGCATCGCTCACCGATCTGATGACGATTCCGGTCGCCGATCGACCGAACTGGTCGCCTGACGACATTGCGCAGGAATTGGACAACAATTGCCAGGGCATTCTTGGCTATGTGGTGCGTTGGATCGATCAAGGAGTCGGTTGTTCTAAAGTGCCCGACATCCACGACATCGGCCTGATGGAGGATCGTGCGACCTTGCGCATCTCCAGCCAGCACATCGCCAATTGGCTGCACCATGGCATTGTTTCGGAACAGCAGGTCATGCGGACCATGCAGCGAATGGCGAAGGTGGTGGATCGGCAGAATGCCAATGACCCGGATTATCGCCCCATGGCGCCAGCATTCGATGGGCCGGCATTCATGGCTGCCTGCGATCTCGTATTCAAGGGCCGCGCGCAGCCGAACGGCTATACCGAGTTCATTCTGCATGCGCGCCGGCGAGAGGCGAAGCAGGAGAGTCTGACAAACCGCCATTGAGGATGCGCTACCTCGCGCAAGCTGCGCTGCTCGATCTGCACGTCGAATCCGATGTGCTGATCGAGGTCGACAGCGACGGAACCATCCGCTCGGTCTCCCCGCATTCCACGGAGCCCGCTGAACGTCTCGCCGGTCTTGTCGTGCCTGGCATGCCAAACCTCCATTCACACGCATTCCAGCGCGCGATGGTCGGCCTCGCGGAACGCGCCGGCCGTGGCGGCGATGACTTCTGGCAATGGCGCGACGTCATGTACCGCTTTCTCACCATCCTCGCGCCGGATGACGTGCAGGCAATCGCTGCGCAGCTCTACGTCGAGTGCCTGCTGCAGGGCTATACTTCGGTGGCCGAATTCCACTACCTGCACAACGCAGCAGACGGATCGCCCTATGCAGACCCGGCCGAGCTGTCGCTTCGCATCGTTGGCGCGGCGGAGACTGCGGGCATCGGCCTTACTTTGTTGCCAGTATTCTATTGTCGATCGCAGTTCGGTGGTGCAGCACCGACCAACGGTCAGCGCCGCTTTGTTCTTTCCCCCGACGGCTACGGCGACCTGTGTGCGAGGGTGTCACGCAGCACAGCAATCGGTGTGGCGCCACATTCCCTTCGGGCGGTGACCCCAGACGAATTGCGCCATGCAATTGCCCTCGCCGACGAATATTCTGTGCCGATCCACATCCATGTGGCCGAACAGGAGAAGGAGGTCGCCGACTGCATCGCCTGGAGCGGCGCGCGGCCCGTCGCATGGCTGCTGGATCATGCGCCAGTCGGCGCACGCTGGTGCCTGGTGCACGCCACGCATGTCGATGCGGCGGAACGGCAACGTCTCGCCGGTTGCGGCGCCGTGGCTGGTTTGTGCCAGACGACGGAAGCCAATCTTGGCGATGGCATCTTCCCGCTGCGGCCTTTTCTGACCGAAGGCGGACGCTTCGGCATCGGCAGTGACGCAAATCTCTGCACCAACCCGGTCGAGGAGCTGCGCTGGCTGGACTATGTCCGACGCCTGGAGACAAAACGGCGCAGCCAGATCGATAACCTTTATTCCCGGGCGCTTTCGGGAGGGGCGCAGGCGCTGGGGCGGAATGCCGGCAGCATAGCGCCAGGCCAATCGGCCGACCTCGTGGTTCTGGACACTGAGCATCCGACGCTCTTGGGCCGGACCGGCGATAACCTCCTCGACGCGTGGATATTCTCCGGCAGCGTCACGCCGGTGCGTGACGTGATGGTGGCTGGGAATTGGGTCGTGCGCGATGGCCGCCATCGTGCCCAGCAGGCCGTCGGCGCTGCGTTTGCTCGAACCATGCACCGACTGGCAGGCGAACTGTAGGCTCAGCGCGCCTGCATCACTGCCTTGCATGCGGCCGGCAGCGGTGGCGGATGATAAGGCGGCGCCGGTTTCGGTGGCAGATCCAGCTGGTCGAACCACCATTGCAGCGTTGCGTCGCAGCCGTCGCCTGGCGGCGGTGGCGGCGCTTGCACACAATCGTGCTGATCGGCAGGACAGCGAAACCGGATGTGCATGTGCGCGGCGTGGCCGTACCACGGTCGAATCAACTGCAGCCAGGATCGATCGCCCCGCACATCCTGGCAGAGTTGCCGCTTGATCGCGGGATTTATCAGAATTCGGTCGACGTTCGGCAGGCCGGCTGCCAGACGCAGCAGCATCACGACGTCGGGGGACCAGCGCGTCGGGCTTACGGCGCGCCCATCGGCCCGAACCATGCTGGCCAGTTCCACGGTTTCAAGCTCTGCGGCGGTCAGTGCACGCTTAGGAGCACTGTCCAGTCCTATGTCAACATCCAGCCCCAGCTGATGGCTCCGGTGTCCGCCAGGCAAAGGGCCGCCGCGGGGTCCTGAAATATCCTCGACATAGAGGTCTCCGAGCCCCGCCGCATGCGCCTGCGCCGCCAGCGACTGAATTTGGGAGATGGTAGACGGCGCGCCCCAAAACGCGCTGCGCGCACGGTGGATGGTCTGGAAGCCGACCCCTGCTGGCGGTAATTGCACAGCTCCCGCGAAACATCCTGACGCCTGGCTGCCTATGATATGGAGCGGCCCCGGCGCCGGTGTGTCTGCGGCTGCGGCCAGGCTTAGGGCGGCCACCACGGCGACGCCCATGCGCCGGCCCCTGCGGCGGTGATCAGAACCTCCGTTCGAACACCTTGAGGACATCGCCGGGCTGAAGGGATGCCTCGGGACTCGCACGGCCTTGGATCGTCTTGCCTTCGCTCGACCGAACAATCGCCACATAGTCATCGATTGCCCGATAGGTGAAGCCGCCGCCCAGGGCAACCGCCGACAGCACCGTCATCCCTGGTTGATAAGGGTATTGGCCGGGTTTGTTGACCTCGCCCAACACATAGATCGCACGATAGCCTATGACCTCGACAGCAACGGACGGCCCACGCACCAGATCCCCATGGCGCAGAGCGCCTGCCACAGCACCTTCCAGGCCACCCGACGTGAGGCCGGCAGCGTGCACAGTGCCGATCAGCGGCAACGAGATATTGCCACTGTCGTTGACCCGGAATTCGCCTGTCAGGTTCTCTTCCCCGTAGGTGATAATCCGCACCTGGTCGCCGGGGCCCAAACTGTAGTCAGGGGGTCCGGCATCCGGCAGCAGCGGCAAGTCGCTCCCTGGGCCACCACATGCCAGAAGCAATAGAAGCGACAACAGCAAGATCTGTCGTCTTACGCACGCGGCCGGGACTGAGACGAGCTGCATGCGTCGACTATGCGGTTTGAGGAATTAGCCAGGCATTAATATTATCTGCCTTGGGATCGCCGAAGCAGGCGACGTCGTGACGGCATGTCGGATTCCGCCAGCCAGCTCATCGAGGCCGCCGCAACGTGTTCTATCAGCACCAGGGTGGCCCGCTCAGATGCGCTTTGATCCCCATCAACAGATGATCGATGGGAGCCGTTCATTAGCTGGTTTTATCGGCGTAGTGACGCACAAAGCGTGCGCCGAGTTCGGTGAGCGCCTCGACCAACTTTGCACCGGTCTCCGCCGAACAAAGACGCGCGTCGGCACCGAACACGGCATCAGGTGTGATCTCGGACAGCTCGATAGGTACATCGATCTCAGCCCCCTCGAAATTGGCGGTACCGAAGCCGGTGACCGGCATGCCTATGATATCAGGTGCATCATGCGGCGGCGGCGCCAGATCGGGTCGCATCCACTGTGGGAACAGATGCGTTGCGATCGAGGTCAGCGGATCGGCGCCATGACCGCTGGTCTGCTTCGTTCTCTCAGCACCGAGTATGCCGGGCATCAGGCCACGCGCGATCTTCCAGAGATAGAAACTTGGGATCAGAACGCGGCGCGCGCGCCAGATCTCGCGCGCGGCATCCTGTACTGCCTGGGTGTTGCCGGCATGGCCGTTGACCACGATCAGCCGCGTGATGTCGTGCCGCAACAGGCAGGCGAACATGTCGCGCAGCACGGCCCGGAACGTCTCCTGCCCCAGGGCGATCCCGCCCGGGGCAGTGCCAAAGAAGTCGGCGCCGCCATATGCCAGTACCGGCGCCACCAGTGCGCGCGTGCCATGGGTGGTGGCGCGTTCCGCGATCAGTTCCGCCATGCGCTCGGCGGAAAGATAATCGCCCATCGGTGCGTGCGGCCCCTGGTCCTCGAAACTGCCGAGAGGCAGCAGCACGACCGGGCGCATCGGCAGAATTTCCCGCATCTCCTGCGCGGTGATCTCGCCCATGCGGTACTTGGTCATGCGAGGAGTTCCAAAGTGGCGCGCGACAGGGCCTGCACGCCAAAACCGATACAGCGCTCGTCGGGCTGGTAGGCCGAGTTGTGCAGACGATCATTGCGACCCGGCTGCGATGAGCCGATGCGCAGCTGGAAAGCAGGAACCAGCTCTGCCATCAGGGCGAAGTCCTCACCACCGAGACTGGGCTCAAACTCGTCAATGGCGTCGCCGAACTGGTTGCGGACGGCTGCAACGACTGGCTGAAGCACGCGTTCGTCGTTGCGCAGCGCAGGGACGCCGGGGTGATAGTTCACCTCGCAGGCGACGCGCATGCCCGCATCCATACCGGCGGCGAGGCGCTTGATCGCCGCTTCGGCGGTAGCGCGTGCCTCCTCGTGCAGCGTTCGAACCGTGCCTTTGATCAGGCAGCTGTCGGGGATGATGTTGTAGGTCGTGCCTCCTTGGATGGCGCCGACCGTCACCACGGCCGGGTGCATCGGCTTCACCTCCCGCGAGACTACAGTCTGCAGTTGCGCGACCAGCATGGCGGCGGCGACCAGGGGATCGACCGTGGTGTGCGGATATGCCGCGTGACCCGACTTGCCACACACGACGATATCGAAGCGGTCGGACGCGGCGAGGCAGGCGCCGTGCACATAGCCGAAGGTGCCGACCGGCATCTCTGGGTGGTTGTGGAAGGCAAGTGCGAGGTCGATCTTGGGGCCTTCCATCAACCCGTCGTCGATCATGGCGCGCATGCCACCGAGACCTTCTTCGGCAGGCTGAAATACCAGCTTCACCGTGCCGGCGAGTTGCGGCGCGAGGTCCTTCAGCACGGCGGCGACACCAAGGAGCGTGGTCGTGTGGATATCGTGGCCACACGCGTGCATCAGGCCGGGTGCGGTGCTGGCGAAGGGCAGGCCGGAGGTTTCCTGGATCGGCAGCGCGTCCATATCGGCGCGGATGGCAAGCACCGGGCCTGGTCGGCCGCCCTCGATCAGGCCGACGACACCGGTCTTGCCGATGCCGGGATGGTGGGCGATCCCGAGGCGGCTCAGTTCGCGTGAGACGACGCCGGCTGTGCGGACCTCCTCGAAGCCGAGTTCGGGGTGGGCGTGAATGTCGCGGCGAATGTCGACCAGCGCCGGCTCGATACGCTGGACGGCGTCGCGAATGGCAGTCGTTGGGTCGTTGGGGAGGGCCATCATCTGTTTCGACCTGCCTTTAGTGGGATTGGAAGCAGGAATAGGCGCGTGGGCGGGCAACATTCAATGCGCAACCCACGATGCAAATTTTTCTCGCTCGATCGCTGTCTTCTCCTATGTCGGAATCCGAGACCGATCTCGCTGAACGAAACCCAACGCCTCGGTTGGTGCCGTGACAGAGGCCACACCGCATCACGTTGAGTCACAGAACTGCGGTTGATGGGTTGCTTTCCGTTTGCGATGCTTGCCGTTAACAGAGTGCCTGTAGAAACGTCACAAGGGTCGGAGCCAAACGATGCCCGACAGCTCGGTCCTCAGGTTCAGCGAACCGTACGAGTATCAGAGTGCAGTTCGCGCGGCCGCAGCCGATATCCTGATTACATCCCCCGGAGTGTTCAAGGCGGAGCTGACGCGGATCGACCTGCATAGGCTGTGGATGCAGCGGGGCCATGAATGCCTGCCTCGGATCGCCAAAGTTGCAAACGCAACGAGCCGTCGGCCAATCCTGTTCCTCACCCACTCGCAAGGTCCACTCGTCGTGGGCCGCAAAGAATTGCGCCCCGGTGAAATCATGCTCTACTCACCGGGCAGCGAACATTATCAACGCAGTTTGGGTGAAGTTGGATGGGCTGCGATGTCGCTGAGCCCGGCCGACTTTGCCGCCGCGGGGCGAGCCATCGCTGGACGCGAGCTGGTCGCTCCTGCGTCCGATCATCAAATCCGGCCCCCGCCGCACCTGATGGGGCGACTGCACCGGCTGCACGAGGCCGCCGGGCAACTGGCGGCAACGGCGCCGGACATTCTCGCGCACCCCGAGGTCGCCAAGGCTATCGAGCAGGAACTGATACGCGCAATGGTGGCCTGCCTTGTCGAAGGCATGGATGGGCAAAGCAATCCTGCTGCCCATCGACGCGTGCCTGTCATGCGACGCCTCGAGCAGTTCCTCGGCGCAAATGCCGATACACCGCTTTACCTGGCGGAAGTGTGTGCGGCGATCGGCGTGCCGGCGCGAACACTGCGGCAGCACTGCATGGACCATCTGGGCATGGGACCGCATCAGTATCTATGGCTGCGACGGATGAATCTAGCGCGCCGTTGGTTGGTTCGGTCCGTCCCGCAGGAGACAACCGTAGCGACGATCGCCAACAATCAGGGGTTTGCCGAACTAGGTCGCTTTTCTGTCGCATATCGAAAGCTGTTCGGGGAGTCTCCTTCGGCGACGCTGCGGCGGACGTCCGAGCCGCCGCACGACGTGGCGGGCGATAAATCAAAGCTTCATTTGCCGATCCCGCCATAGTCACGGACGCCCGTTCCGGCCACGCTTGACCGTCGAGAGTGGAATGGGAGTGGCACCTTGCCGGCCGCTGGCTCCAGCATCTTTACCGATGCGGACGGCTACCAAGCAAGCCTGCGTGATATGCTCGACTTGCTGGTCCTGTGTCCGCGGGCGTTCCACGCGCGGCTGACCTGGCTGGAGCTGCCACACGTTCGGCTGCTTCGCGCGCAGGAGTCGAGCGCGCGCGTGGGCTATTTCCGGCTGCCGCCCAATGAGGTGTTCGTGTTCTTTG
>JBKPSV010000082.1:0-8227 GCA_046735215.1 Pseudomonadota bacterium | reverse complement strand
GCCCGGCATGCCAAAGTTCATCGCCGCAAAGTCAGAGCTGCCGGTGACTGCGTTCCAGCCGATGCGGCCTTCTGACACCTGATCCAGGGTGGCGACCAGGCGTGCCAATAGGTACGGCGGATAGGCGTATGTGCCGAACGTCGGCACGATGCCGATGCGCGAGGTTGCCTGTGTCATCAATGATGCCACCACCGATGGATCCTGGCGCGGCACAGCGATCGCGTGCTTCAGGTAAAGCTCGGTCGAGCCGCCCCAGCTTTCGCCGACATAGGACGAATCCTCGATCAGCACATAGTCGAAGCAGGCTCGCTCCAGCGACCGCGCGAGATCGATGAACAGTTCCGGCACCATCCAGGTGGTGCCGATATGCCCGGTCCAGCTTTCGCCCCAGGCCTGTGCGCTGGAGCCCTGCAGGAACCAGCCAAGATGAAACGGCTTCGCCGCCATCGATCCGCTCCTTCGATCGCCTACCGCAAGTATGCCTGCACAAGTATGCAAGCGATGTGCCGTGGGGCAAAGCTGCTTTGATGGCGCAGCCTAAGCGCTTGCCGATCGCTGCCCGAAGACGTGGCTCTGCGCATCGCGTAGGATCCGGAACCGAGGCGTCTTTCATGCGACACAACTCCCGGAGTAGCGCCATGGAAATCAATCTGCCGGACGTGCGTGCCGAAGTCGAAGCAGCATTTGCGCGCTATGAGACTGCGCTGGTGACCAATGATGTTGCCACGTTGCAGGAACTGTTCTGGCGCAGTGAGCACACGATCCGCTATGGCATCGCTGAAAACCTGTACGGCAGCGAGGAGATATCCGCTTTCCGCGCCGCGCGTTTGCCGGTTGGACTGGCGCGGCGCATCTCGCGCACCGTGATCACGACCTTCGGACGTGACTTCGCCACCGCATCAACCTTGTTCGAACGTGATACGGTACCAGGCAAGATCGGCCGGCAGATGCAGACCTGGGCGCGGTTGCCGGAAGGGTGGCGCGTGGTGGCCGCGCATGTCAGCCTGATCGACGCCTGACAACGCGGGTCGCAAAATATGGACGAGGACATCGGGGACGCACGTCGGCCGCTGATTATTCGTGGCGGGCTGGTGCTGGACGCAGAGCGGTATCTCGGTGCTGCCGATGTGCTCGTGCACGACGGCGCCGTGGTGACGATCGGCGAGCCAGGCATGGCCGCACCTGACGGCGCGCTTGCGATAGACGCGTCGCGTCGTCTGCTGCAGCCGGGGCTGGTGAACGCGCACACGCATGGCCACGGCAACCTGTCGCGCTCGATGGGCGATCGCTGGACGCTGGAACTGCTGCTGGCGGCAGCGCCTCACATGTCGCCTTACGACAGCGTCGAGGAGAAGCGAATCTCGGCGACGATCGGTGCGGCGGAGATGCTGCTGAAAGGCTGCACCGCCTGCTACGATCTGTTCGTCGAGTTCCCGTTGCCGACCGAGGACGGCATCGCTGCCGTGGCGGATGCCTACGCACAGGCAGGAATGCGCGCGGTCGTTGCGCCGATGATGGCCGACATGACCTTGTATGAGGCAATCCCCGGGCTGATGGAGGCCTTGCCGCAGCACCTGCGAGAAGCGGTCGCGCCGCTCGGTCTGCCGCCATGGGAAGAAACATTGCAGCGAATGCGCGCGATCCTGCGAACCTGGCGCGGCGACCGTGCGATGGTGCGACCGGCCGTCGCACCGACCATTCCGCTGCATTGTCGCGACGAGTTCATGGTGGCGTGCCGTGACCTTGCGGCGGAGTACGATGTCGGCATCCACACGCATCTGGCGGAGTCGAAGGTGCAGGCGGTGGTCGGTGCACGTCGCTACGGCACGTCGCTGACCGCGCATATCCAGCGGCTTGGGCTGCTGGGACCGCGCTTTGTGGCAGCCCATGGCGTCTGGCTCGACGACGAGGAGATGCGGCTTCTCGGCGCGCATGGCGCCTCGGTTGCGCACAATCCGGCCAGCAATATGCGGTTGGGCAGCGGTGTCGCCGATGCGGTCGGAATGCTCGCTGCAGGTGTCAACCTCGCGATCGGCACGGACGCGGCGACGTGCAATGACAATCTCAACATGTATCAGTCGCTGCATTTCGTCGCCGCGGCGTCGCATGCACGCGGGCCGAACCCGGCACGCTGGATCACTGCAGCACAGGCACTGACAGCGGCGACCACCGGCAGTGCACGGGCCCTGGGGTTCGATCGCATCGGCCGCATCGCACCCGGTTTCGCCGCCGACATCGTGTTCCTTGATCTCGATGCACCGACGCTGATTCCGCTGAATGCGCCGGTGACGCAGCTGGTGATGGGTGAGGACGGTACCAGCGTGGCAGACGTGATGGTGGGCGGCCGGTTCGTCGTGCGGAACAAGCGGCTGCTGACGGTGGACCTGCCATCGTTGGCAGCGCGCGCGGCAGAATTGCGCACCAAGATCGATGCCAGGAGCGGGGTAAGCCGGCAACGCTTCGACGCGATTGCACCGGTCGTGAGCGACTTCTGTCCGGCGCTTGCGCGGACGGAGTGGCACATCAACCGCTGGTGTGGCTGCGAGCCAGGCTAGATGCTGGTACTCGTGGTTGGTCCCAGCGGTGCCGGGAAGGACGCTCTGCTTACAGAAGCGCGCAAGGCCCTGCGGCAAGATGCTCGCTTTCACTTCGCCCAACGGGTGATCACGCGGCCGACGGACGCAGGTGGCGAGGACCATGAGGCAATCACCGAACAGGAGTTCGCTGCGCGCGACTTCGCCTTGCAGTGGCAGGCACATGGCTTGCGCTACGGAATTCCCGCCGATGTCATCGACAGCCGAGACGTGGTCGTGGCCAATGTGTCTCGAACCGTCGTCGCCGAAGCAGCCCAGCGCTTCACTGTACGGGTGATCGAGGTAACCGCGCCGCCCGAGGTGCTCGCAGCGCGGCTGGCGGCGCGCGGCCGCGAGGACGAGGCCGACGTTGCAAAGCGACTGGCGCGCCCGGTCCCACTGCCGACACACATGTCGATTGAGACCGTGGTGAATGATGGATCACTGAGCGATGGCGTTAGACAATTTCTCGCTGCGCTCAGCCGCGCAGCTTCAGACGCTCCCTGATGACGAACGGTGCGCCGGAGGCGGGCTGCACGAACAGACAGATATCGCTGACCCGGCGCGACTTCGCCATCGACTTCGCAAAGTAAGTCTCGGCTGCAGGCAAGAACACCTGCTTCTCGATGGCACTCAGTCGGCGCGTCAGTGTCAGGTGGAAGAACCAGGTGTCGAACACATAGGGATAGCCCCAGCGGACCAGCATCGCGTCCTGCTCTCGCGTCAGGTTGGCGCGTCGCCGTCGCGCCAGTTCGGCTTGGGTCGCAGGTGCACGGAAGCCATCAAGCCGTTCGACACAGGCATCAGCCAGCGCCTGCAGCGGTGCACTTGGCTCGGTTTCCCGCAACGCGAGGAAGCCGAACAGGTCTTGCACCGACAACGGCGGTAGATCGAATGGCGCGATCTTGTCGGCGAGCGCCCGCGCCGACGTCACAAGATCGTCCCAGTGGCAACCGGTGGCCAGCCTCATTGGCGGCTTCAGCGTAGCGTGAAATCCGTACAGCCGGGGCTCGGCAGTCACCTCGGCAATATTGAGAATCGCAGGTTGCGGCAGCGAAGTATCGCTCGCCGGATCTCTTCCCAGCCAACTGGCCGCATCAATGAACAGTGGATCGTCGGCCAGCGGCGCATAGTAGATGGCAACCCGTGCGTCTGGTCCCATCAGGCGACGCGTTCTCCAGCACGCCAGACCTGGCGCACCACCGGCAGGCCGTCGTGGAGACGTACCCGCACGAGGTCGGCACGCTGTCCTTGGGCCAGCGCCCCGCGATCATCAAGTCCAGCAAGCCGAGCCGGGCGCTCGGTGACGAGTGCAACGGCTTGCGGGAGGCCGATGCGACGCGCACACTGAAACGCTGCCTCGACCAGGCTGTTTGGCACGTAGTCGGAGGCGAACGCATCGACGGCGCCGGTTTTCAGCAGATCGGCAGCGGACACGTTGCCGGAATGCGAGCCACCCCGCACGATATTCGGTGCGCCGGCAATCACCTCCATGCCGTGTGCCTTCGCTGCCTGGGCAGCGGCCATGGTGACGGGGAACTCGCTGATACGAATGCCGTCGGCGGCGTTCTCGGCGACTTCGTCCTCGGTCCTGTCGTCGTGGCTTGCCAGCGCAATGGCGCGGCCAGCGACACGCTCGAGCAGCGCGCGACGGTGTGGAATGCGGGTCTGCTCGCGCTGCGCCTGAAGTTCCTTGATGCGCTGTTCGATATATTTGTCGTCCAGGCCGCCGCGACGGCGCAAAGCGCGGTAGAAGTCGATGTCTGCATATTGTCCCACGCCGGGACTGTGATCCATCAAACTGACGATGCGCACCAACCGATGGTCGGCAACCGTGTCGAACAGCGGCAGCATGTCGAATGCCGGCACCTCACAACGCAGGTGCAGAAAGTGTTCCGCCTTCAACAGATCAGCGTCGTTCAATGCATCGAGATCCACCACCCCGTCCTGGAAGGTGCGGATGCGGTCCTTGTCGAAGCCCAGGTCCCCAAGACAGAGGGCGTCGAAAACCGTGGTGACACCGGCAGCGGCGCATTGCGCGTCATGCGCGACCATCGCGGATCGCGAGGGCCAGCGCGCCAGCGAGCGCGGCTGCACCTGCCGTTCCAGATTGTCCGTATGGGTATCCACGATGCCTGGAATCAGATAGTCGCCATCGAGGTCGAATGCTGGAAGAGCGAAGGAGCCGCCCTGTTGCACATCGGCGATCTGCCCGTCGCGCAATAAAACCGTGCCCTGCACGGTTGCATCGCCCAGGACCAGCACTGCGTTGGTCAGGATCGTCTCGTTCGTCATGCAGCATCCTGCAATGGATCGAGTGCGAACAGGCGGTCAGCGATGCGATCCCGCACGTCCGCATCGTGGCAGATCGCAATGATGGCAGTGCCGCTCGCCTTCACCTCATTGATCATTTTCACCACGACAGCGCGATTCTCCACGTCCAGCGATGCAGTCGGCTCATCGAGCAGCAAAACAGGATGCCTGCCGATAAAACCACGCGCCAGGTTGACACGCTGTTGCTCACCGCCTGAGAAAGTGGCAGGCGGCAATGCGTGCAGGCGGCGCGGGATGTTGAGCCGAAGCAGCAGGTCGGTCGCGATAGCTTTGGCTTCCTCCTGCGGTATACCGCGGCCGATCAGCACCTCTGCCACCACATCAACCGCTGCAACACGAGGGACGACACGGAGGAATTGGCTGACATAGCCGAGTGTCTCGTGACGGACGGCCAAAATGGTCCGCGGATCCGCAGTCGCCAGATCCATCATCTCGTCCCGATGGCGGATGAAGATGTGCCCCGTATCGGCCCGGTAGTTGCCATAGAGGCTGCGCATCAGCGTAGATTTTCCCACGCCTGACGGGCCAGACAGCACGACGCACTCGCCTCGGCGCAATTCGAGTTCGACGCCGGCCAGTACCGGGATATGCACGCCGCCTTGCAGGTGCAGGGTGAAGCCCTTGGCAAGCGCGCTGGTACTAAGCATCACAGCGGTCATAACGGGATCATGCCTGCAGCACCGAACTGACCAGCAATTGCGTGTAGGGATGCTGCGGATCATCCAGCACCTGGTCGGTCAATCCGGCCTCTACCACGCGACCGCGCTGCATCACCATGATGCGATGGGCGAGCAAACGCGCGACGCCGATGTCATGCGTCACCAGAACAACGGCGATCTTCAGCCGCGTCACGAGCGAACGGATCAGATCAAGCAGGCGTGCCTGCACCGACACATCCAGGGCGCCGGTTGGTTCGTCCATGAACACCAGGCGCGGATGGGTCACCAGGGTGCGCGCGATCTGCAACCGCTGCAGCATGCCGCCAGAGAAAGTGCGCGGCAAGTCATCGACGCGATCGGCGTCTATTTCGACCTGGGTAAGCCATTCGATTGCCTGCTGACGAATATCACCATAGTGACGCGCGCCCTGCGCCATGAGCCGTTCGCCCACGTTGCCACCTGCAGTGACATTCATCCGCAGGTTCTGCCTCGCGTCCTGGTGGACAAATCCCCAGTCCGAGCGGTGCAATGTCCGCAGCGCCGGTGCAGGCATCGTGTGCACGTCGTGCAGACGGCCGATCGGATCGCGATACCAGACGGCCCCTACATCCGGAGCAAGCCGGCCCGACAACACATTCAACAGCGTCGTCTTGCCCGAGCCGGATTCACCGACCACCGCCAGCATTTCACCCGGCCAAAGATCGACATCCACGTCGAGCAGCGCCGATATCCCACCATAGGACAGCGCCAGTCCGCGCGCTGAGAGCAACGTATCCTCGCTCATTCTGCTGCCTCTGGCACACCTTCGGCGCCGACATGTCCAGCCGCGCGGCGTTCCGCACAGTGATCGGTATCAGAGCAAACGAACAGCCTGCCGCCTTTGTCGTCGATCACCACTTCATCCAGGTAGGAGTCAGTCGCGCCGCATAATCCGCACGGGTGCGGTGCCCGGATCGGCCGGAACGGATGGTCCTCGAAGTCGAGCGACCGCACCTCCGTCCAGGGTGGAATTGCGTAGATGCGCTTCTCCCGGCCGGCGCCGAACAACTGCAGCGCCGGCATCAGGTGCATTTTGGGGTTGTCGAACGCCGGGATCGGGCTCGGCGACATCAGATAGCGTTGGTTCACCAGCACCGGATAATCATAGCTGATCGAGATCTGTCCGAAGCGGGCGACATCCTCGTAAAGCTTTACATGCATCAACCCGTAATCGCTGAGCGCGTGCATCCGACGCGTCTCAACGCGAGACGGCTCCAGCCGGGATAGCGGTTCCGGCTGAGGCACCTGATAGACGATGATCTGGTCGTCGCGCAGCGCTGTCTCGGGGATCCGATGGCGAGTCTGGATCAGTGTCGCTTCACTGGTGTGCGTCGTCGTGCGCACGCCGGCTGTGCGCGCGAAGAAGCGGCGGATCGACACGGCATTGGTGGTATCATCCGCGCCCTGGTCGATCACCTTCAGCACGTCGCTTCGGCCAAGCACCGAGGCGGTGACCTGAATTCCGCCAGTTCCCCAACCGTAAGGCAATGGCATCTCACGCGAACCAAACGGGACCTGGTGGCCAGGGATCGCCACCGCCTTCAACAGCGCGCGGCGAATCATCCGCTTCGTCTGCTCGTCGAGATAGGCGAAGTTATAGCCTTTCATCGGTTCACCAGGGTTTTCTCGGCCCCCTCCCCCTGGGGAGAAGTCGCGTGCTCGCGGCGCATGCGTCGGAGGTTCTCGAGCTCGCTCTGAAAATCGACGTAGTGCGGCAACTTCAGGTGTTCCACGAAGCCAGTCGCTTCGATGTTGTCCGCGTGGTAAAGCACGAACTCCACCTTCTGTGCGGGCGCGGTCACCTCCTCACCCAGCTCTTCGGCGCGCATGGCGCGATCGACCAGTGCCATCGCCATGGCCTTCCGCTCGGAGAAGCCGAATACCAATCCATAGCCGCGGGTGAATTGCGGGGGCACAGTCTTTGAGCCCTTGAATTGGTTCACCATCTGACATTCAGTGACGACGATGTCGCCAATATCGATGGCGAAGCCGAGTTCTGGCGGGTCTATCTCCACGGCAACCTCGCCCATGCGTATTTCGCCGGCGAACGGGTGGGTGCCGCCATAGCCCCGTTGCGTCGAGTAGCCGAGTGCCAGCAGAAAGCCCTCATCGCCGCGCGCCAGTGCCTGTAGCCTGAGGTCCCGGGATGCGGGGAATGCCAATGGTTGACGCGTCAGATCACCAGGCTCTGCCACGCCATCGCCGTCGGGCTCCATCAGGCCCTCGTGACGCAGAATGTCGGGCACGCGCGGCATCGCCATCATCGGATCATCATGCTTCAGCGCAATGCCACCGCTGTCGCAGGCGAGATCGAAATCGAGCAGGCGATGCGTGTAGTCGTAGGTCGGGCCAAGTATCTGGCCGCCGGGCAGGTCCTTGAATACGGCGGAGATACGCCGCCTGATCTGCATGCCGGACGTGTCGACCGGCAGCGAGTGCGCGAACCGCGGCAATGTCGTGCGGTAGGCGCGCAGCAGAAATGCCGCCTCGATCAGATCGCCCTGCGCCTGCTTTACCGCGAGTGCGGCCAGTTCACGGTCGTATAGCGAGCCTTCACCCATCGCACGATCGACGCTGCGGCCAAGCTGGCTGTCGATCTGCGCCAGCGAAAGCTCAGGAATC
>JBKPSV010000081.1:0-4940 GCA_046735215.1 Pseudomonadota bacterium | reverse complement strand
CTGCGGCCCTCGGTCGTCCGCTGCAGCGGGGCAGCTTGCGCCAACGCGCTCCAGAACTGATCGCGCCCATCCATGCGGCGGTTGAAGTCGCCGAGGATTGCGAAGGCAATGCCGTCCGCTTGTCGCGCACGGATCCAGTCTACGAGCGCCGGCAGTTGGTCACGCAGTTCGGCGCAGGACCGGCTCATGCGCCCGTTCAGCCGATCGTCGAAACAGCCGGTTTTCAGATGGACCGCAAGCACGCGCAGCGGCGATTGCAGCCGCAGCGTGATGTCGACGCCACTGCGGAGATCGCGTCCCGGATCAACGTCCAGATCACTCAAGTCAGAATTGACGTCGTAATGGATGCCCCGCCGCACGACGATGCCGACACGCTGCACCACGTGATCATGGCTCATATGGATTGAATACTGGTCACGAGGGAAGACCCGTGCGGCAATTGCTGCTCCGTCGACCTCTTGGATCCCCACCACGTCAGCGTTGAGGTCTGCCGCATAGCGCTGCAGCAAATCAATGTCCTCCGGCCGCTTCGGTCGCACATCCTGTGGCAGCCCACGTTCGCGAAGGGTAAGCCACTCGAGGTTCCACGTTGCCAGCTTCAGCTCCGTGGCTGATGCGACAGTGGCGAGGAAGACGGCGCAGGTGAATGTCAGCCCGGCTATAGCGGCAACCGCGTGGCTGGGTTCCCGCTTTCGCGGGAATGACGGGGGCAGGGGCACCTAGTGCGGCAGGATGTCGTCGCGTGTCTCGCGCCCAAGCCACATCGCGAGAATACTGAGGGCAGCAAAGCAGGTCATGATCGCCGTCGCCTTGGCGAAGTCGCCGCCGAACGGCATCACCAGCAACCCAGCGACCAGCGGTCCGAAGCTGGTAATCACCCGCCCGGATCCATTGCAGAACGACACCGCCGTCGCGCGCACATGGGTTGGGAACAATTCTGGCAGATACACTGCATGACCGGAGAACACGCCGAACACGAAGAAGCCGAAGATCGGCAGCATAATCGGGTACAGCTCGTAGCTGTCCACGCCGAGGAACAGGTACAGGCCGGATATGATGGTGCCCAGATTGTAAAGCGTGATCGTCGGACGTCGGCCGATCCAGTCTGCGACAAACCCGAACACCGCATAACCGAGAATGCCACCGATGCCCCATAAGGTCATGCCGTTGCCGATCAACTGCGCCGCAGCGGCTCCGCTGACACCGATCTTCGCTAGCATCTGTCCTTGGATCGTCGGCAGCCAAATCTGGCTGGTCCAGATCGCGAGCAATGTGCCGATGCAGAACAGCACCCCGACCATCGTGTTGTAGCGGAGTGCGCGGCTGAACAACTGGGCCGGCACAAATCCCAAGAACGCGCGGTCCGCCTCGTTGAGCTCGCGTGCAGCACGCAGGGCGCGGCGCCGCGCGTGCACGACCTGGAATCGCTCGGGTTCTTCCATGCCGCGGCGGATCAGCAACAGCACCAAGGCCGGGATGACGCCGGCGAACAGGACATAGCGCCAGCCGTAAGGCCCCACGAAGCGGTATATCTGTCCGCCAATCAGGTTGCCGAACCCGCCCCCCGTCATCATCAGCCCAAGGATCTTCGCGCGATGCACATCGGCGAATGCCTCGGCCACCAGAGGAATGCCGACAACAATCTCTGCGCCTGTACCGACACCGGTGAAGAACCGGCAGATGCCGAACATCACCGGTCCTTGCGAGAAGCCCTGCAGGGCAGTGAAAACCGCGACCATCACGACACTGAGCGCCAGCGTACGGACCCGGCCAATGTAGTCGCCGACGATACCGAAGCAGAAACCTCCGAGAGCCCAGCCGAGCAGGCCCGCCATGCTCAGCAGTCCGCCGACACGGCCGATCTCGCTCAGCGGCGGATTATCAAGCAGCTCGGTCAGGGCAGGTCGCAGCACCAGTGCGAACAGATTGAAGTCGGTCACATCCAGCGACCAGCCGAGCCAGGCGATGAGGAAGACCATCCATTGATAGCGGGTAATCTCGCGTACCCAGCCGATGCCCGTCGCTGTCTGCGTCTGGCTCATGGTCCCTCCCAGGGCCTGTATTGCTGGTCTTGTACCGAGCAATAGTCACCTTGGTCGCTGCGACCGGTCAACCTTCCGTTGCAATGAACCTTTGCACGCGTGCGACGAACGCTGCCGGCTGCTCGATCTCAGGATGATGGCCGGCGTCGTCGATCAGTTCGAACTTCGCCCCTGGGATCAGTGCGCTGTAGGCGCGACCGTAGTCGGGCGTGACGACACCGTCGCTCGCGCCCCAAAGCACCAGCGTCGGGACGGCGATACGGCAAAGCCAGCGCGGCAGCTTCGGGTTGTACATGAAGGGCTGCCAGCCGTAGAGACAAAGTGCATCGCGGTTGCGCGCGTGCACGACGATTGCGTCGTCCGACATGGCGTTGAAGTCGAAAGCCCACTTAGCCGGATCATGCCACGTGCACCGCTCCACCTCGGCTGGCGACGTGGTGAACAGGTCCAGGATGTCGCGACTCTCTCGGTCACCCAGCTTGATGCCGAGCGGATCGACCAGGATCAGACGTTCCAGCCGATGGCAGCAGGCCGCGGCGATTTCCGCTGCGAGCCAGCCGCCGAAAGAAAACCCGATAAGCGCCACCTTGTCGTGCGGCAGCGTCTCCAGCAGATCGAGATACAGGTGCACAAGGTCATATACGGTGTCGAAGTCGGCGGGCCGCGGCGAGTGGCCAAAGCCGGGATGTGACGGCGCTATAATCTCTGCGTGCTGGCCAAGCAGTGTTAGGAATGGCGCCTCAGGGTGCACCGTGTGCAGCCCGTGTAGCATCAACATCGGCGCCCCGCGGCCGTGACGCAGCACTTCGAGTTCAATGCCGCGAACCGAGAGTTGCTGTACGCTCATATCCGCTCGCTGATCCGGATCGCCAGTCTGCATCCGGCTTTGATCGCGGCCGACATCAGCCGATAGCCTGGTGCCTGCTCTGCACCATGTTGCAATCCGACGTCGCGATGCTGCAGCTCGTCCTGCCGAAATCTGGTCAACGTGGAGCGCAGACCCGCTTCACTCTCGTCCAGCTGGTCGATCTGAGCGGCGTAATGCGCATCGATCGCCTCTTCGACCGCAACCGTGCAGGCCATTGCGGCGCGCTCGCCAAGTGCGGCCGTCGCAGCACCCAGTGCGAAGCCAGCGACGTGCCACAGTGGCAGCAGTGCGGTCGGACGCACGCGGCGCTGAAAGATCAGTTCGGCGAAAGTGTCGAGGTGCTGGCGTTCCTGCTCCTGCATTTCGCGCAGCAGCGGTGCCGTCGGGCGACGGCCCAATACCGCGAGCTGTCCAGCATAGATGCGTGCCGCGCCATATTCGCCGGCATGATCGACCCGGATCATGCGGGCAATCTCGGTCGCCGCCGGCATATCGCCAGGCAGACGCTGGGTCATGCGGGCCTCCGGTGTCGGCTCAGAAACGCGACGAGCAGCACCACGAACGCCAGTGCGTAAATCAGGTTCATCGCCGCCATGGAGATTGGCAATCCCGGTATGAGATACGTCGCGTCCTCGCACGGTCGCGCGGGCCGCGCCGGCATCTGTGCCAGGCGTTCGGCAATCGAGCCGCCAGTGAACCGCGGCATGGCGCACGCCGGTATTGGATCAGGCCAGAAGTGCTGCTCCACGCCGACATGCACGACCGCCATCGCGGCGCCAACGGCAATGGTCAGCACCAGCAGCCACAGGACCCATCGTGTCCATCGCGGCGGAATGACCGCAGCGACCAGGCCTAGGGCGATAGCAATTCGGTATGGCCAACGTTCCAACAGGCAGAATGCGCAGGGGACCAGGCCGCCCCAGTATTCCGAGGCGAGCGCAATGCCCAGCGCGAGCGCCGCGGCGATGGCGCTGATGAGGGCCACGCCCCGAATTCCAGGCAGCGTCATGTCCGCGATGTGCCTCGCTTCGGCGGCGGGTGCAACCCGTTGCCGCTCGCGCGGGCCAAGCCTAGGCTCCACACATCCAGACAAGGAGGCAGCTATGCGCCGCATTCTGTGGGGCCGTGCCACGTCGAGCAACGTGATGAAGGTGATCTGGACGCTGGAGGAGCTGCAGCTGCCTTACGAGCGCATCGACGTCGGTGGCTCGTACGGCAAGACGGACACGCCGGAATATCGTGCGATGAACCCAACGGGGCTGGTGCCGACGCTGCAGGAAGACGACTTCACGCTGTGGGAGAGCAACGCGATCTGCCGCTATCTCTGCCACGCCCATGCACCGCATTCGAAACTGTGGCCGCAGGACCCCCGTGCGCGCGCCGTCGTCGATCACTGGATGGACGCGCAGCAGACCTGCCTGAACCGTTATATCACCACGATATTCTGGGGCCTGGTTCGTACGCCGCCCGAAAAGCGCGACATGGCAGCGATACAACAGGCGATCAAAGATTGTGCTGGCGTCTGGCGCATGGTCTCGGATGAGCTGGCCAAGCATCCCTATCTGGGCGGGGCTGACCTTACCCTTGCCGATGTGCCGTGGGGCCCGCACCTGCATCGCTGGTTCAACATGAACTTCGAGCGGCCCGAGATCCCGCATCTGCGCGCCTGGTACGATCGGCTGCTGGAACGCCCAGCTTACAAGCAGCATCTCGGCGGACCAGTCGTGTAGGTGGTCTTCAATCCAGAGGCCCTCCGCGCATTCGAGCACTTGCGCTGGCAGGAAGCCGCCGCTGTCTACGAGACGACCTTGGCCGGTGCGACCAGGCCGTTCATCGAGCCACTGCTCGATGCGGCCGCCGTCGCGCCGGATATGCGGATGCTCGACATCGCCTGCGGTCCGGGATTTGTCGCTTCCGCCGCTGTCGCGCACGGCGCGATTGTGCACGGCCTGGATTTTTCCTCCGCCATGCTTGCCGTCGCCAGATCTCGCGAACCGGCGGCGACGTTCGATGCAGGCGATGCCGAGAGT
>JBKPSV010000080.1:0-6421 GCA_046735215.1 Pseudomonadota bacterium | reverse complement strand
TGCCGCGATCGGCTGCTGCGGTGGGTTCAACACCCAGGCTTCGGGAGGCAACACATGTCTCTCAGTTCGGAGCGGGCGCTTACTCGTGCCGCACATTGCCGGCCTCGAAGGATAGGCACCGGCGTTGATTGCCAGCATCACCATTGAGAACCGGCGATACTCTTCCACGGCCGGCGCGGGATTGATCATGTCCCAGTTCTCGGCGATCGCCGGATCGTCCAGCTGAAGGATCAGCCCGGCCTCGACAATGGCCCGATACTCCTCGCGCATCGCATCGGCGGGCGCTGCCGGGCGCGACCGCGCTGATGAAGCCTTCGTGCACCCCGGTTGCCTGCATTGTGCCTTGAAGTTGGCAATGTCGGTGGCGATAGCGTCCTGGCCGGTATAGGTGATCGGCCCCCCGCACGCCGGCGCTGGCGGACGCGGGCCGGATGCCGCATTCCGGCTCGGCATCGGCTGCGGTTCCGCCGGTGGCGAATCTTGTCAGCATCACCTCGCCGGGGCGAGACCGCCGAGGGGCGTGTCGCATGGGCTTGGCGTTCCCGGAAATCGAGGCCGCCGAGACGGGCCCAGGAATGGCGCCACCATGAGCCATGCTGCACGCGCGTGGCCATGGGCTTGCCGGATACGCCATCGCCTGGAGGTCGATGCCAATAGCGTGCTGCCGGCGCACCACCTCGCTCAGCGTTCGCGGAAAGCGCGACTCTTCAAAGGGTTCTCTGCTTTCATGCGCATGGTGCGCCGCGATCAGCCCGTCCGGACGCGGCAGGCTGCCGACACGCTGGTCAAGATGCGGTCATAAGCGGCCCTCATTCGCGTCCCTTCCGTTCGTTGACTGTTACACGTCCGAGCATTACCCATCCCGCCCCGCGCGGCCATGCCTGACGTGGGCAGTTGACGGAGTCCCTCAGCGAGATGCTGCGTCGCGCCGAAGCCCTGCTACACCCGACTGCACGGCAGCCTGAGGCTCCGCCGACCCCAGGATCGGGTCCGGATGCCGATACCGGGATGTTGCAGTTTTACTGGCACTATCTTCGCCAGGAACGCTGGGTGCTGGGTGCCTTGTTCCTGTTTGGCGGGTTGATTGGCGTCTTGGACGTCACGATCCCCGCCTTCATCGGACGCATCATTGGGCTGGTCACCGACCATACGCCGCAGTCCCTGTTATCGGAGGCCTGGCCGCAGCTTGCCGTGATGGCTGCGGTCCTGCTGTTGGTTCGCCCCTTGGTCTTCCTCGGCCACGTCGTGCTGATCAACCAGATCGTCAACCCCGGCCTGTCGAACATGATCCGGTGGCAGAATCACTGGCATGTCGTGCGGCAGAGCTGGACGTTCTTTCAAAATGACTTCGCCGGCCGCATCGCCAATCGCGTGATCCAGACCGGACCGGCCCTGCGCGAGAGCGTGGTGATGTCGTTCGACGCGGCGTGGTACATCGTCGTTTATGGCAGCAGTGCGCTGCTGCTGTTGGCCTCCACCGACTGGCGCCTGACGCCGCCGATCCTGCTGTGGTTCGCCTGCTATGCCGGCATTCTGCGATATTTCGTCCCGCGTCTGCGCGAGCGCTCGCGCGCCGTGTCGGAGATGCGGTCGCTGCTGACCGGGCGTGTGGTGGACAGCTATACCAATATCCTCACCGTCAAACTGTTTGCACGTGCCCGCGACGAGGATGCGTTCGTGCGTGAGGCAGTCGATCTGCACACCGGTGCTTTCCGCGACCAGACGCGGATGATCACCGGCTATGTCGTGCTGCTGGCGGTGATGAACGCAGCGTTGATCGTCGGCACGTCGTTGCTCGCGATCTGGCAATGGAGCATCGGACGGATCTCGGTGGGCTCCGTGGCAATGGTGCTGCCGCTGACCTGGCAGATCACCAACATGGCTGGCTGGGTGGCGCGGAGCGTCACCGCGATCTTCGAGAATATCGGCACTGTGCAGGACGGCATGCGCTCGATTGCGGTCGAGAGACAGATGCCGGATGCACCGGACGCGCGGGAACTGCAGGTCACTCGCGGCGAGATCAGCTTCGAGAATGTACACTTCGACTACGGTCGCCAAAGGCGGCCGGAGCGCGGCGGCGTGCTGCATGGCATCGATCTGCGCATAGCGCCCGGCGAGCGTGTCGGGTTGGTCGGACCCTCGGGGGCCGGCAAGTCAACGCTGGTGAATCTGCTGCTGCATTTTTATGACCCCGAGCGCGGGCACATCCTGATCGATGGCCAGGACATCGCCACTGTGACGCAGGAAAGTCTGCGCACGCAGATTGCCATGGTGACGCAGGACACATCACTGCTGCATCGCTCGATCAGCGACAATATTCGCTACGGCCGACCAGGTGCGACGCAGGCGATGATCGAGGATGCTGCGAAGCGCGCCGAGGCGCACGAGTTCATTCTGACGCTGGAGGACTGGCACGGCCGGCGTGGCTACGACGCGCATGTCGGCGAGCGCGGCGTGAAGCTGTCTGGCGGACAGCGGCAACGCGTCGCGCTGGCGCGGGTGATCTTGAAGGATGCGCCCATACTGGTGCTAGATGAGGCGACCTCGGCACTGGATTCCGAGGTCGAGGCGGCAATTCAGGGTCAGCTTGACGGGTTGATGCGCGGGCGCACCGTGATCGCAATTGCGCACCGCCTCTCAACGATTGCGCGCATGGATCGCCTTGTGGTGCTGGACCACGGGCGCATCGTGGAGATGGGCAGCCATAGCCAGTTGCTGGCGCACGACGGCACCTATGCGCGTCTATGGCGCCGGCAGTCCGGCGGATTTACGCCGGAACTGGTGGACGTGGCCGCGAAATAACGACGTTACGAACGCGCCCGCAGCGCCGCCAATCGGTCGCTCAGGTTGGTCGGTGCCGCCGGCTTGCCGGCCGCGTAATCCATTGCCCGCGCAATGTTTGCATCGTCCTGTTCTGGCTGCGTCGGCTTCAGCAGTTTCGCCTTCATGTTTGCCGCCTCGGCGTTGGCAAGATCACGCGCCGCGCTATCCTGCATCGCCTTCAACGCGACGTTCAGGCTGCTGGTCGTCGTAGTCAGGCCCGCCGCACGGCGCGCTGCTTCAGCCTGCTGTTCGGCCATTTGCCGCTGCTGCCCGGCACGTGACATGTCACGTTGCGCGCGTTCGAGTTGCGAGCGTCCCGCGCGCAGCTTGCCGCCGGCCTCGGCATAGGTCTTCTCGAGCATCTCAAGGAAATCCTTGGCGTCGACAACGTCTCTCTTCTCGCGGTCCACCTCGGGTGCCATCTGTTCCAACATCGTCACCAGCGTCGTCAGGCTTCGCTCGAGACCCGACTTCTTCGCCGCATCGGTTTCGGCGTTGAGCTGGCCCTGCAGATGCTCTGCAGCGGCCATCCGCTGCGACGACAGGGCTTGGATAGCATTCGCTTCGCGCATTTCCTTGTCATAGCTCTGCCGCGCGCGCGCCACCTGCTGGCCCAATTCGTCGAGATGCTGTTCCATTGTCCGCAACTCCGCCTCGCTTGCCGATTGCGGGTCCCAGCGGACCAAGGCCTCGACACCGGCCTGTACCGCCTTGTCAGCCTTCACGCCAACCAGGTTGCGCATGAACTGAAGCATGTTCGGTCCTTTCCTGTAGTTGCGAATATCGTCAGACGGGAACCATGGCGGCTGCGTTGAGCAAGGCGATCGCGAGTTGCGCCGCGACGATCGGCAGTGCCGCTGCAAGGTTGCCGTCATCGACCCGGAGTTGCAGCCGTTTCATCACGTGGGAGGCAATCAGCACAGTCACCAGTTGCAGCAGGATCGCCACTATGCCCCATACGAGGATATCGAGCGCGGTCCGCGTCGTTGCGAGCAGAGCGGCCAGCGGAATCGCCAGCGCGACCGAGGCACCGCTGAGCACTGTCGCCGCCGCGACATTACCATGACGCAGCAGCTCGCGCTCCCGAAACGGTGTGACCAACGTGTAGATGGCGACACCGACGATCAGCAGCACAATGCAGATCGCGAATTGCAGCAGCAGCACAGGCAGCCCAGTACCGAGCGCGTCGGCGATGTTCTCGGGCAGGTTGTCGTTCATCAGGCGCTCCGCGATCGCTTAGGGTGATACCGATGGCAGGTCGAGAGAGGCAGGATTGACGTCGATACCGGCAAGGATTTCCACCCAGGCCTGGCCCCCATCCTGGACAGCCGAGACCAGAGCATACTCCGTCGATGGCGCCGGCGACGCCGCACCCGTCGCACGCGCATACAACATCGTCTGCAACTGACGTCGCGTCACACCGCCCAGCGTCTGAATCGTCTCGGTCTGCTGACGCGGAGGAATTCTTGTCTGCCCCGGCGCCCATGCTCGATCGTAGGTCTGGCCATCCTTGGTCTGGAACGCGGGCCAGCCGATCATGCCCTGCGCAGGATCCAGCCACTCGCCCCATTCGGATTGACTGGCGGGCTGCACTTCATCGAGCCGGGCGAAATACCGGCATTCATCCGGCGCCCCATCGCTGCCGAGGTGCAATTGGAAGAACGCCGTGCGCCCCGGCAGATACAGGCGATTCAGTTGCGCTCCCGTGTCCTCGAGCAGGCCAACCGCTTCGACGCTGATCATGCCGGTTTCCGTTGGCGGCTGCACCTTGGTCGCACCTGCGGCGAGCAAGAAGGGTGCGGGGTCAAGCGGTATGGTCTGACCGACCCGGAACCGTGTCGCACCGGTGCCGGACAGGCCGGCGGGAACACCGGCGGCCCGATTAGACGCCGCACGTCTTCGGGCGACCCAAAACAGCACGAACACGGCTCCGCCAATGAACAGCACCACCCACACGATGCCGGACCCGCTGGATGTACTTGGGGCAGTCGCAGCGGTACCAACCGACTGCCCAGCCGCCTCGTCACCCAATTGCGCCAGCCGCGACGCTGTGCCTGGATCGCGCACGGCTTGCTGGCGCCACTGCTGATAGGCTGGATCGTTCTGCGATTGCCGAAAATATGCGGCGCGATCAGCAAGCGATAACGCCGCCAGCATTGCCCAGAAACTTGGCGAACCGAAGCCGCCAGCCATGTTCATCGACTGCGCATAGGCGGGCGGCCGGCGCGACGCATAGCCACCCCCTGCCCAACCATAATCGGGCCCGCTCACAGGCGGGCGCCGCTGCTGCCTCTGCTGCTGTTGCAAAGCGCGATATTGCTGCAGCGCCTGCGCCGAATTTGAACGCGAGACCGAGAGGTCTCCTCCCGACCGTGGCGCATATCCACTACCAGAAGTAGAAGGGCGCCGATAACCGCTGCTGGAGGACGTCGATGGTCCGTAGCTCCATCCAGACGAGCGAGGCGCCGAAACCTGTGGCCGACGATATCCGCCACTGTCGGCGAAAGCACTGGTGCTATCACCAAGCGGTGCCGGCACCAGTACTGCAGCCAACACAGCAAGAAACAGTGCCGTCCTTGCCAGCATCGACGCGTTACGTGGACTTCTTGAGGCACGTTCCCAGATATGTCTTGCGCGCGTCACTACTAAGCTTGTCCTGCGTTGCCTGGTGGTTGCAAACCTTCATCAGCGTCGTCTGGTTCATCTTTCTACCGAGACAGGCGCTCATGTAGTTCTTCCGGGCATCGCCACTCAGATTACGTTGACCCGCTTCCTCGTTGCAGGTGGCCATTCGCTGCTGCTGCGCGGCCTGCGCCGGCGATGGCGGCTTGGTATTTTGCGACAGTGCCGGCGCACTCGCGAGCGCAACGATGACAGAAAGAATCGAGACGAAACGCAACATTACGGGCCCCCTTGTTGCTTCTCGAAGCAGTATCCGACGGACCGGCGTTCCGTCACGTTCACGTCCGCGCGATGCGGCGCGGCTGTTCCCTGCGCTTTCCAGGGGAACAACCGCACCAACCGTCAACCGGCGGTCTTCACCTCGATCTTCTTCTGCTGCTCAACTGCCTTTGCCGTCTTCGGTAGAGTAACGGTCAATACACCCTTGGAGAAGTCGGCAGCGATTTTCTCGCGGTCCACGCCTTCAGGGACATAAAAACTGCGCTGGAACGCGCCATAAGAGCGCTCAGAGAGGTAGAA
Organism: Pseudomonadota bacterium; assembly: GCA_046735215.1. Classification (GTDB taxonomy): domain Bacteria; phylum Pseudomonadota; class Alphaproteobacteria; order Acetobacterales; family Acetobacteraceae; genus JAMXLO01. Next base: position 397 of record JBKPSV010000080.1, on the reverse strand, counting down.
GTTCTTATCCTTCTGCTCCTTCTCCTGCCGCTTTTCGCCCTTGAGCGTCAGCGTGTCGCCAGAGACCACGACCTCGATCTCCTTTTCACTCAACCCGGGCAGTTCGGCCGCGACCTTGTAGCCGGCGTCGTCCTCGGTGATGTCCACAGCGGGCGACGGCACACTGAACGAGCGTTCATAACGCGGTGCTGCAGCGGTATCGAACATCCGGCCGAGTGATGGAAATCCCCAACCACCGGCAAATCGATCGAACAGTTGATCCATCTCGTTCCGCAGCGAACGGAAAGCATCGGATGCGCCACTTTGCGCTGGTGCTGTCTTGTTCACTTCAACTGGTGTGGTCGCCATGATGATCTCCCTTCAACGAACGTTGTTGCTCCTGCCGACAGACGCTGCC
>JBKPSV010000079.1:0-42416 GCA_046735215.1 Pseudomonadota bacterium | reverse complement strand
GGTCTGGGTCGGCGATGAGGGACCCGCGTGGATGCGCGGTGGCAGCTACCTTGTGGTTCGCAAGATCCGCATGGCGCTCGAGCACTGGGACGTGACGGATGTCGACTTCCAGGAGGAAACGATCGGCCGCTCCAAGCGGTCTGGTGCGCCGCTGGGGAAGGATCGCGAGCACGACCTGCCTGACTTCGAAGCGATGGACCCGGACGGCAACCCGGTCATCGCCGAGAATGCGCATCTGCGCATGGCAGCACCCGAGACCAATTCAGGCGTGCAGATCCTGCGCCGCGGCTATTCGTACAACGATGGCGCCAACTTCACCGCAGAGCGCTGGCCGCCGTGGCGGCAGGGCATCGAATACGACGCCGGCTTATTGTTCATCGCCTACCAGCGTGACCCGCGCACCGGCTTTATTCCGCTGTTCGAGAACATGGCTAAGATCGACGCGCTGAACCAGTTCACCACCCATGTCGGAAGCGGCCTGTTTGCCTGTCCTGGCGGGACGGCGCCGGGACAATTTCTGGCGCAGAGCCTGTTTGACGTGGCATAGCAGCGCCTCGCGCGCCGGCCACGGCAGCCCGGCAAAGCCGCGGTAGCCAAGCCAGGAGTAGCGGCGCGCCTTCGGCCTGCCGCTGCCGGGCGATGGCGAGCACTGCCGCCTCATCCGCCGTGAGCGGATAGGGCAGCGCCGGACGGTGCCGCTCAACCATGCGCCGCTCGGGCAAAATCGGCCAGCACGCCGTCGCGGCTAAGCCAGCGAGTATCCTGTTCGACCTTTTCTGCGCAGTGATGCAGCCAGCGATTTGCCAGGTGCCGGAAGAGCCCTCCTGTGAGCAGGTGACTGCCGTCGTCCCGCGGTGCCGCAGGAAGGACCGCGCCAGAGTTGCCGGCGATCGCGCCCATTGTCCCCATTTCCCCGCCCTCATTGTGTGGACGCTGGCGTGTTGCACGGACCGTCATCCCGCGCAGTGACCGGGTTCACAACGAACTGGGGAGGCCACGGCGGCTCTGGCCCCAGTCGGCCGTGGGCGCGATAAGAAGGCATGGGCTACGCGCACTCACTCGCACATACGCGCTATGTGTTCGAGAACCTTCGCATTCTGCTCGCGCGGGCCTCTCCTTACCGTTCGGGCGATGCGCTGGCCGGGATTGTGGCGGAGACCGCCGCCGAGCGCGTCGCCGCGCAGATGGCACTGGCCGATGTGCCGCTGGCGACGATCCTGGCCGAGCCGATCGTTCCATATGAAACCGACGAGGTGACGCGGCTGATCGCCGACAGCCATGATGCCGCAGCGTTCGCCCCGGTGGCGTCGCTGACCGTTGGCGAATTCCGCGAATATCTATTAGCGGCAGAGCCGCAGACAGTTACGGCGCTGCGGCTTGGTATCACGCCGGAGATGGCGGCCGCGGTCAGCAAGCTGATGCGCCAGCAGGACCTGATCGCGGTCGCGGCGAAGTGCCATGTCGTGACGCGATTTCGCAACACCATCGGGCTGCCGGGACGGCTGTCGGTGCGGCTGCAACCGAACCATCCCACGGACGATCCACAGGGGGTCGCGGCCTCTACGCTCGATGGTCTGTTGCTCGGTGCCGGCGATGCGGTCATCGGGGTCAATCCAGCCACCGACAGTGTCGCTGCCGCGTGCACATTGCTGGAGATGCTGGATACGGTGCGCGAGCGTTATGCGATCCCGACGCAGACCTGCGTGCTGGCACACGTCACCACGACACTGCGCGCCATGGAGCGCAACGCACCGGTCGACCTGGTGTTTCAGTCGATCGCTGGCACCGAGGCAGCCAACACCAGCTTCGGCATATCCCTGGCACTGCTGCGTGAGGCGCGCGAAGCGGCGCTGTCGCTGAAGCGCGGCACCATCGGCGACAACGTGATGTATTTCGAAACGGGCCAGGGCAGTGCGCTGTCGGCCGATGCGCATCACGGCGTCGATCAGCAGACGATCGAGGCGCGTGCCTACGCCGTGGCGCGCGCCTTTGCGCCACTGTTGGTCAACAGCGTGGTCGGGTTCATTGGTCCTGAGTACTTGTATGATGGCAAGCAGATCACACGCGCCGGTCTCGAAGACCACTTCTGCGGCAAGCTGCTCGGTCTGCCGATGGGTGTGGACGTCTGCTATACGAACCACGCGGAAGCCGATCAGGACGACATGGACGCGCTGCTGACCCTGCTTGGTGTCGCGGGCGTGACCTACGTGATGGGTGTGCCAGGTGCTGACGACGTGATGCTCTCTTATCAGAGCACATCGTTCCATGACGCACTGTATCTACGCGGCGTGCTAGGGATGCGGCCAGCGCCGGAATTTGAAGCGTGGCTAAACAGCCTGGGCATTTCTGCAGAAACGCCGGAGCGCCTGCCTCCGCGGCTGTCACCAGCGCTGATCGGCCTTGCGTAGGCCTGACCTTTACCTGGGCGCATAGGCGGGCGGGTTATCGGCGGATTGGTGACGCGATAACTCTCGTTAACCTCACTGTAGCCCCAGCCTTTCATGCGCGATCCGGAGTCGACGAAAGTCATGCCGCCTCGGCGGCGGCGAAAGCTTCCTGTTCGCTCCATGCGGCCCCTGCAGCAATGGCGGCTTCGCACTCGTCCGTAGCCATCCCACTGTGGAGGCGCTCAACGAGTCTGCTTCGTATCGCTGTGGAGATGATGTTGCGGCCAAGTTGATGCCGATCGGTGTAGCTGTCCGTAAAACCTGCAAGCCGCGCTGCAGTGTCAGTCTCCCCGTGCACCGCGAGGACGAGGGCAAGCTGATAGTTCGGGCCGGGGAGCCCCATGTTCCCGAGCGCGCGAGAAAGCTCGAAGGCCTCGAGAGCTGCGGCGCGACCGGGCTCGATCTGATTATCGAGAATTAGACAGCCGGCTAGCGAATGCAGGGCGAAAAACTCAGCCGTCAGGGCGTCGTGCCGGCGGGACATCTCTACGGCCCGTCTCGCGCGGCTGATGGCTTCGGCCATTTGGCCGGCCAGAAATGCGACAACAGCAAGTTCCGTCTCGCAGAAGCCGTCCATGCCTACATCACCGAGAGCCTTGAGCAGGGCCAGCGCCTCTTCGATGAGGGCCCGCGCAGCCTGCAAATCCTCCCCGCGGAGACGGCTCATACCGGCGTACAGGAGCGCTACGGCCAGCCATTTCGTGCGGCCAGACGGGCGCAGGATCGAGAGCGCTTCGTCAAGATACTGCTCGGCTCCTGCGACATCCCTGTAGCGGGTGATCGAACACCCTGCCTGCGCCAGCGCCCGCCCCAGCAGGACCTGCTCGCTACCGACCTGTCGCATCAACTCGATGGCCCGGAGGTTGTGCGAAAGGCGTTCCCATTCCCCAACGCGTAGAGACCACCCAAGTGCGAGGCGGATGCGAGCCTCGACGGAAGGCGGAGTAGCGCTGTCGACAAATGAGAGGGCCAGCTCAAACCAGCGCCGCTGCTCCTGCACCAGCGATAGTTCGCGCCACAGCAAATGGGTATAGCTCACGAGTTTTAGACCCAAGGCGTGGTCGCCGTCCGGGCCCAGAGACCAGCCCAGGGCCGCGCGCAAATTGTCCAGGTCCGGTTCGGACATGGCGAGCCAGTCGACCGTCGGAGTCGTAGGCCAGCTTCGCTCCGCCCGCTCAAACACCATCGTCATGTGCTCGCACAGCCGGCGCGCCCGCTCGGCGTCGGAGCTGGCTACCAGCCTCTCCAGCGCGAACGCCCGTGTTGACTCGAGCAGCCGGTAGCGGTTCTCGCCCACGCCGGCGAGCGGCACCACCAGCGACTTGTCGACCAGCCCGGCAAGCAGTTCGAAGACGTCCGACGCCTGCACTGGAGCGCCTGTGGCAACTGCTTCCACCGCCCCCAGCGTGAAACTGCCCGCGAAGATCCCTAGCCTGCGCAGCATCGCCTGCTCGGGTTCCGAGAGCAGGGCGTAGCTCCATTCGATCGCCGCGCGCAGCGTCTGCTGGCGAGGCGCAGCTGTCCGGCTTCCCGCAGTGAGTAGGCGAAGCCGGTCGTCCAGGCGCGTCAGCAACTGTTCGGGCCTCAGCACCTTCAACCGCGGTGCTGCCAGCTCGATCGCCAGCGGGATGCCGTCAAGCCTGCGGCAGATCTCCGCGATGACGGGCGCGGTCTCGTCGGTCAATGCGTAGTGTCCGCGTGCCGCGGCAGCGCGCTCGACAAGGAGCTGCACGGCGCTGTGACTCATCGCCTCATCGGCCGTGAGGTTCATTGATGGTGGCGGTACGTCGAGCAACGGTAGCGGGTAGACATGCTCGCCAGCCACCGATAGCGCCTCCCGGCTGGTGGCGAGCAGACAGACGCCGGGGCACGTCTTCAGAAGCGCGTCAGCAAGCTTGGCAGCAGCAGCGATCACGTGTTCGCAGTTATCGAGGATGAGGAGCGAGCGCCTCGATCGCAAAAACGTCGCAATCGCGTCCGTGGCCGACCGTTCCCCCTGCACTGGTAGCCCGAACACGGCTGCGACCGTCTCGCCGACCAGTTCGGCGCGGTCCAGCGGTGCCAACTCGACAATCCAGGCGCCATCAGGGAAGCGCGGCAGCAGGTTAGCGCTCACGCGTAACGACAGACTGGTCTTGCCGATGCCGCCGCTACCCACCAACGTCACCAGGCGATGCCCGGACAGCAGCGCTTCGACCTCGGCGAGGTCGCCCTCGCGTCCGATCAATACATTGGCGAGCTGGGGCAGATTGTTGGGATATGCTGGCGGAGGTTCGGGCGATGATCTGTCCGCGTGCGGGCCGCACCCGTCGAACCTCACGACGAATGCCTCAATCGGTCGAGCGATATTCTTCAGATGAAGCAGGCCGAGCTCCTCGAAAGCCAGGTGAAGGCGTCCGTGCACATGATCCCGAACGGAACGAGAGACGCAGACACCGCCCGGCGGGCACTCGGCCTGGAGACGAGCAACCACGTTCACCGCGTCGCCGTGTAAGTCGGTCCCATCGGCAATCGCGTCACCGATGTCGATGCCGACACGGAAGCGCATGGCCTGATCAGGAGGCTGGTCACCGTCGAGCACAGGCACCCGCTGCTGCACCGTCACCGCACAGCGGATAGCCCCGTCTATGCTGTCGAAGACAATCAGCAGGGAGTCGCCACCTGTCTGGACGATTCTGCCGCCATGCTCCTCAATGACTGGATCGATCAGGTTGGCGCGTAGCGCTTTCAGACGAGTAAGTGTTCCGGCGTCATCCAACCCGATCAGCCGGCTGTAGCCAACCATGTCGGCGTACAGCACAGCCACAAGTTTTCGTCTTCCTGCCTCGGCTGCCTTGGGATCTGACACGGCGCATGTCCCTGGGTTGAGACCCTACCACCAAGCGTTCCGACAGGCGAGCAATCGCTCCAAAGTTGCCTTCCTGAAGAGACACCCTATGGCTGAGCCAGCCAGATACTGGGGCGCCCAGGCCTGGCGGACGCCCGACCGCACGACAATCAGGGCCTGAACGCGCGGGTTTCCGCAGACTTCAAGTAGCGGCGCGAGTGGACACACTTTGGGATTATGGTCCGTTTTCCAGCCTGGCAATGGAGCCCACCACGATGTAGGCGTGGCGGCTTCGAATGCCTCTCACTGGCAGGAGAGCAGTTCTCGCGCACCACGGCGACACAATGTTGGATGGACTTGCGGCGGTTCACCCCGGCGCGAGTGGCGCTTGGGCGGGCTGGAAATGGCCTACCGACCGCGGCGCATCTCGCGTTCCAGGCAGCGCATGCGGCAGCGCGCGACGCGGTGCATGCCAGCCTCGACGTCGACGCGTTGCGGGCGGAACTACGGGATACAGGATTGCCCAGTATTGCCGTACGCAGTGAAGCGCCCGACCGACGCAGCTACTTGTTGCGTCCTGATCTCGGAAGACGGCTAGGCGAACCCTCCCTCATCCCTCACCTTCCCGGCAGCATGCTGTTCGTGGTGTGCGATGGGCTGTCGGCCATCGCTGTGCAGCGCCATGCCGTTGCGCTGCTGCGCCATATCGTTGACCGTCTGCCGGATCCGATCGCCCCAATTGTCGTGGCCGAACAGGGACGCGTGGCGCTCGGCGATGATATCGGCGAGGCAATGGGTGCCGAGGCCGTCGCCGTGCTGATCGGCGAACGGCCGGGGCTATCGGCGCCCGACAGTCTGGGCGTGTATCTGACCTGGCAGCCGCGGCGTGGACGCACCGACGCGGAGCGCAACTGCATTTCCAATATCCGATCGGAGGGCTTGTCTCCGCAGGCTGCCGCCGACAAGCTGCTGTGGCTGATCGGTGCGATGCGACGCCTGCGGCTTACGGGCGTGCTGCTGAAGGACGAGCAGCCTACAACAAGACACGTCCGGGAGGTTTGACATGCCATCGACGTCAATGCGCGGCTTTTTGGGGTTCGTCGCCGGAGTGATCGCCGTCCTGACATTCCATCAGGGCATGGTGATTGCTCTGCATGGGATCGCACCTGGCTGGGTACCGTTTGCCGCGTTTCGCACGACGCTCGTGCCGCCCTTTGGCGTGCCCACCATCGTCAGCAATTGTTTCTGGGGCGGCGTGTGGGGAACACTCTTTGGCCTGCTGTTGCCGCGCTTCATCTGGCCGCAGTGGCTGTGCGGGCTGATCCTGGGAGTCATTGCCGCTATGGCGGGCTGGTTCATTGTCGCGCCACTGAAGGGACAACCGATCGCGGCCGGGTGGGTGCCGCTGGCCATGCTGCGTTCGCTGGTGATCAACGGCAGCTTCGGACTGGGGGTCGGGTTGATTCTGCCGCTGCTGATGCCGCGCGCGTTGGTGCGCGCCCACACCTGAGCGCGTCACCTACTCCGCGGGCATGCCCGCATGCCGCAGGCCCGCGAGCAGTTGCGTGTTGGCGGCGAAGAAGGGGTACTTCTGGATTTCGGCCATGCCGTGCCAAGTACGCGGGGTGGCAAGGAACCGGTCCAGGTCTGCGCGTGCCTGTGCATCCTGGCCGCTGAGGCTCTCGGCGGCGATCAGTGCCAGCCAGGGAATCTCGGCGTCGCGGCCGTTTTCCGATGTGAAACGTGCCATGGCCAAACGCGCCTGTGGGATCGCCTCGGCGAAGCGGTCATTCGCCACCAGTGCGGCCGACAGGTTGGCGCCCAGCGGTTGTTGAATCGGCTCGGTGTCGAGGGCCAGGCGCTTGGCCGTCATGAAGTTGTCCAGCGCTTCTTTGGGGTGACCTTGGACCATCAGAATCCAGCCCAGATCATTGTACCGGTAGCTCACCGAGGGTCTCAGCTCGATCAACCTGCGGATCACCGCCGCGGCGCCATCCAGATCTCCTTGTGCACGCAATACCCGCGATTTCTCTCGCAGAGCGGCGTAGTCGTTGGGCGACAGCACCAGCGCCTGGTCCACGGATCGCAGAGCCTGCGCCAGATCCGCTGTGGCATCGGGCGAAAACCCATAGAATACACGCTCCGCACGCACGCGGCCGTCTGCCTGCAGTGCCCACGCGTAGCTCGGATCGAGCACCAGCGCGCGCTGTATCAGCGCCAATCGCGCAGCATAGTTCTGCCTGGTGATCTGCTGCAGCGGCGTTGCCGACGCCGCGATCATCAGATCGCGCTTGTCCAGGTCGTCCGGATGATCGCGCGTGGCACGCGCCGCCTCCGCGTCGACGGAAGACTGTTCGTACTCTCTGGCGATGCTCTGGACGATACTGTCCGCCGCACCCGGCTGGTCCACCCGGTCGTATTGTTGCGACCAAACAGTTCGACCGCTCTCCGTCTCATACGACGATGCCGACACGATCAGATGCCCATCAGACCGCCGCGCGTTGCCCGTCAGAACAAAATGCACGTCGTGCTCACGCCCGATTACCCCCAGATCGACCGGCTTGCCGCGATATGCCGCGGCGGTGATTGCTGGGACGATCGGATTAGTGGGATCTGTGATACGCTCCGTCACATCGCGCGTCAGCGCGGCGGCAAGGTCGTCCTGGCCCGAATCGGCGCTGCTGTTTGTGAATGGCAGCACGATCACCGAAAGGCGCCGATCCTTGGGTGAATAGGCAGCGGGACGCGCCGTTGGCGGAACCATTGTGGCAACCGTCGTGCCGCCCTTGTCGCGCACCAGCCACCAGCCGCCGGCTCCTATGATGACGACCCCGAGCATCAACAAGGCCGCAGCGATCGCCTTGCCGCGGTGGTAGGGTGCAACCGGCTGCGTTTCAGCCGCGACGAATGGCTGCGGCACCGCGTCGTCAGGCAGCGCCGCGATGTCATTCTGCGCCAAGCCGAAGACGCCGATCGCGCGGGCGATGTTCTTGACGGTACGCTCCCCAAGGTCGGCAAACGTCAGCGACAGCTTGTCGCGCACCTGCTCGTTGGCGTAACGGGAGATGCAGACGCCGCCAGGCTCGCACAACGCCTCCAGCCGGGCGGCGACATTCACGCCATCGCCAAAGATGTCGTTGCCATCGATGATGATGTCGCCGACGTTGATGCCGATGCGAAGCACGATCTGCCGGTCAACGTGGACGCCCTCGTTGAATGCCAGCATGCCGCGCTGGATCGCCACTGCGCAGGCGACCGCGTCAACGACACTGGCGAATTCAACCAAGAGTCCATCGCCCGTAGTCTTGACGATGCGACCGTGATGACGGGCGATAACCGGGTCGATGCGCTCGCTGCGGTGCGCCTTCAGGGCCGCAAGCGTGCCGATCTCATCTGCGCCCATCAGCCGGCTGTAGCTTGCAACATCTGCCGCCATGATCGCCGCCAGACGGCGCTCGATCATGGGCGCCATTTCACGATCACCCACCACTCCTGGCGATCCACCTGCCTCTGGTGTTTTAGCTCGGTCGCCACCACGTCCACTTCGGCGTCCAAGCATGCTGCACACGATGCTGATCAATCTTTGCTTCGGTTCGGACGGCGACCTGACCCTGCCTCTGTGGCAACCCCATTCTCCGGTGAGTGCATATCTCCGCCAGAAAAGCCTATTCTGTCGGCATGCCAGCCCGGCTCAAGCCCTCGAGCAGCTGCGGGTTGGCGGCGAAAAATGGGAAGTTCCGTATCTCCGCCATGCTGTGCCATTTACGCGGCGCAGCAAGAAACTTCTGCAGATCGGCCCGAGCCTCAGTATCCTGTCCGTTCAGGCTCTCGGCAGCGATGAGCGCGAGCCAGGGATACTCTGCAACGCGACCGGCGTCGGACGTGAACTTGGCAATCGCGAGCCGCGCCTGCGGAATAGCCTCTGCGATGCGATCATTACCAACCAGCGCGACAGGGAGCGTCCCATCGATGACGTCAAAGTCTACACTGCTTGTGGTGAGGCGCTTCGCCGTCATGAAACTCTCCAGCGCCTCTTTGGGGTGCTTCTGCAACATCAGAATCGTGCCTAAGTCGTAATATTGATAACCTTCTTCCGGCCGGAGCTCGATTGTCCGGCGGAGCAGCGCCGCTGCTCCATCCAGATCGCCCTGCGCGCGCAGTATACGCGATTTTGTTCTGAGCGCCCCGTAATCCTCCGGCGCCAACTTGAGTAATCGGTCCACTGACTTTTCGGCGCGTTCAAGATCCGCCCGGGGATCGGACGAAAAGCCGGTCAGAACAAAACTCGTGTGCCAATACGCGTCCCTGCTGAGGGCCCAGACATAGTTCGGGTCGAGGGCCAGTGCCCGCTCAACCAGCGCCATCTTCTTTATGAAATTTTCCTTCGACAAAGGCTGGAGCGACGTGGCCGACGCAGCGAACATCAGATCACGCTTGTCCAAATCCTGCGGATGTTCGCGCATGGCGCGGGCGATTTCAGCATCGACGCTGGTTCGCTCGAACTCTTTGACAATGACGTTGACGATGTCCTTCGATGCTTCGACGCTGTCCGCTCGATCGAACTGCCGGGACCAGATCGACCTGTCATCGTCAGTGCCGACGACTTTCGCTGAGACGATCAGACGCCCGTTCTGACGGCGCACGTCACCGGCGAGCACAAAATGAACGTTGTGGTTGCGTCCGATCTCATGCAGGTCGAGCGCCTGCACGTGATATCCCGCGGCCGTCACCGGGGGCACGACCGGAATGGTGGAATCCGCGGAGATCCCGTCGGTGACATCGCGGGTCATGGCAGCCGCGATGCTGTCCTGCGCCGGATCGCCGCTGCTGTTCTCAAACCGAAGAACGATAACGGATAGGCGCCGGTCCTGCGGCGAATAGGCGGCTGGGCGCGGCGTCACCTGCGACACCACGGCGCTGGCCGGTGGGACGCTCCTGTCGCGCATCGTCCACCAGCCGCCGACGGCCAGGATAGCCACCAGAGCTATACCGCTGATAACCAGCTTTCCAACTCGTGGGTGGCGTGCCCACACATTCGCACGATCCGCTGCTTCAGGTTGTGGGATTGCCTCCTCGGGAAGTGCCGCAATGTCCTTTGGCGCCAGCCCGAATACGCCGATCGCACGGGCGATGTTCTTGACCGTCTGTTCCCCAAGGTCGGCGAAAGTCAGTGACAGCTTGTCGCGCACCTGCTCATTGGCAGAGCGCGAGACGCAGACGCCTCCCGGCTCGCACAACGCCTCCAACCGAGCAGCAACGTTCACGCCATCGCCGAAGATGTCGTTGCCGTCGATGATGATGTCGCCGACGTTGATCCCGATGCGCAGCACGATCTGCCGGTCAACGTGGACCCCCTCGTTGAATGTGAGCATGCCGCGCTGGATCGCCACCGCGCAGGCAACCGCATCAACGACGCTGGCGAACTCGACCAGCAGCCCATCGCCGGTGGTCTTGACGATGCGGCCGTGATGCCGGTCGATAACCGGGTCGATACGCTCGTTGCGGTGCGCCTTCAGCGTGGCAAGCGTGCCGACCTCATCAGCTCCCATGAGCTGGCTGTAGCGCGCGACGTCCGCCGCCAGAATGGCCGCCAGTCGGCGCTCGATCCTCGGCAACACTGTGGTTCCGGGCTGCGGCATTGCCTGCCTACGCTGCGGGGCATCCGCCGGAAGAGTTTCACATCCGACGCAATCAGGTCAACGCAGCTCTCTTCTGTGGCTATTTCTCCCAGCGTCCCATCGGCTGCGGCGGGTGGGCGCGAATGACCTCCTCGTTGACCTCCACACCCCAGCCTGGTCCGGTCGGCAGGACGAACATGCCGTTCTCGATCTTGGGCGTCGGGGATACCAGTTCGTCCTTCCATGGGACGTCCTCGATATCGATCTCCATGACGCGGAAGTTGGGAATTGCCGCGCACATGTGCGCGCTCATCAGCGAACCGATATGGCCGTTGAAGTTGTGCGGTGCGACGTTGACCTCGTAGGCGTCGGCCATCGCCGCGATCTTCATCGATTCCAGGATGCCGTTCCACGCGACGTCGATGATCGCCACATCGACCGACTGGTGCTCCAAGAACGGGCGGAACTGGCGGCGGCCGTGCAGCGACTCAAGCGACGCGATCCGGGTGCGCGCCGAACGACGGATCGTGGCGAGTGCCGCCGGGTCATAGCTGTCGACCTCCAACCACACCAGGTCGAACGGTTCGAGAGCCTGCGCCAGCCGGATATAGCCTTCGGTCTTGAAGTTGAAGTTGAGATCGAGGTGCAGCCCGACACCGGGCCCCGCGCCGTCGCGGAACGCTGTCATCTGCGCAACCAGGCCGTCGACGAGATCGCGACTGATGTTCAGTTCCGGCCAGCCAGGGCCGTTGAACCCCGGCATGTGGATATAAGGCTCGGGGCCTTCGAAGCGCATGATATTGGTCTTCAGGCCCTTGAAACCGCGGCGCGCGACTTCCGCTCCGGCACGGTGCACGTCGTCGAGCGAGCGGATCGGGTCAAAGCCCGTCCACTCCTTGATGCGGCTCGCATGACTGATGCGCCAAGTGCCGCAATGCGACCAGTAAAGCTGCAGGCAATCGCGGATCGGACCACCCAGCATCTCGTAGACGGGAATGCCGAGCGCTTTGGCCTTCAGGTCCACCAGCGCGTTCTCGATCGCGGCGATTGCCTGATGCGCGATCCCGCCCACGGACTGACGCGTCACGCCGTGCAGGTAGGCGGTGATCTTCTCCACCGCGCGCGGGTCCCAGCCGATCACCCTGCTGCCGAGTTTGCGGATCACGCCGGCCAGGCCCTCTGATCCGTATGACTCCATGAATTCCGACCAGCCGACCACTCCTTCGTCGGTGCTGATCTTGAGGAATGAGAAGTCGCGCCAGCCGGCGTTGCAGTGCAGATCCTCGATCTTGGTGATGCGCATGTTGCCCTCTCTTAGCCCGATGCTAGGCGGACGAGAGCAGGGCCGAAAGGGTTGGCATGTCGGCCGCGATCGCGACCGCGCCGGCCGCGCGCAAGCGCTCGGCGTGACCGGCGCGACAATGCTCTCCGCCGGTGAAGCCGATGGGCCGCATGCCGGCGGCCGCGGCAGCCTGCACGCCGGGTTCACTGTCCTCGACGACGATACATGAACCCGGCAGCACCTGCATTGCGTGTGCGGCGAACAGGAACAGGTCCGGCGCTGGCTTGCCTCGCGCCACCTGCGTTGCGCTGAAGATGTGCGGCCCGAAGTAGCGAAGCAATCCCGCCACCGTCAGCGAGTGCCGCAGGCGTTCCGGCGCGCTGCTGGAGGCGACACAGCGGCGATACTGGAGCATTTGCAGCAGTCGCTCGACGCCGGCGATAGCAGTGAGCTCAGTGTCGAATACCGCCGCGACGTGCTTGTGCAGAGTGGCGACGAAGTCTTGCGGCAGCGTGACCCCATAGCGCTGTTCGATGTCGCGGCACATCGCTGCGGCGCTAATGCCGAGGTAGCGCTCCATGACCTCATCGGGGGTGATCGTGATGCCGACTTCGGCAAGACAGGCCGCGTCAGCACGACACGCGATCGCCTCGCTATCGATCAGGACGCCGTCGCAATCGAAGATGACGAGCGTGACGTTCAATACCGGCCTTTGCACAAGGTCCGCCAGCGTTCGGCCCTGAGCGAACCAAGAGAGACGATGGACCATCGTATGGGCGAGCATGCCAGAAGGGGGCCACCTCAACAATCATCACAGGGAAGGAGTGTTTGGATCACCTGAGCGGGGCCTGCACCAGCACCCGAGGGCCGCGCGCGCGAGCCCTCAGGCCACCGAAGTCCGGTGCAGGCCCTATTCAGTGGGGATGCTGATTAACTCTGGGCTGGCGCTATGCTGCCGAACAATCCGTGTTTTTCGTCACCAATGCCGGCGGTGAAGTACAACTTGCCGGAGTCGCCCCCCGTGCCGTCGTTGCCGGGAGTGATCGTCCATAACTTGTCATTCTGCAGCGGCTTGCCATCGGACCCGAGCAGCTTGCCCATGAACCGATCGTTGGCGGGATCGAACACGTTGATAGTACCGTCGCCGAAATTTCCGACCAGCAAATCGCCCGCCAGCTTGCCGAAGCTGTCCGGTGCGATTGCCATCCCCCACGGCGAATCCAGGGATCCGCGCGACGCCACGCGTTCGATAAGATTGCCTTGCAGATCGAATCTGTCGACAAACCCGTGCCCTGGACCCGGATCGTCTCCAGGGCCTGCAGGATTACGCTTGGCGTATGCGACGTACAGACTATCATTGATCACGGCAACGTTGAACGGTGCGTATCCATCCGGTAAATCGTGGTCGGTAAAGCTGTTCACCTGTTGCCAGTCTTGATCGAACACGTCCACCGTCCCGTTGCGGAAGTTGGCGGCATACAGCAGATCGTTCTGCCCCGTGTTGGAGAGCGCCACGCCGGTATACGCCGCACCATGTGCCGAATTGTCCACTGCGATCACCGACGTGTCGCCGCCCGCAACGGTGGGCGCCCAGCCAGATATTGTCCCCTGCGTGGTTACAAAGATGAACGCCGACTTCGCTGTGACACCATCATCAGTGATTTGGAAACCGCTACCTGTACTGTTGAACGTCTGTCCCGTCGGCGTTGCAGGTCCAGTCTGTCCAGGTGCGTCGGCAATCTTGATTACCGTGTGTCCAGCAACCGGGACCGGCGCTCCGCTACCGTTATATATCGTGGTTACTCCGGTGCCGGCGTCGGACACCCAGAATGGCCCGGTCGCGCTGAATGCAACACCCCAGGGATTGATGAGGTTCGGATCGGTGTTCGCGGCCGGAACTGACCCATCGGAGATCAGGTTGGTCTGAGCAAACGCCAACTGCGGCACATCGTGCAGGTGTAGCGCTTTCAGCAGGTGCTTCAACGAGACTGCAACGCGGCTATGATCGAAGCGATCTTGGTCAACGTGATTCAGCACATCGCTCAAGTGGTCACGAGCACTCATGATGTTACTCCTCCCCTGATTCGGCTCAGGCTGCGCAAGTTGCTGGCAGTTTGCGCTATGCCGAGGGGACGCAACGGCGGGCGCCGAACATCCGCCGTAACAGAAAGTTCATCACCAGGAGGCGCGCCTATGGACCGATGTAGGCGCCGCCCAACAGACCCCACGAAGCAGTCCGGGCAGCGACATTTTGCTAGGAGACTGAATGGGTCTTGTCAGATGTTCGCGCACACAAGGTCGCGACCGGCAGGCCCGCCGCCTTCCACTCCGGGAAACCCTCTTCCAACCGACGAACCTTGAAGCCGTGTGCGCGAAGCCTGGCCACCGCCTCAAATGACAAGACACAGTAAGGGCCTCGGCAATAAGCGACGATTTCCCGTTTGCGGGGCAGCTCCGACAGTCGATGTTCCAACTCACGCAGCGGGATGTTCCGTGCGGATGGTAGGTGGCCAAGACCGTATTCGTCTTCTGGCCGCACATCGAGAACCACGACGTCGCCCTTGCGCAGCCGCGCGAGCAGTTCTTCGGCAGCCACCGGCTCCAGTTGATCGCACGCTTGAAAATAAGTGGAGATGATCCGTTCCATCGATGCCACGGCATGCTCCGCCACATTCCGCAGCGCACCGAGCAGCGAGACAATATCCGCCTCAACCTCATCGGCGAGCCGATAGACTACGCGCTTGCCGTCACGCTGCGTGCTGACCAATCCGGCGCGGCGCAGCTGCTGAAGATGTTGCGAAGCATTGGCAACACTAAGGCCCACCTTTTCCGCAAGCGCTTCCACGCTGCGCGGACCTTGGGCCAGTTGTTCGATCAACTCCACCCGATGTTCGTGACCTAGAGCTTTGGCCACCTCGGCCAGCGCCAACCGGACGGTGCTGGCGGCGGTGCGGCTTGACATCGACTTACGTCTCATTATCTCGTTCAATTAATCTATTGATTGTGCATCATGGGTGCGTCAAGCTTCCTTCGGTGACGCGCCCAGTGACGTAGCCTGAGGGCAGACGCGGTGGCACAACTCTATCTTGACGACATTGCCAGAACAACGACCGAAACAGAGTGGTTGGCGATCATACCACCGCTGCTGCAGGCAAGGCGCGGCAATTCGTCTAGCGCCTATTGGAAGGCACCGCCCGCACAACGCGATGTGGACACCGTCGTAAGCCCACTCGGGAGCGCAATTGCGTGACAATGCTCGGCGGTGCCGCGATTGCAGCGGAGCCGCTGATTCGGCTGGGCTGCTTTCTTGGCATCCTGTTGCTGATGGTGTTCTGGGAAGTGCTGGCGCCACGCCGGCCGCAGTCCATAGCTCGCCTTCTCCGTTGGCCCAACAATTTCAGTCTCGTCGTGCTGAACACGTTGCTGGTGCGCCTGCTGTTTCCCCTCGCCGGGGTAGGTACGGCCTTCCTGGCGCAGACCAAAGGCTGGGGTCTCTTCAACACGGTCCCGGTCACGACATGGCTCGCAATCCCGGCCGCCGTGCTCATGCTTGACCTGACCGTCTACGGTCAGCACGTGATGTTCCACGCTACGCCGTTCCTATGGCGACTGCACCGGATGCATCACGCAGATCTGGAGTTCGATGTCACCACGGGCCTGCGCTTTCATCCGGGCGAGATTGTGATCTCGATGTTGATCAAGCTTGCCGCTATTCTGGTGATCGGTGCTGCACCGATCGCCACGCTGACCTTCGAGATCGCGCTGAACGCGACGTCCATGTTCAATCACGGGAATGTCCGCTTGCCAGCGCGGTTCGATCGCATGCTGCGCCTGTTTGTTGTGACGCCCGACATGCATCGCGTGCACCATTCCATCGATCGGCTGGAGACCGACAGCAATTATGGCTTCAATCTGCCCTGGTGGGACCGATTGTTCGGAACCTATCGCGATCAGCCTTCCCAGGGACATGACCGCATGACACTCGGCATCGATCGCTTCCGCGAACCACGCGAGCTATGGCTGGATCGCATGCTCTGGCAGCCGCTGCGCAGGGACGTTGCCACGCCTGGGCGGAAGGCGGCGACGTGATGATCCGGCGCGGCACGTTGGCCCGCGTGGCACTTATTCTTTTGCTGGTCGCCGGAGCCGGTTGGGCGTTGATGCACCGGGACGTGCTCGCCCTGGAGTCTATCCAGGCCGAGCTAGGTGCACTCGGCCTCTGGGCACCCATCGGCTTCATATTGATCTATGCGATCGGCACGGTGATGTTCTTTTCCGGCGCCCTTCTCAGCCTTGCCGGGGGCGCCCTGTTCGGTCCGTTCTGGGGTTCTGCGTGGAATTTGGCCGGCGCGACACTCGGTGCCACGGTCGCCTTTCTCCTGGCGCGCAGCATCGCGGGCGAGTGGGCGGCACGTCGGATCGGCGGGCGGTTGCGACGCCTCGTTGCTGGCGTAACAGCCGAGGGCTGGCGTTTCGTCGCCCTCATGCGCCTGGTTCCGCTCATACCCTTCAATCTGCTGAACTATGCACTCGGACTGACCGGCATCTCGCTTCCGGCCTATGTGCTGACCTCGGCCGTCTGCATGCTGCCGGGCGCCGTCGTCTACACCTGGCTCGGTTATGCGGGCCGCTCGGCCGCAGCAGGCGACATCGGCGCCTTGCGATACGGACTATTCGGCCTTGGAGGGCTTGCCATGATCGCTTTCCTGCCCCGGTTGTTTCGCCGGTTCCGCGCAAAGGAGCCTGTATGGATCGAGGCAGACGAACTGCAGCGCCGATTCTCGGCCGGCGAGCCGCTGACGGTCGTCGATGTCCGCGAGCCCGGTGAGTTCACCGCGCCACCCGGGCATCTGCCAGGCGCAATCAATATACCTCTCGCCGAACTGGCTGGCCGCACTCCGGATGTGGCTCGGCGCAAACAGCCGATCGTCGTGGTTTGCAAGACCGATCGACGCTCGGCGCGGGCCGCGGCCGACCTGTTGGCTGCCGGTCTTCATGACGTCACCGTTCTTCGCGGCGGCACGGATGGCTGGCATCAGCGAGGGCTGGCGCTGGACTGACTGCGAAGCGAGCGCGTTATGCGATTGCATCGAATTGGTCTCGTTCTGTATCAGTCGGTCAGACCTCCAAATGCTCGAGAGCCATGTACCGAGCCGCCCGCATCTGCCTCGCCCTGCTTCTGCTGCTGCTTGGCGCCCCTGCACCGACGACGCGCACAGTGCTGGCGGCGACTCCGCTGTCGCGCATGGACCTGCACTGGTGGCGTGAACGGTTTGAAGCGAAGCAGGCGGAGCTGCGATCGCGCAAGGTCGATCTGCTATTCCTGGGTGATTCGATTACCCAGGACTACGAGCTGAGCGGACCGCCGGAATGGCGCGATTTCGTCCCACTGTGGCAGCGATATTACGGCAACCGAAACGCTGTGAACCTGGGCTTCAAGGGCGATGCGACATCGCACCTGCTGTGGCGGATCGAGAATGGCGAAACCGACGGGATCAGGCCGAAGGTTGCGGTCGTTCTGATCGGCGCCAACAATCTGGGGCGGCTTCACTGGGCGCCACAGGACACCGTGGCCGGGATCGACGCCGTAGTGTCACAATTGCGCCGTCGTCTGCCGACGACCAAACTGCTGCTCTTGGGCGTGCTGCCCTCCGAACGGTCGGAATGGGCCTCGGCAGCGACCATTGAGATCAATCGCACACTGGCGGCGCGTTACCGGGGTGGCGGCGAGGTCAACTATCTCGACATCGGATCAGTGTTCATGAAGGACGGCAGGCTGAACCGCGCGCTGTTCTTCGACCCCAGGCTGACACCGCCCGCCGCGCCGTTGCATCCGACGGCAGAAGGCCAGGCGCTGATGGCCGCAGCCATCGAGCCGACCCTGGCCGCGCTGCTGGGCGACCAGCCGCATATAGCCGCGCGCTGATCAGCCCAACGCTTCTGCCAACAGGTCCATGGCGCGGCGGGCAAAGGCGCGCATGTTGGCCACCCGATCGGCACTGCCGGTCTCCAGCGTGATGGCGCGGGAGAAGTTCGGACCCTCCAGGCCGATGCATGTGTGGCCGGCGGCGTCGCCATAGCGGTTGCCGGTTGGACCGGTCGCGCCGGTCTCGCTCAGCCCCCAGGTGGTGTCGAGCCGCGCACGCACCGTCGTGGCGAGCAGTGCTGCATATGGCTCGGACGAGGCACGCATGCCATTGGGCAATGGGTTCGGAATGTCGAGGAAAGCTGAGCGGGCATAGTGCGTATATATGACGCTGCCAGCGCGGAAATACGCGGACGCGCCACCAACGGAGAGCAGCGCAGCGGATATCAGTCCGCCGGTCGATGATTCGGCAACGGCAATTGTCTCGCCACGCGCCTTCAGCCGGGCGCCAAGTTTCTCGGCCAATGGCAACAGGTCCTGCATGTGTCACTCCCCCTTGGTCAGGATTGCCTCGATGATGCGCTGCGTCGCCAGCGCCTCCTCGCCAGAAATGGCGGGATCGCGCCGGTGCTCGATGGCATCGAGGAAGTCGGTCAGTACTTCGCGATGCGCGTCGTGCGAGAAGGCCATCACACTGGCGCCACCGCCAGAGCCTGAATTGTCGGTCAGCACCTCTTCGCGACCATCGATAGTGGCGACGCGCAGACTGCCACCTTCGATGCGCGCCGTACCCTTGGAGCCGATAATGTGGATCCATTCCGGGCTGCCAGGATAAGCCGCGGTGGTAGTGATGATGCTGCCTGGTGCGCCGTTGCCGAGCCGCACCAACGCGGAGGCATAGTCTTCAGTTTCCATCCGATGCACGGCGGTCGTGCGCACCTGTGCTGCCTCGACGCGCTCGATGCCGAGCAGCCAGCGAAAGAGGTCAAGCGCGTGGATTGCCTGGGTGATCAGCACGCCACCGCCATCGCGCGCCTTCACTCCCCTGCCCGGCTCGTCATAATACGACTGGGGACGCCACCAGGGCGCCATCATCGTCGCCGCCTGCACCTCGCCGAGGTCGTCATTGTGCAGCAGTTCGTGGAGGCGGCGGCTACCGGGGCGAAATCGCATCTGCAGGCAGATGGCAAGCCGGCGGTCAGCGCGGTGACCAGCGGCGATCAGCTGTTCGCCGCGTTCCAATGTGACCTCGAGCGGCTTCTCGCACAGCACATGTTTGCCGGCCGCAAATGCGGCCTGCGCAATCTCAAGATGTGCGTTGGCGGGCGTCAGCACCAGTACCGCATCGACCGCTGGATCAGTGATGGCGCGCGCTACGTCGGTGGTGGTGGGAAAGCCGTAGCGGTCGGCCACGTCGCGGAGACGCGCGGTACTGCTGGCTGCGGCCCAGACGACACGCACGCGGTCGGCAAGATCGACCAGGCTGCGCGCGTGCGGCTGCAGCGCATTGCCGAGACCTATGACCGATACACCGATCATGCGCGACGTGCAGTGTAACGCATGGCCTGAGCCTGCGCCTGCAGCGCGAGGCGGCAGACATTGAACACCTGCCGCTGCGGCATCGCGGTTTCCGTGCGGTTGGCGATGTCGTGCAGGAAGTTGCGATAGTAGGTCACCGGCAGCTTGCTGCAATCGACGTAGCGCGTCGTGGTCCGGTTGGCGATAAACATGTGGTCGGTGCCTTCGCGGCCCTCGATATCGAGGTTCTTGCGCAATTCTAGCGTACCCTCCGTGCCGACGACGAAGAAGCGACCATCGCCCCAGGTCGGCAATCCGTCAGGGGTGAACCAGTCGAGCCGGATGTAGCCGCGCACCGACAGCGTCGCCAGCACCAGCTCGGAAAAATCTTCGAAGCCGGGCGGCTCGGTGCCGAACGCACCAATGGTGCACGACACGATGTCGGCGTTGTCCGCATCGGCAAAGGCGAGGAACTGGTCGATCGCGTGCACGCCGATATCGTTGATGATACCGCCATAGGCGGCCGTGTCGAAGAACCACGATGGACGGAGCGCGCGGTTCAGCCGGTGCGGTGCGAGCGACGTGGTATGCACCAGGCGGCCAAGCTCGCCGGAGCGGACGATGCGCAGAGCCTCCTGAACCGCGGGCGATGCCAGACGCCCGAGGCAGACCGACCAGATACGGCCAGTTTCGCGCACCACACGCTCTATCGCAGCAAGCTGTTCGAAGGTCGTGATGCCTGGCTTGTCGACCATCACGTCCTTGCCGCCCTGCATCGCTGCAATCGCCAAGTCTGCGCGGTCGCAGGGCCGCGCGGCGATGATGACGAAATCGATCGTCGGATCTTCGAGCAGGCGCTGTGTTTCGGACTGAGGGACATGCGGAAAGCGCTTGCGGAAGCCGGCCAGCAGGCGCGGGTCAGTCGTATCCGGGTTGTAGCCGACGCACTCGGCGCCGGCATCCAAGAGGTCCTGCGTGAGATCGTAGATGTGACGATGATCCAGACCGATGGCAGCGAAACGTGGCATGTCGTCGGCCTCCTTTCGGGGCAAGGCTCGCACGCGATCTGCAGCCGATCAACCAGCCGGCGGAGGCCGTCACCGGCTGCGCGGCAGCGTCACTGTGAATTCGCTGTAGTCACCGACCATGCTGTCCACGCCGATCGTGCCACCATGCTGCTGCACCACAATGTCATAACTGATGGACAGGCCCAGCCCGGTGCCCTCGCCCGTTGGCTTGGTGCTGAAGAACGGCTGAAACAACTTGTCCCTGATGTCGGGTGAAATACCGGTGCCGTTATCACGCACTCTGATCTCCACCGCATCGCCCCGCTCGCGTGTCGTGATCTCGAGTATCGGCTCGAAGCTCGGCGCTGCTTCCGCCTGCTGGCGTTTGCGTGTGGCATAGAACCCGTTGCTGAACAGGTTCAGCAGCACTCGTGTGATGTCCTGAGGCGCCAGCGTGATTGGCGCTATGCCAACACCGAGGTCGCGTCGCAGCGTAACGTTGAAGCTCTGGTCCTGAGCGCGAGCGCCGTGATACGCGAGGTTCAGTGACTCATCGACCAGCGCATTGAGGTCGACCGACCTGCGTTCGCCGGAGCTGCCGCGCGAGTGATCCAGCATGCTCCGCACAATGCCGTCGGCGCGTCTGCCATGTTCGTTGATCTTCTCCAGGTTACTCGCGAGCGTGCGTGTCAGCTCGTCGATCTCCGCATGGCGATCTGCGTCCAACGCCGCAAATCCCGGCGCCGCGGTCGCCTTCAGCTCGTCCAGCAGATCGACTGACAGGCTGGCAAAGTTGTTGACGAAGTTGAGCGGGTTCTTGATCTCGTGTGCGATGCCCGCGGTGAGTTGGCCGAGCGACGCCATCTTCTCCGCCTGAATCAGGTTTGCCTGGGCAGCCTTCAGGTCACGATATGCTGCCTCCGCCGCGTCTCGGGCCGCGCTGATCTCCGCCTCGCTGCGCTTGCGCTCAGTGATGTCGGAATAGATAAGCACGAAGCCACCGTCCGGCACCGGATTGCGACGAATTTCGATCACCCGGCCGTCAGGCCGCGTGCGTTCATAGCCGTAGGATTGGCCGGTACTGGCCACCAACTCAAGTATTTGTTCCGTCGTATCGACGCCCGGGCCGAAGTCACCGCGCGTTGCCAGGAACTGGAGGTATTCCTCATAGCTGCAGCGCTGCCCGAGAAGCGCGTCGGGTAAGTCGAAGATCTCCTGGAACTTGCCGTTCCATGCGACCAGGCGTTGGGTCTCGTCGAACATCGCGACGCCGTCACCCATGTTCTCGAAGGTGATGCGGAGTTCTTCCTGGCGCTGGCGGATCTCGCTGAGCAGCCGCGCATTCTCCATCGCGATCACTGCCTGCGCGGCAAAACTCTCGAGCAGTGCGATCTGCTTGTCGGAGAATGGGCGCACCTCCTGACGGAGTAGCGAGATGTAGCCCCGCAGTACGTCATCTTTGACCAGCGGGACTGAAAGCAATGACCGTACGCCGCCCAGGTCAACCATGGCGCGGGCATGGGGGTCTTCGCGGTAGAAATCACCGGCCTTCAGATCGAGGACATGGTGGGGTCGCTTCGTTTCAAGCACTCTCTGCGTGCCTCTGTCGGGCACCAGCGTCGACGGATTCTTTGCTCTGTACACCGCGTATGCAGGAGGAACACCACGTTGAGCCGCAGAGTGGAAGCGTTCGCCATCATACGTGTAGAGTGAACCAATCCCGGCCTCGCACAGCCGCATTGCCTTCTCGAGCATCGCGTCGAACACCGGCATAAGATTGCCGGGCGAGGCGTTGATGACTCTCAGCACCTCGGCGGTTGCGGTCTGCTGGTCCAGCGCCTCTCGCTGCTCATTGAGCAGGCGTGCGTTCTCCATCGCGATCACCGCTTGGGCAGCGAAGTTTTCCAGGAGGGCGATTTCTCTGGCTGAGAAAGGCCTCACCTCAGGGCGAAAGGCACTGATGAACCCAAGTAGGCTCCCATCCTTCCGCAAGGGGATGGACATCGCCGTACGCATGCCGGTGCTGTCCAGTCCGGTGCGAGCGATCTCTCCATCTTCTGCTGAAGCTACGGCCCGGATATCGGGAAAGTGGGTGAGACGAGCCCCATCGAGCAGCCTTTGATGCATCCAATTGGGCGAGAAGGGCCGCCGCATCGCTAAGTCGTGCGTTTCTGAATAACCGCGCGTTGCAACGGCCTGAAGATACTTGCCATCATAGGTCACGAGTGCCCCCATAGGAGCGCCGCAGAGAACGTGGGCCTTTTCAAGAATTGAGTCGAAAACTCGCGTAAGCTTGCCCGGCGACGCATTTATCACCTGCAATACTTCCGCTGTCGCGGTTTGCTGCTCCAGCGCCTCCCGCTGTTCGGTCAGAAGACGCGCATTCTCCATCGCAATCACTGCCTGCGCGGCGAAACTCTCCAGCAGGGAGATCTGTTTGTCGGAGAAGGCACGGACGTCCTGGCGATAGATCGTAATCAGGCCTATTACAGTCTCGTCCTTGCAAAGCGGCACTGAAAGCAAGGTACGCACGCCGCCGAGTTCGACCATTGCACGAACAGCTGGTTCGCCGATAGCGAACGCCTCTGTCGCCATCAGGTCCAGGACCTTGTGCGGAGTCCTTGTCGCTATCGCTTGGGCAATGCCAGTGCCTCGATGGATCGGCGCTGGATTGTGTGCTCGGTATTCAGCGTAGGCTGATGGCACCCCACGTTGCGCAACCGAATGCAGGCTCCCCCCGTCATAGGTATAAAATGAACCAAACGCGGCACCGCATAGCCGCATCGCTTTGTCAAGCATTGCCTCAAATATGGGGGCGAGATTGCCGGGCGATGTGTTGATTACCTGTAGCACCTCGGCGGTCGCCGTCTGCTGTTCCAGCGCTTCCCTCTGCTCGCCCAACAGCCGCGCATTCTCCATCGCTATCACCGCCTGCCCGGCGAAGCTCTGTAACAGGGCAATCTGCTTATCGGTGAAGGGCCGCACCTCCGTTCGATAGATCGTGAAGAAGCCCAGAAGTAAGCTGTCCTTGCGCATTGGCACCCATAGCACTGTCCGCGCGCCGGCGCGGTCGGCCAGCATGCGGCGGACAGCAACGCCGGAGCGGAACGCACCCTCAGCCGCAATATCGGCCATGTGGATGAACGGTTCGCCCTCGACGAGGCGTAGCAAGGCCGCCCCAGGTTCAGGCCTCTGCGGCCCCATACGCACGAGTTCCGCGCGATAGTCGGGCGGGGAGCCGCAGATCGCTGCAAGCCGCGCAACCTCGCCGTCGTACGTCCAAAGGTTGCCGAAGGCGGCATCGCATAGGCGCAAGCCCTTTTCCAGCATCGCATCGAAGACCGGCGTTAGTTCGCCGGGTGAGCGATTGATGATCTCCAGAACCTCCGCCGCCGCGGTCTGCTGCTCCAGCGCTTCCCGCTGCTCCGTCAGCAATCGCGCATTCTCCATTGCGATCACCGCCTGGCCGGCGAAATTCTGCAGCAGGGCGATCTGCTTGTCGGAGAAGCTGCGGACTTCCTGGCGATAGAAGGTCAACAGGCCGATCGAAAGCTGGTCTTTGACCAGCGGCACATGCAGGACTGTACGCGCGCCGCCCAAATCAACGATGGCGCGACCACCTGGAGCGCCGCTCTTGTATCCCGCACTCTCCTTGGCATCCAACCTCTGGGCAGGCAACCTGGTTTGCAGTGCTTGCATTACACTGGTGCCTAGCGCCGCTGGGCCGCCAGCAGGCAAAGAGCCCGAGTATCGCGCCAGGAATTCGGCGTACTCTGAAGGAACACCGCGGCTCGCCAGTATGCGCAGGCGCTCGCCATCGAAGCTTCGGAGCACCCCGAACGCCGCCCCGCACAGCCGCATCGCCTTTTCCAGCATCGCATCGAACACTGGCGTCAGGTCACCGGGCGATGCGTTGATCACCTGCAACACTTCAGCGGTCGCGGTCTGCTGCTCTAGCGCCTCGCGCTGTTCGGCAATCAACCGCGCATTCTCGATGGCGATAACCGCCTGGGCGGCGAAGCTTTCCAGCAGAGAGATCTCGACCTCGGAGAACGGCTTTGCCTCGGTCCGCAACGCACTGATCCCGCCGACATAGGCACCATCCTTCCGCAGCGGTATCAGCAGTACGGTCCGCACGCCTAGTCGCTCGATGACATGGCGGAAATTACTGAAAGTTGCCGGAGGCATGGCAGCGACATCGGTGTAGTGTACGAGGCGTTCGCCATCGAGCAGCCGCTGACTGGCACCAGCTGTCGGCCGAAACGGCGCACCCGTGACCAGCGCGGGAGAATCCGACGGGTAGCCATGGGCGGCTACGGAGCGCAGATACGCGCCATCATACGTCGCCAGGCTGCCGATCGTTGCACCACACAGCCTGTGGGCCTTCCGCAATATCGTCTGAAACGCCGGTCCCGGATCACCGGTCGAGCGGTTGATCACGGTCAGCACCTCGGCCAGCGCCGCCTCGCGTGCCAGTGCCGCGTCACACTCGGCTCGCAACGCCGTTATAACGGCTTGCGGATCGGCTGTCGTGTCGTCTGGTGGCATGACCATCCACCCCCTGTCGGCCGGACTTTGCGACCTCACCCAACTTCCGGCCAAGGCAACATTATACGCGCGCAAACAGAGTCCCAACCTCAGCGCCCAGCGACTTGGCCGCCAGACTTGGCCGCCCTCCGGTGCTGCGCCAGAATGGCACCAGCAACGCGGAATTCGAGGGGGAGAGACATCATGGCAGACCGCTTCGCCGTCATCACCGGTGCGGGCACCGGCATCGGCCGCGCATCCGCGCTGGCGCTGATGAACGACGGCTGGTCGGTGGCGCTGGCGGGCCGCCGCAAGGAGATGCTGGAGGAAACCGCCGGCATGAAAACCGCCGGACGCGCTCTGGTGGTGCAGACCGACGTGACCGACCCGGCCCAGGTGGACCACCTGTTCACCGAGATCAAAACGAACTTCGGTCGCATCGACATGTTGTTCAACAACGCCGGCGGCGGCACACCCACCACCAATTTCGGCGACTTCACCTATGAGATGTGGCTGCGCGTTGTGCAGGTGAACCTGAACGCGATGTTCCTGTGCGCCAACGCCGCATTCCGCATGATGCGCGATCAGTCGCCGCGCGGCGGCCGGATCATCAACAACGGCTCGATTTCGGCGCACGTGCCGCGTGTAGGCTCATGCGCCTATACATCGACGAAGCATGGCGTCACCGGGCTCACCCGGTCCATCGCGCTGGATGGGCGGGAGTTCGACATCTGCTCATGTCAGATCGACATCGGCAATGCCGCCACGCCGATGACGGCACGCACCACGTCAGGCCAGATGCAGTCGCATGGTCAACTGATGGTAGAGCCGCGCATGGACGTCGATCATGTTGGTCAGCAGATACTCTTTATGTCTAATCTCCCGCTGGAATCGAACGTGCAGTTCGTAACCATCATGGCGACGAAGATGCCGTTCATCGGCCGCGGGTGACGACCAAGGGTACTCGGCCCTTTCCATTTAGGTCGGAGTTGCTTTTGGGCAATTTTTCCCTCAGCCTCTGTTGTTATATTGACGGAAAGGTCTGAGAAGGAAACATGAGACCTATGACAATGCGCACGATATCGGTTGCGGCGCTGCTCTTTGCCGCGACCGCCACATACGCTCATGCAGACAACCAGAACTCCGTGCCAATGCCACGTGAGACTTGGCCTGCCACTGTTATTTATGATGTCGCGCTATCGAATTGCGATAAGATGGGAGGGCAACTGGGGGCCAAGGCCTCGCGTCAGTTTTGCTATATCTCGTCCGCGAGCTGTGAAGGTCATGCCGGCTTCAAGGTGGTGATGCGAGACGCCTTTACGGTTGGTGGTTCACGGCTGGCCGCGTGCCGAAAGATGCACTAGGGGCTGCCAATCTTCGTCATCCAGCTTCGTTCCTCGATCGCGTCGAAAATCGCATCGACAAGCAGACTGGGCAAGCGACGGAGCAATCCGCGGCGGCGAGGACGGAACAGGCGTGCTCTGGCCCTGTCGCCGCCAAGCTGACGCACAAGGGCATCAATATCAGAAAACCCGTCAATCAGGCCCACCTCCACGCCACGCTCGCCCAGCATGAAGCTGCCATCGAACAGGCTGACCTCGTCGGCCTTCAGGCGACCCTGCCTCCGCGTGCGGACCCACGCCTTGAAACGTTCGTGCAGCGCATCCAACAGGTCTTGGACGAACGCGACATCCTCGGGCTTCTCCGGGCTGAACGGATCAAGCCGCGCCTTGTTGTTGCCCGCCGTGTACAGGCGGCGTTCGACACCGAAGCGCGTCAGCATGTCGGGAAAGCCGAAGCCGCCACCGCGGACGCCGATCGAGCCCACGATGCTCATCGGATTGGCGTGGATTTCATCGGCCGCACAGGCGAGCCAATAGCCGCCCGAGGCACCCACTTCGCGAATCACCGCATGGACGCGAACTTCGTGCTCCTGGGCGCGCCGGCGGATCAATGAGGCGATCAAGTCGGATTGCACCGGCGAACCACCTGGACTTTCGATATCGAGCACAACCGGCCGACCGCGCGCGGAGGCGAACGCGCGATTGATCAGTGGTGCCATGGTGCCCACGCTGACCGACCCCGGGCGCGGCGATATCAGCCCATGCATTTCCACCACATTGATGCGCGGCCGACGCCAGGGCAGCAGTCGAAAAACCATAAGTCCTCCAATCGGCAGGGGATATGGCAAGATGATCGCCGATCCGCCATAGACCCACCATGATCACGCTGCACTTCGCCGGATATCAGCCGGCCCGATCGGTGCACACGCGCGCGCTGCATGCACTGCGCGACGGCGTTGCCCGGCGCGCGGCAAGCGACCTGCGCATCACAGTGACCGACAGCATCGTGGCGGCCGGACGCAATGCCTCTGACCTGTTACGAATGGTAGCGAGCGGTGAACTGGACGGGTGTTATTTTGCCTCCAGCTATCTTGCGGCCCATGTCCCGACGCTTGGCGTGTTCGACCGGCCGTTCGAGTCGGGGTCAAGGGACGCTGTATTCGCCGAACTCGATGGTGAGCTTGGAGCGGCGCTCGCTCGCGATGTCGCCAGCGCAACCGCGTATCGCGTTCTTGGCTGGTGGGACAACGGCATCCGCCACATCAGCAACGCGGTGCGCCCGATTCGTGCACCATCGGACTGCGGCGGACTGCGTCTGCGCACGCTCGACAATGCGCAGCACCAGGCGGCGTTCCGCCGAATCGGTTTCCTACCGGTGTTCATCGACGTAGCCGACCTCTGCCGCGCCGTTGCTGATCGGACGATCGATGCCCAGGAGAATCCGCTGACCAACATGGTCAATTTCGGCGTGCACACGCATCACGGGCACGTCAGTCTCACCGGCCATCTCCTTGGGGTAGCACCATTGCTCGTAAACCACGCACGATACGCGGCGCTACCCGGCGTCTTGCAGCGTCTGCTGGTGGAGGCTGCCGCGGAAAGTGTTGCTGTCCAACGACGACTTGCACTTGCGGAGGACGAGGCATGCCTGCGAATATTGGCGGACGCGGGAGTTGCGGTGCTAAGGCCTGATGCAATCGATATGCAGGCGTTCAGCACAGCTATTTGTACGCCCTGATCTGATTCACAGAGACAAATCTCGCCTTTTTAGTTGTCATTCGCCGATGCGCGCGTGCTACAAGGCCGGCGTCGGGGCCTCATATGCATGCAGCTCGCTGTACTGGATGACGATCAAGCCGTTGCGGAATTCCTCGCCAGCGTAGGAGTAGGCAGCGGCTGGGCTGTGCACGCATTTGTTCGCGAGGACGAGTTCCAGGCCTTGGTCAGCGTCTCGCCACCGGACGCAATTTTGCTCGACCTGCAACTAGCAAACAGCGACGGTGTCGAACAGTTGCAGTTTCTGCACGATTGTCACTACACCGGAGCGGTCGTGCTGATGAGCGGGTTCGACGCTCGCGTGCTGGCGTCGGCGCAGCAAATTGGCAGTTCCCTCGGTCTGAACATCATTGCAGCGCTGGAGAAGCCGGCGCGCCCAGTCAGGGTACGCGAGGTGTTGGCACAAATTGCACGTTCGCCGAGGACCGGCGTGACGACTCCTGCTGACGCGGGACCGGCAACCGCTGGTATTTCCACGGACGAGGTTGCACGGGCTGTGAACGCAGGGCGGATGGAGTTGCACC
Organism: Pseudomonadota bacterium; assembly: GCA_046735215.1. Classification (GTDB taxonomy): domain Bacteria; phylum Pseudomonadota; class Alphaproteobacteria; order Acetobacterales; family Acetobacteraceae; genus JAMXLO01. Next base: position 13,681 of record JBKPSV010000079.1, on the reverse strand, counting down.
TGCAACCGATCATTGCGGCGGCCAGCCACGCGGTGAAGCGCGCTGAAGCCTTGATCCGCTGGCGTGATCCGGCACGCGGGCTGGTCGGTCCGGATCAGTTCATCCCGATTGCCGAGCAGGACAGCGCCGTCATTGACCGGCTCACCATGTGGGTGGCCGAAACCGGCGTTTCGCACTATCGGCGATTGGCGGCGTTGGGATCCGGGATTCAGATCTGCATCAATATCTCGGGTCGAAATCTGCAGTCACAGGATTTCCCGGACCGCATGGCCGGACTGCTTGAGCGTCATGCGGTGCCACAAGGCGCGCTGGGGCTGGAAATCACTGAGAGTGTCGCCATGCATGACCTGGATGCCACGGCGTCCGTGCTGACAAGGCTGCGTCTGAAGGGATTTCCCGTGGCCATCGACGATTTCGGCACCGGCCACTCGTCGCTGCAGGCGCTGCGGCGAATGCCGTTCTCCGCGGTCAAGATCGACAAGTCGTTCGTGAGCGAGCTGGAGACGTCGAAGGACTCTCTCACGATCGTCCGGTCGGTCATCCAGCTGGCGCACGACATGGGCCTGGCCAGCGTGGCCGAAGGGGTCGGGACCGCCGATGCGGCCCGAGTGTTGACCGAACTGGGGATCGATGGGCTGCAGGGCTACTATTACAGCGAGCCACTGCCATTCAATGGCTTCGCGGCCTGGCTGAAGGACTGGGCGGGAGCCGGCAACGCCCCCACCCACTGAACGCCTCGCTCAGACAGTCTGAAGAATCGCTTCGCGCTGGACCTCCGGTGCCAGTTCTGCGCGCCAGTCGGCACTATTCGACACCACCGCCTCATGGGCGCGCAGCGTGTAATAGCTCGTGCCGGTGCCGTCGGGGGCCTGGCCCGCTTCCACAGCCTTGATCGCCTGGCGCAGCAACTTGCGTGCCTGGATGATCGCCTTATCGGCTGGGCCAAGGTGCTCCTTCGAGCGATCGACAATGCGTCCCATACTTTCTTGCAGCGCGCGATCCTGCGCATTGATCCCATCGATGCCGGAAAACGTTTCAGTCCGCTGCACCGACCGATCCAGCAGGTAGTCGTTCGACCGGTTCGCCTTGGAACGGAACGTCGTCGGATCGACATGCAGCGGGCCGTTGCCAAGACCGCGCTCCAATTTGTCCTCTTCGGTCAGCGGGCCGTCCGGGCAGTAGCTCCAATTGTAGACCATGCAGTTGCCGTCATCGGTCGGCACCCAGATATGACCGGCATCGAGATCCAATCCGCTCTCCGACTTCGATGGCCTGATCTGATGGAACGGCATGATGAAATGGTAGAAGCGGATATGCACGTCATCGGTGCCGTCGAGCGGACGGATGCCGGCATACTGATAGCCGTAATCGGTAATATCGACGACCAATTTGGGAGCCTTGCCGCGGACAAACGGATTCGACGGCTTGATCCCACCACGCTTCGAACTGTCAGTCAGCAGCCGGTGCAGAATCGGCGCATGCGAGGTATCGATGCCACCTTCCAGCGCCTGCAGCCAGTTGCACTCCTCGATTACCTTGGTGACGTGACGATTGGCCTCGGGCGCCTGGGTCCAGGCGAACTTCGGCAACGGCGGAATCTTTTCGGCCGGACCCATATAGGTCCATACGATGCCGCCCAGTTCGCAGGTCGGATACGCGGTGACGCGGACCTTGTGCTTGAAGTCGTATTCCTCAGGCTCGTTCATCATATCGACGCAAGCGCCGGTCACGTCGAACTTCCAACCGTGATAGATGCAGCGCAGGCCGCATTCCTCATTCCGGCCAAAGTACAGCGAGACACGGCGATGCGGGCAGAACTCCTCGATCAGCCCGATACGGCCTTCGGTGTCGCGGAAGGCGACAAGGTCCTCGCCGAGCAGGCGAACCCTGGCGGGCGGGCCATCGGGTTCGGCAACCTCGCGCGAAAGCAGCGCGGGGATCCAGTAGCGTCGCATTGCGTTGCCCATGGGAGTGTCGGGGCCGACGCGGGTGATGAGTTCGTTCTCCTCACGCGAGAGCATGGCGCTTTCCTCCTTGCCTGACCTACGCAGACTGTCGGCATGACGGTAGCGCCAGGTATGGCGGCAGACAACTTGGGGAAAGCAATGCCATTCTGTCCGGTCCGTTAATGACGGTATCGCCCCCACACTGCCGCGCCGCATGGTGGCAACAAAAAAAGCGCGGGTTGCGAGAGGTCAGTAGCCTCGCTCCCAGTCGATCACGTTGCGCAGCGGTTTGCCGTCGAGATAGGCGCGCAGGTTTTCGCAGAACAGTTCGATGGCGCCATGCCGGTTCTCATCACTTGCACCGGAAACGTGTGGCGTTATCAGCACGCGCGGATCACGCCACAGCGCCTCGGGCGGCCGATGTTCGAACTCGCCGACGTATACATCAAGCACCACGCCACGCAGGTGTCCACGCGTCAGCGCCTCCACCAGCGCCGCCTCATCCACGATCTCGCCGCGCGCGACATTGACCAGCACGACGCCTGGTTTCATCGCCGCCAGCCTCGCCGCGTTGATCAGGTTGGTGGTCTCCGAGGTCCACTGACAGCACACGGCAACGAAATCGCTTCCCGCCAGAAACCGGTCGAGGTCGTCGGCACTCCCCATCTGGGAAAATCCCTCCGGCAGCGGCGCATCAGGCTGCGACGTCCGGCGCGTGCCGATCACGCGCATTCCCAGCGCGGCACCCAGTCGGCCGACCTCGCGGCCGATGCCGCCGGCGCCGATGACGCACAATGTCTTGCCCTCGATCAGCAGGGGACGATACGCGCGATGGTCGAACGTGTCCCCTGCCCTGTCATCGACCGCGCGGTTCAGCGCCTTGGCGAAGTGCAGGATACCGGCAATCGCGTACTCCGCCATGGCGAGCGTGCTGCCCGCACCGCGCGACGTTGTCACCATCACATCGCTACCCCACAGATCGCCCAGCCGTAGGTTCGACGCACCGGCGGGCCGCTGATGAAACCATTTCAGCCGCGGCGACCTTGCGCGCAGATCCAACGGAAACGGCCATCCGCCCAGTATGACCTCGGCCTCTGCCAGCAACTGGTCGCGATCGGCGCGCATGCCCTGCCCGGCGATGGCCCCAGGGACCAGATAGCGAGCGACAGCATAGGGCGGCCACGTATCGCGAAATTCCCCATCGAACCAGCCACCGGCGTCTGTCAGGCGAATCGCCGGATCAATCGCCTCGATGCGGGCGCGGTCGGCTGCGCTGATACGCTGGATCGCAAGCACATTCACGGTCATCGGACGCTCCTGGATGCCGGCGATCAGCCTATCGACGGAGCCACGTCAGCGACAGATAGGCACCGCACCAGGACCCCAGCGCAGCGAACAGCACATACACCGCATTGCTGGTGTAGCTGATGACCGCGAATGACGAGACGATGTACCAGATCGCACTCCAATTCGCTGCGGCGATCGGCCGCCGTGCGACCACGGAAGCGGTGAACATGACATAGAGCGCGTCGGTCGCCGCAGTGGCCAAGATGACGCCGGCAGCGACCAGCGGGTTGAGCGTGAGATGCATCGGATGCTCCGCCTGGCTGACAAGTAAAGAACTCTAGGTCGGCATATCTGCCGATAAACCCAAGCCTGATGCTCAAACGCGGGCAATACGCGCGTACTCCGAGCCCGGCCTTTACTTGGCGACCAGGCTCATGTCGATGAGAGAACAGCCGCTCGTTCGGGCGATGGTCGAAGCGGTGCTTACCGACAGCACAGCATCTTCTATGGGTGACGCTGTCGAGCATTGCTCCTCGCAATACAATTTGAGCTTGTCAGCCATCAAAGATCTGCCAACAATGAGCCCGACAAAGCGTTGATGGCACCCTCAGGCGGCAACCATGCAAGCCCCGTGGTGTCGTGACCATTGCGCATAATGTGCACAGAGTGAGATCAAACCCACGACGTGAAGGGCCAGCTCATGTCCGAGACAGTGACTCCGGAAACCATCGATCAAGAGTTCGGCTCTGAGACCGATGATCAGTTCGATGCCGACGAAGACGCAGTCAAGAAGTATCTTGATGGCAGTCTGCCCCCCGAGCTGGTGCTGCAGATCAGCGAAATGGCAGCCACGCTCGATCCGCTGAATGCCGACACTGATTTGACGATCGATGAGCAGCTGGAGATCGACAAGATCGAGACGTACTACAAGGCGGTGGACGTGCCACCCGCTAGCGATACCGAAGCGGCTGCCCAGCGATCGGTCACGGATGCCCAGCATGACGCAGTGGCACAGCAGTCGCGCGACCTTCGCAGCAAGATGGCGCGCAAGATCGCATTGTTCATCCTTGGCATCATCGTAGGAGAAGGGCTGCTGGTCGGCATCGCGCTGATCCGTGCGCAGTGGCAGCAGAAGACCGGCAATGCCGTGTCACGACCTGGCGTGCTTGCGGCCGCAGCCGGTTCTCGCGCCGTCGCCGACAGCGGGCCGATAACCCTGACAGCCGATCAACAGACCAGTGCCAACAATCTGCTGACGATCTGGGGCACCAAGCCAGAGGCGACACACTGGCAGCAGGTTGCCGACTTTGCTGTGAAGTCGAACATGTCTCTGCAAAGCCAGTTCGTCATGATGAGCTACATCAAGAACTGGATCGATGCCGATCCCATCACCTGGGGACCCACAGAAAAGGGTGATGCGGTCACGGCTCTGGTGACGACGGCATCGTCTGGCCATCCCACCGACATCTACCCGGCAGTTGCCAAGATCCAGCACAACGGTCAGCCGCTGCAGCGGGCGATAGCCGCCGATCTATGCGAACATGCGCTGGCCCAGCTTCTGGCCGCAGCGGCGGCCAAAGCCGCAACCTGACCGCGCTGACCGTCAGCAAATACTCCTAGAGGGAAATGATGAGTGGCACGAACAACGCGTGGGGCGGCGCCTACACGTTCACTGCCTTGCAATCGGCGGGCGGCAGCGTGCAGGACCTGATGCACGCCTATATGACAACCGGCCATGGCAACCACGGCAGATCGGTTCGACCACTGGCATTCGACGGCAGTGCGATTACCGCGGCCCAGGTGCTGGGCTCGACTGCCGCCAAACTGCCGCCGCTGATCACACTGCAGAACGCACCCGCGACGGTCGCGGACCGGCAGAAAGCATATCTTCGCGCCAACCTGTCACAGGTGATGCAGCGGATTGGCGGTCTTCCGCTCCTGCCAGGTGAGGTCGCCCGGGATACCCAGATCGGCGTGCTGAGCGCCGCCTGGGCCGGCATTCCTGCCGGGTCGGTGGTGTGCACGCGAACCACCGATCGTGGCACAATGGCCTTCGTTCTGAATGGCTACCACGTCGATCCGGTCACTGGACAAGCAGGATACCGGGCGCCGCCGTCGCTGCAGAACGTCGTCTCACGGCCGGCTATGAATCAGGCACTCGCAACGACGCTGGGCGCCACTGACGACACCGGCTCCACCATCATCGAATCGGCGCTGACCCTGGCCCAGTTCGCTGGCTTCGCGCTCGGCCCGGGCGGCTTGGTGCTCTCTGCCGTGGCCGGGGTGTTGCTGGTTATCTTCAACAAGCTCATGTCGCCGCAGCAGGTTCCGCTTTCAGAAATCGTCGCCGCTGCAGTGCAGAAGGTCGAGGTCGAGCTACAGTTGGAAAATGCCGATGCCACGATCGGCGTGGACTACGACTGGTTCCGCAACCACTACAACTCGTCCTGGGCGGACGGAGCGACCGTCAGCGACGCCGACTTCGCCCAGTTCCGTTCAGAGTTGGAAACCAAGCTGGATGCCGACACTGGCATCGTGCAGACCGTCGCGCTTCTGATGGAGCCGGATTACCAGCAGAAGGGGGTGCTCCTGTTCATGCTCGGCGCGTCCCTCGTGCTTCTGATGTACAAGATCGCGGTCATCATAGAGAGCACGGAAAAGCGGGTGGTGGATGCCTACCAGTTCCAGTCGTTGATGGGAAAGCTGGACGAGTACATCAACGGCGGTCAGCAGGCGATGGCCAGCATCGACAACGCGATCGCGCAGAGGTTGGGGCAGGTCGTCGGTCCTAACCGTGGCACCGATGTGCGGTGCACCCCGGTTGGGACTTGCTCGGGCTATGATTATTGGGGGTGGCAGGACACCGGCGATCCCAACAGTCAGGAACAAAAGTACTACGACACCACCACGTCACCCGACGGCTGCCACACGCAGAATGTCGAGCACAAGGATCAGGCGCAGACGGACCACGACAACTACTGCACGCAGCTCAATACGCAGCTGCAGCAGCAATATTACCAGGGTCAGCGCGACAAAGTTCTGGCCTCCATTCAGAACTGGCAGGCCATGAAGACCATGTTCTCCCAGTTCGCGCCGCCGAGTTCTTGAAGCCGACCGCGCCTCGCTGAGCTCTACCACGTCGCCGATATCGTCGGTCGCCCGCGAACTGGTTTACGTTGTCCGGACTGCATGCGCCTGAGCAGGTTGAGCGCAATAAATACCACAACGCCAACCGCGCGGGAGACCGCCGCGGCGTCGGCGTGCAGTCATCCAAAATGGAACAGCTCCCGCGCACGTGGAAACGCCAGATCGCAGCAAGCAGGGCGGTTGTCGAGCCACTGACCAACCCTAGCGCGGACCGCGCCGTAGCTACGGGACCTTCCGCCTCACGCTTGCAGCGACGCTCCAAGTGCATCCAACAGAAAGCCGGTGCCGTGCTCGCGCGAACCCGCGTCATCGTAGCCGTCAAGAAAGGCACCCTGCTCCGTCACCATCAGCGTCGTCTTGCTGCCTTCAGCCTTTAATTCGATGGTCGCCAGCGATACCGAGATCTTCTTGTCATCAAGGTGCATCACGTAGCTGTACACCAGCCGTTCGTTGGCAATGACATCGTGATACGTGGCATCGAAGGTGGAAACGACACCGCCTTCCCACCGTCCCTTCACACGCTCGGTGCCGCCGACGCGCACGTCCAAATGACGTTCCAGCAGCTGCCAGCGCCCAGGCGTGCCGCTGAACCACTTTGCCTTGGTGGTTTCATCGGTCAGAGCCCGCCACACACGCGCCACTTGCGCGTCGTATGTACGCTCGAGCTGAAAGCTGGCATGTACTGCGGAACGTTTATGCGCCTCGGTTCCACCCTGCATACGCACAACCTCTTTTTCCAATTTGTCCAGCGTGCTGCGCCAGCCTTCCGGCGCGCCCTTCACCATCCACGCAACCGATGCATCGCGCAGCGTGTATGTCTGCACCAGGTCGATGCGCGTGCCACCGAGCGCATCGGCAAAGTCCACCTCGGTGTAGGCATCGAACAGCGGCCTGCCATCGCCGTCGCTGACCTGCATGTCGATCACCAGGCGCTGCTGTGGTGCCACTTCGACGAAACGTCCGCGGATCCGGTGTTCCTCGCCAGTCGGCGAGCGCATGGTGAGCTCGAACGGGCCGCCCACGCGAAGTTCGATCCTGGCGTCCGGTATTGTGAACGTTGCCGGACTGAACCACCGCTTCACGTGTTCGGCTGAGCTCCACGCCTTGAATACTGCCTCGCGTCTTGCATGGAGCACCCGCGATATCCTGAGCGGCGCCAGTTCCTGCTGTCTCGCGTCAGTTGCCTGAGCCATCGCGCTCTCCTTCTTCCAGCGAATTCAGGTAATCGCCCAGCCGATCGAGCCGGAGTTCCCATTCTGTCCGCCTCGCCGCCATCCACTGCTCGGCCAGGCTGAATGCCGTCGGTTCGATGGCGCAGGTCCGCACGCGTCCGATCTTTTCGGACCGCACGAGCCCCGCCGCTTCCAGCACGCCGAGATGCTGCATCGCCGCGGGCAGCGACATCGGCAGTGGTCGCGCCAGCTCCGTCACCGGTGCCGGTCCGCGGCTCAGCCGCTCGACCATCGCGCGCCGGGCCGGATCGGCAAGGGCATGAAACAGCCGATCCAACTCGGCCAATTGGTTAAGCATGTGCCTAAGTAATGGTGTCTCAACAGTTAGGCAATCGGTTTACTATGTCCATGCACGCACTTCGGCGTGAGCTTAGAGGTGGATGCTCTGATCGTTGCCGCCTCCAGACCAGCGGCTGCTTCTAGAGGAACCTGCTGGTGATCGAGGGCGCTGGGCGGCTCGCGCTGAGCCGGCCGCTTCGCCAATGCGCCAGTAGAAGTCCAGCACCCGATGCGCGTAAGCTTCGCTGGCGGCTGCGTTTAATTCGCCCGTCACTCGTTGTGCCCTTCGGACCTTGAGACGCGGCGAAACGTATGCCTTTCTGCCTCCTTCCACTCTTGCTCTGGCACACTCGATCAGAATGAACCGCTCATCCGTGATACCTGTCATATTGTCCGGCGGCTCCGGCACGCGGCTCTGGCCCGTTTCGCGCGGATCGTTTCCGAAACAATTATGGCCCCTGGTCTCCGATCGCACGCTGCTGCAGGAGACGGTCTTGCGAGCACAAGGCGATGGCTTCGCGCCTCCGATCGTCGTGGCCAATCAGGAACACCGGTTTCTGATCGCCGAGCAACTGCGGGCCGCCGGGGTTGCCTCGCCCCGAATTCTGCTTGAGCCGGTGGGTCGCAATTCCGCCCCGGCGATTGCAGCTGCCGCCGTCCTGGTCGCCGAACAGGATCCGGATGCAGTGCTCTGGCTGCTCGCTGCCGATCATGTAATCGCTGATACCGAAGCGCTCCATCGCAACCTCGACACGGCGACCGTCGCCGCCCGCATGGGCCGGGTTGTCACCTTCGGCATGCGCCCCACTGCGCCTGAGACCGGCTACGGCTATATCGCAATGGGCGCACCGCTCGCGGACGCCCAGGGCGTCTATGAGGTCGCCGAGTTCATCGAAAAGCCCGACGCGGACAAGGCAGTACGCCTGGCAAGCGATGGACGTCATCTTTGGAACTCCGGCATGTTCGTCTTCACCGCGCGGACGCTGCTTGAAGAGCTGGAAGTCTACGCGCCCGACGTACTGCGAGCGGTCCGTCAGGCCGTCGCCGAGCGCACCACCGACCTCGACTTCACCCGTCTTGGCGCCAGAGCGTTTGCCGACAGCCCATCGATCAGCCTCGATTATGCAGTGGCCGAGAAGACGAGGCGCGCTGCCGTGGTGCCGGCGAATATCGGCTGGTCCGATGTCGGCAGCTGGGGGGCGCTGTGGGAACTCGGACAGAAGGACGAAGCTGGCAATGTGGCGATCGGCGACGTGCTGCTGGAGAACGCCCGCAACTGCTACGTCCGCAGCGATGGCATGCTGGCCACCGTGGTCGGGTTGGAAGACGCCGTGGTCGTGGTCACCGAGGACGCCGTTCTCGCCATGCACCGCGACCACGCGCAGGACGTAAAGAAGGTTGTCGACAGGCTGAAGGCGGCGGCCCGCCATGAGGCGGTTGCGCACAATCGCATGTACCGGCCATGGGGATTCTACGAGACGCTGATCCTGGGTGACCGCTTTCAGGTCAAGCGCATCGTGGTCTCACCTGGCTGCAAGCTGTCGCTGCAGAAGCACCACCACCGCGCCGAGCACTGGGTGGTCGTAAACGGCACGGCTATCGTGACCCGTGACAACGAGACGCTGCTGATACGCGAGAACGAGAGCATCTACCTGCCACTGGGTTGCGTACACCGGCTTGATAACCCAGGAAAGATCCCGCTGACGCTGATCGAGGTCCAGTCAGGTGCCTACCTCGGCGAGGACGACATCGTCCGGCTGGACGACATCTACAACCGCAGTTCGTCGGACTGACACACACCCAGCATCTGTGAGAGTCGCCAGGCGGTTGAGCGGATATGCGCCTCCGCCGGTAGATGCAGGCCGTGAAACAACACGGCGACCAGGAGCGCAACGGTCGCGGTCCGACGCGCGCTGAGCCGCTCAGGCGGCGACCCGGCAAGGCCGATCAGCGCCAAGGCGCCGGCCAAACCGACCCCCGCGCCGACCGCCACTTCAAGGGTCGAGTGAGCCCCCAGCGCCAGCCGGGAGATGCCGATCACGACCGCGGCAACAACAGCCACGAACAGGGCCGGTCGAGGGCGGCGCAAAAGCAGCGCCGCGAGCCCGCCCGCGACAACCGTCGCCGCAGCGACGTGACCGCTAGGGGTCCGCAGGTCGCTCACGGGACAGGCAATGAACACGAGCTTCAGCAACAGCATGACAGCGAAGGTAGCAGCGGCCGCGCCGACCCAGGCCGCCGCGCCGCGCCGCCAGCCCTGTGCCAGCAAGGCGATGCCGATCGCCGCGACCACCGGAAGCACGACTGCCTGGTCGGCGAAATCGGTGATGAACGTCATTAGGCAACCATACTCCTAACCAGCGCAATGTTCCAGAATTGTTCCAAAATCTGGACGCTCTGGACGGAGCGTCAGGGCCTCCGCACTATCGGGCTGAACGGAGGGCTGCGCCATGGAATTCGACTTCACAAACAAACGGGCGATCGTATGTGGCGGTAGCCGTGGTATCGGCCGTTCCATCGCTCTCGGCTTTGCCCGGGCCGGTGCCGCAGTATCGATCTGCGCACGCGGCGCCGAAACCCTGGAGGCGACCCGAGGCGAAGTCGTGCGGTTCGGCCATACCGCCCATGCAGGCATCTGCGACCTCGCCGACGGCGCCGCCATCCGGCGCTACATCGCAGACGCCGCAGAGGTGCTGGGCGGCATCGACATCCTCGTGAACAACGCCTCCGCCTTTGGCTCGAGCGACGACGAGGCCGGCTGGGTGGCGAGTGTTGCAGTCGACATGATGGCGATCGTGCACGCCACGCAGACCGCCCTGCCCTTCCTGCGGCAGGCGAAGGGCAGCGTGATAAACACGTCGTCGATTTCGGCCATGCGGTCCGCGGCGCGCCAGCCGCCCTACGGCGCGATCAAGGCGGCGGCCATCCACTATACCGTGACCCAGGCGGCGATGTATGCGAAGGACGGCATTCGGGTGAATTGTGTGGCGCCCGGCTCCATCGAATTTCCCGGCGGGGTCTGGGACCGCCGCAAGAGCGACAATCCCAACCTTTACAACGCGATCCTTCGCTCTATCCCGTTCGGCCGTCTGGGCCACCCAGAGGAAGTCGCCAACGTCGTGCTGTTCCTGGCCTCGCCGTTGGCCTCCTGGATCACCGGCCAGACGATCGCCGTGGATGGTGGTCAGTTGCTATGACTTCGGCGGCGCCGCGTAGTTCGTCGACAAGTACTTGGTGATCGCGGCGGCCGTCTGGTCATCGATCGGCGCGCCATAGGCATCGCGCATCTTGGCGACCTCGGCCTTCCAGGCATCCGGGGTCAGGAACGGTGAGTTCATCCGGATGTAACTCAGCGTGTGGCAAGTCGCGCAACTCGTGGTGACCGCATCGAGATCGGGACCAGGCTTCAGCGTCACCTGCTCCTGAGCAAGCGCCGACGAGGCGAAGGCCATCGCTGCGAGCGGTAGATAACGAAACATCGTCGCCTCCCTATGCTACCGTCACAGCGACCTGCTGCGGCACGTTGTTGTGGTAGCCGGCCGCGTTGAACTTCAGCTTCTCGACCTGCGTCTCACCGGCGTTGTTGGTGGCCCGCGATGAGATGACGTAGTTGCCCGGCGCGAGCTTCCCGGTATTGAAAGAGAACGTGCGGAACGCGAAAGATCCAAGGTCCTTGCCCAGGTCTGCCGGCTTCCAGCTCTCACCGCCATTGAGCGAGACCTCCACCTGTCTGATGCCATGGCCACGATCCCACGCCACGCCTTGCACGGTGAACCCGTCGACCGGTTGCCGTGTACCATCGATCGGATCGGCGACCACGGAATTCACCACGATATCGGTGATCGGCCACGTCGTCGCGTTGTCTTGCGTCGGGAACGGGCGATTGACCGGGAACATGCCCGCCGGAAGACGATAGGCCTTCAGCATCCAGAAGCTGTCGAGCGGCTTGCGACTTACCTGGATGCTCGTGACGTGCTTCATCCAGTACGTGGCGGTCCATCCGGGCACCACCACGCGCGCGGGAAAGCCATTCAGATGCGGCAGCTTGCTGCCGTTCATCGTGGTCGCGATAATCACTTCGCCGGCCATCGCCTTGTCGATCGGCAGGCTCTTATGGAAGTCGGGCGTCGTCGGCAGGACTGGCCCGTCTGCTCCATCAAACCAGACTTCGGTCGCGTCGGCCTTCACACCCACCTTCGCCAACACATCCCTCAGCCGCGGACCACGCCAGGTCGCACACCCCATCGCGCCGTAACCCCACTCGACACCGGCGACGTGCGGCGACGACAACCCTCGGCGACTGCCCGAGCACTGGCAGACGGCCGCAACCTCCACCTGCTCGAAGCCGTTCTGCAGTTCGTCCAAGCGCAGCGTGATCTGTCGCTCAGCAGCCTCCCCGCCGACGCTAAGCGACCATGTGCCAAGTGCATCGACGGCAGGGATGCTGGCCAGGTGATAGCGCACGAAGAACTGCTCATTCGGCGTGATCGCCGTGCGGAACGCGCCGATGGGCGCCTCATAATTCGGCGGCCGGTCAGTGAGCCGGATAAGCGGTTGCTTGCCTGGAAGCGTTTCGAGCCTCGCCTCCGCCCGCGTGCCTTCCGGCAGTTGCGGACTGAGCCAGACCGACTGATCAGCCGCATGTACCGCCCGCGCTGCGACGACCGCGCCTCCGAAGCCGACCAACATGTCCCGACGTTTCATGCCTGTCCTCCCGCGGAGCGAAGTGTCTGCTCCGCCAGCGCGTTGTCAACGCAGTCCGCGTAGGCGATTTCACGCGCGATCGCGCCACCCGAGAGCATGGCGGCCTGCAGCCGGTCGAAGCCCTCGCGCCGCAGCACCGGGTCCGATGCAAACAGACCGTGCGCCCGGTAGCGATCGATCGCAGCGGCAAAGATCTCCGGCGCGAGGTCGGGAAAGTATTCGGTCAAAGTCCGCGCGACATCGATGCCGCGCGTGGTCGCAATCCAGCGCAGCGTGCGTGCCATGGCACGCGTCATGCCCAGCAACTCCTCACGGTGCGATACGAGCAATGGTCGCCGGGTTACCAGGGTGGTGTAGGCCGTCAGGCCACGGTCCGCCGCGGCGTACCACACATAGCCGGCGCCGGATGCAACAAGCTCTTCCACGTATGGCTGAAACAACTGAGCCGCATCGAGCATCCCCGCGCGGAGCGCCGCCGCATTGTCCGCCATGCTTGAACCGGTGACGCGGTCAAGGCCTGCCGGATCGACGTCGGCGCGGCGCAGATCGTCCTGCAGGCAGAGCCATGGGGTCGGCACCTCGGCCACCGAGGCGAACCGCATGTTGGCAAGGTCCGCCACCTGGAATTCCGGTCGTGGTTCGCGCCCGATGATGAAGAACGGGTCGCGTGCGATAACATCGCAGAAGCACACGGTGTCCGCGGCGGGATCCTGTGCATGCGTCAGAATGACGCGCAGCGGGCCGCCCCACATGACGTCGATCTCGCCGCGCCGGAGAGCCATCGCGGTGCTTGCGGGATCTGGTGAATGCACCAGCTCCACGGCGACGCCTTCTGCGTCGTAGGCGCCAATGGCGTGTGCGGCATAGAATGGCGCGTAGAACAGTGCGCGGAAGTTCTCCGACAACCGGATCGCCATAAGATGCTCCTCCCACCTCCAATGGTGTGGAGCCATTGGGGCATCGTGCCTTCACCTTGGCAACGGTTGCGGAATCGGGAGGCCGGTCCTATTGGCTTGGAACGGCGATCCTCGGCGATCGGAGGTTGCTGATAAGGTCGCACGCCCACTCGTCGCCTGCGGCACAGTC
>JBKPSV010000078.1:0-12742 GCA_046735215.1 Pseudomonadota bacterium | reverse complement strand
ACCACACGTTGACGTAGATCCAGAGAATACGGACGCCCCATGCATGGCTGGCCTCCATTCCAGCCAGCAGCTTGAATCAAATTTACATCCGCGCCGGAACCCCCAAATCAGGAGTCAATCTCAGACGATCATGCTCTAGTCTCCGGCTGTCCTCTATTGGCCCAGCGCGTCGGCACTGCCACGGGGAGGCCGACACGATCCGAATCTTCCAAGCGTGAAGCCGGCAGCGTTTCAGCTGTCCATCGGGATCTCATGGGACATCAACGCAGAGACGCGCTGTATTACGCGTTCTGGGCAGGGGCGCTGCCTATATACGGACCGGTACCGAACCATGGCGTTGATGATCGGCTCCCTTGCGCTGCGCTCCGCTTTGGCACTCGCTTTCAACGACCCCGATGTCGCTCATGGCAAGTTTTTTGGCTTCGCTCAGGACCTCGACGACCTCGGCATAACTGCGCCGGAACGCATCGTTGAACCCTATAACCGTTACGGTTACGGTATCGCCCAGTGGCGGCAGTCCCTTGGACAGTTGCCGCAGGTTGATCGCACCGGCGAGATACTCCGTAGCCCGATTATCGACGAGACCAGTTTCGCCACGGACGTGCTCGATAGCTCCTAGAAGGCAGCGTTTGCCATCCGCGGTGCAATATGTGCGCCTCGCCCATCTGGCCCCGCCTTCGAAGAAGGACTCGATCATCGCCAGAACGATCGTGGATTGCGTGGCAACCACTGTTTTGCCTGTGCCGTCGAATGGCATCAGCCCTCCCCTTATCGCCTGGAATCTGCGGCCCATCGTGATTACGTCGTCCGCCATGTGTGGCCGTTACGCAAGCTTCCTGCCCGCCGAGGCCATCGCGCGGATTTTCGGCACGGTCAACCCACTGCCGAACCTTGCCCCGACGTGGAATATGGCACCAACCATGGACGCGCCGGTCGTCCGACTGCACCCTTAAGAGGAATGAGCGTCACCTCGACCTCCTGAAGTGGGGCCTGGTGCCCTATTTCACGAAGGATCTGAAGAAGGCGCGGAAGCCGATCAACGCCAGGTCCGAGAGCATCGCGAAGTCCGGGATGTTCCGGGATGCCTTTGCTCGATGGCGCTGCCTGGTGCCCGCTCCCGTCTACTACGAGTGGCGCGATGACCCGGATGGGAAAACGCCATTTGCCGTCGCGCGCGCCGACGGTGAGCCCGTTGCCTTTGGGGGCGTCTGGGAGACGTGGAAGTCGCCGGATGGCGAGTTGCTGCAGATCTTCGCGACCATCACCACAGATGCAAACCGCCAGCTGGCCGGGATCCAGGACCGCATGCCGGTGATCATCGAGCGCCAGGGAGCAATGGCAGCCGAACTCTCGAGGGCCATGGCTCGGCAGCCGACCGCAACTGAGTTCAACGTGTCACCTGATCAGCGCAACCTCTCAGCAGATCAGCCTTGCAATGATGCTCCGCCATCTGCCCATCGGGATGACCGTTGGTGAGCTGACCCTCGACGCCCAGCATGCGGCAGTCCGCGCGATGCAAGCTGCGGGTTACAGCGCCGGCACCATCAAGCGTGCCTTCGGCGCAGCGAAGGCCGCTGTGAACTGGGCTTGGAACAATCAGGAGATTGACCGACCGGTTCCGTTCCTGAGATTGCCTGAGGGGCAAGGAAGGGAACGGGTGCTTACGGTCGAGGAATTGGCACGGCTTTGGTCTACAAACATGCCAGACCATGTAAGGACATTCCTAGCCATCTTGATCGGGACGGCTGCTCGACCGGAAGCGGCATTGCAACTTACTCGGTTCCAGTGCGATCTGGATCGCGGGACTATCAATCTCAATACGCCCGTTCGCGTGCAGACAAAGAAGCGCCGGCCGGTGCTGCCGATGGCAGATTGGCTTCGGCCATGGATTGAGGCCGCAGGGGGGCACATTGTTCAGTATCGCGGGAAGCCCGTGAAGAAGATTGCGGGCGCCTTTCAGTCCGCGCGGGAAGCCGCGGGCTTCGGACCAGACGTGACCGCCTACACAGTTCGCCACACCATTGCCACGGAGCTGATGGCCCGCGGCGTGCCCGAGCTGGAGATCGCGGCACTTCTTGGGCATTGGATGCCCAATATCCGCACAACCGGGAGATATATCCATGTAGCGCCAGGACGGCTCGCCAACGCCAAAGCCGCGTTGGAAGAGATTGCGAACGAGATCAGCCAGGCTGCCACCCGGCCGATTCTCCCCACGTTGCGTGCCACTTGCGTAGCAGTGCCTAAGCTACCGGCGCCTATCGCACAGGTTAAGGTGTTGAAAAATGGAGCGGGCGAAGGGATTCGAACCCTCGACCCCAACCTTGGCAAGGTTATGCTCTACCCCTGAGCTACGCCCGCGCTCCCCGACCAGGCCGCGGTTTCTAGGCGGCTTCCCCCCCGATTGCAAGTCGCACCTACTCGCGGCATGGTCCGCCACAACTTGGCAGCGCCGCGCTTGTCTCCCTGCGGAGCAGCAACATCTATGCCTTGACCGACATTGAAGGCCACGAACCATGGACGAGTTGATCATCGGGCAGACCCCATCCGCCCAGGGCGGCAACGGCGCCGCCATGATCATGGATGGCGATCAGAAGACCTTCATGAAGGAGGTCATCGAGGCCTCCCGCACCCTACCTGTCATCGTCGATTTCTGGGCGACTTGGTGCGGTCCATGCAAGCAGCTGACCCCAACCTTGGAGAAGGTGGTCCGCGCGGCCGGCGGGCGTGTCAAGCTGGTGAAGATCGATATCGATCAGAACCGGTCGCTGGTGCAGCAGCTCGCCCAACTGGGTCTGCCGATGCAGTCGGTTCCGACGGTGGCCGCATTCTGGCAGGGCCAGATCGCCGATCTGTTCCAGGGTGCGCTTCCCGAGTCCGAGGTCAAGCGCTTCATCGAGGCCCTGCTCAAGCTGGCAGGGGGCTCAATGCCAGCTGCGGACCTGCTCGCCGAGGCCAAGGCGGCGCTCGAAGCCGGCGATGCGCAGCAGGCCGGCGAGCTGTTCAGCGAGCTGCTCCAACAAGAGCCCGAGAATGGCGACGCCTGGGGCGGGCTGATCCGCGCTCTGATGGCGCTTGGGCAAGAGGATCAGGCACGACAGGCCCTCGCCAGGGTGCCCGCTAGTGTCAGTGAACACGCCGAAGTGGCCGGCGCCCGCAGTGCTCTGGCGCTGGCCGAGGAGGGCCGCAAGGCACAGGGCCAGCTGCAGACGCTGCAGGCCCGGGTCACTGCCGATCCGACGGATCTGCAGGCACGCTACGATCTGGCGACGGCGCTGAATGCGGGCGGCCAGCGCGAACAGGCGGCGGACGCGTTGTTGGAGATCGTGCGGCGCAACCGCACCTGGAACGAGGACGCGGCGCGGCTTCAGCTCCTGAAGCTCTTTGAAGCGTGGGGTTTCGACGATCCCGCGACGATTGCCGCGCGCCGCAAGCTGTCTGCAGTGTTGTTCAGCTAGATGCCCGCTTTCCACCCCGGGGTGGACGATCTGCCGGGTGAATTCCCGGTGTTTCCGTTGTCCGGCGCTCTGCTGCTGCCGCGCGGCAAGTTACCCTTGCGCATCTTCGAGCCGCGCTACCTGGCCATGACCGAGGACTCGCTCGGCCATGGCCGCATGTTCGGCATGATCCAGCCAGACCCGACCGCAGCCGAGACCCAGACCGGCCCCGGCCTGTTTCGCATCGGTTGCCTCGGACGCATTTCCTCGTTCGCCGAGACGGATGAAGGGCATTTTTTGATTACCCTGACCGGCTTGATTCGATTTGCTGTTCAGAGCGAATTGGAGATGCGCCGCGGCTACCGCCGTGTTCGTGGCGACCTCTCTCCCTACCTGACCGATTTGGACCTGCAGCAAACCGGCGCCGAGGTGCCGCGCGAGGAGCTGATGAGTGTGCTGCGCGGCTACTTCACCCACCGGCGCATCGACGTGAATTGGGATGCGATCAAGCGGTTGCCGGACGACATGCTGGTGGTGACCTTGGCAATGGTGTGCCCATTCGAGCCGGCGGAGAAGCAGGCACTCCTGGAGGTGTCCACCGAGGCGGAGCGGACTTCGGCGTTGCTGGCGCTCCTGCAGATGGGGGCATTGGCGCAAGACGTGCCAGGCGGCCGGAGCGTTAGTTGACGGAGATCGCGGCATGGACGACGCAGGTGAGGCGAAGCGCCAGCCACCAATCGATCCCAGGCTGCTCGAGGTGTTGGTCTGCCCGCTTACAAAGGGACCGCTGGAGTACGATCGAGAAGCAAGCGAACTGATCAGCCGCAAGGCGGGTCTTGCCTATCCGGTGCGCGACGGTATCCCGATCATGCTGCCAGAGGAGGCCCGCAAACTGGAGGACTGATGCCGATCGCTACCACGATCAGGCTCAACGCAGCGGACCGCGTGCTGCGTATTGAATTTGACGATGGCACCACCTCTTCGTTGCCAGCCGAGTATCTTCGCGTCGAAAGCCCAAGTGCCGAAGTCCAGGGGCACGGTCCGGATCAGAAGCGGATCGTCGCAGGGAAACGCTCGGTCGCCATCGTCGGAATCGAACCGGTCGGCAATTACGCGGTGCGCCTGCTGTTCGATGATCGTCACGATACCGGCATCTACTCTTGGGAATATCTGTACGAGCTTGGCCAGCAGCAGGAGCAGCGCTGGTGCGCCTATCTCGCGGCATTGCGAGAAAGGGGGCTGACCAGGGATGCTGCCTAGATGGCGACCGATCGTGCCGTCGCCGGCCGCATCGGCCTGAGCAAGCCTGGTTCAAGGCAATCTGCTTTCAGATGCGCCGTAGTGCGAAACTGCGCTATCGTGGCGCTCAACTGGGGCGGCACCGAAACCAGGGACAGACAGCATGAAGCCGATGACCGACAAGCATCTGGCGATACTGCGTCGACACATGGTCGACGTCATAGGGATCCACGCCGACTTGCTCGAGGAGGAACTCGGCAAGGCCGCGTTTGATGCGCCCATCCTGACCGCCATGTCGCGCATCCCGCGGCACATGTTTGTGCCGGAACCGCTTGCCCACCTGGCCTATGAAGACCGCCCGTTGCCTATCGGATTTGAGAAGACCATCTCCCAGCCCTTCATATGCGCGCTGATGACAGACCTTCTGGCCCTGGAACCACAGGACACCGTCCTTGAGGTCGGGACAGGCCTTGGCTATCAAACATCAATCCTTACAGAAATTGTCAGCCACGTCTGGAGTGTCGAAATCGTCGAGGAGTTTGCCGACGGCGCACAGCTTCGGCTTGAACATCTTGGGTACAAGAACGTGGACATACGGGTAGGCGATGGTTCGCGTGGGTGGCCGGACCATGCGCCATACGACAAGGTCATTGTGACAGCAGCCGCCGAAACTGTGCCACCCGCGCTGCTCGAGCAATTGAAGCCGCGCGGCCGCCTCGTCATGCCGCTTGGCCCGACGGACGCACAGCAGCTGACGTTGCTGGAAAAGGATGCTGACGGGAGCGTCCGCAGCACGGCAGTGATACCTGTAAGGTTCACCCAACTGGAGACAGTCGTGTGACGCATGCGCAGCGCATAGGCGATGCCAGTGAAAATTGCTGATCAGCGAAGTGCAGGAGCGCGCCAGGTGGACATCAGTGAGCCCTTCAGCATAACGATCTGTGGCCTGGAGGAGTTGCCCGGACATTGCGAGGTTGGCGTCAGCCACGTTCTTTCCATTCTGGATCCGGAGTGGCCGGTGCCAGAGGCATTTGGTTCGTTCGGCGAGCACGCGAAGCTCGAACTGCGCTTCCACGACGTCATCGACGAGCGTGGCGGCGAAACTATCGCGCCGCAGCCGGGGCATGTAAGCGAACTGCTTGCCTTTGGACGTTCTCTACAGACGGGTGAGCATCTCTTGGTCCATTGCCACGCT
Source organism: Pseudomonadota bacterium (assembly GCA_046735215.1). GTDB lineage: Bacteria > Pseudomonadota > Alphaproteobacteria > Acetobacterales > Acetobacteraceae > JAMXLO01. The sequence continues at coordinate 6,874 of JBKPSV010000078.1, read as the reverse complement.
GGCGTGTCCCGCTCAACGGCGGCCATGGCCCTCATTCTCGCGCAGGCTTGTCCGGCCGCCACGGGCGCCGCGATCTTCGCAAAGGTGTTGCAGCTACGTCCCCGGGCCTGGCCAAATCTGCGCATCATCGAATTCGGCGATGCCCTGCTTGGCCGAGATGGTGCCCTTATCGCCGCTGCCGTGGAGGTGTACGGCAGGCAGCTCGCCGACCGCCATTACGTGGAGGAGGCGATGCGCGGTGGCGGGCGCGGTCGCGAAGTGGACGCCGCGATGAAAAGACGTTCCCCCGCTTAGGCCAGATGATGAAGGGCCGATCATCTTAGCAAAACATGGGAGCACCATAGGTCCGGTAGTCGACCGTTAGCTCCTCGCCCTCGCGGATCCGTCGAACTGTGATGAAGCGTACTCCATCCTTGGTCTGCAGGTTCGGGTGTGGCGAGTGGTTTATGTACGTATCCAGGTAGATAACATTCAGGCCGCACGTCGGAATGTACAATATCCCCGCCACCGTAGGGACGAAGAGAGCTTGGATCAAAGCGGCGAGCTTTGGCGGAAGAAGGGCAAGTTCTTCGTCGGTAACCTGCACAGATCCGGGCATCGCGTACTTTTTGAGGGTCCTGAATGGATTCCTAGCCTTTGGAATGTCGCGAACGGCAAACACACCGATGCCATGGATTGGTGACGGCTGCAATTGACAGTAGCAGTCCGCCAAAACGCGACGGAGCAACTGGGTGCGCTTCATCCGGTACAACTACTCTACTTCTGCGACGAGCGCGAACAGTCTTGCGTCGGAATATCCGCTTGGGGCCCCAGGGCAAAGCCCCTGGCATGGATCGTTGTCTCTACGAGAAACTTTCCACGCCAACCCGAAAGATCAGATCTATGATCTCTCTCAAAGGCATGTCGTTACAGCGGCCAGTGATGCGAACTCAATCCAGCGTCTCGCGATACAGGCTGACGGCGATCGCACCGACCACCAGGGCGAACACCAGCATCGGCCATAGATCGGGCCAGATGTCCGTCAGGCCGTTGCCCTTCAGCAGCATGCCGCGGCAGATGCGCAACGTGTGCGTCAACGGTACCGCCTCGCCGACCCAGCGAGCCCAGGTGGGCATGCCCTGGAACGGAAACATGAAGCCCGACAGCATGATCGACGGCAACAGCCCGAATTGCGACAACTGCTGTGCCTGCATCTGGGTCTGCGCCAGGGTGGAGAAGGTGAACCCCATTGCCAGGTTGCAGGCAATGAACACGCCCAGTGCCAGCAACAACAGCGGAATCGATCCACGCACCGGAACGTCGAACACCGCGACCGACACCACCAGGATCAACGCGGTCTGCACATAGGCAAGTCCGATATAGGGGATGATCTTGCCCAGCATAACCTCAACAGGTCGCACCGGCATGGCCAGCAGGTTCTCCATGGTGCCCATCTCGCGCTCGCGCGTGATGGCGAGCGTGGTCGTGACAAGTGTGGATACGGTCAGGATCAGCCCTATCAGCCCTGGGACAATGTTGAGCGCGGTGATCTGCTCCGGATTGTAGCGCGCATGCAGGACGATCTGGAATGGCGGCTGGGCTGGCTGCACGCGCATCGCTACCGGCAGGTCACGATTCAGCACGGTCGCGTTCAGCGCTACGACGGCCGCTGTCGCATTGGCTATGGCGGTCGGGTCGGTCGCATCTGCGTCCATCAGCACCTGCGGCTGCTCGCCGCGATCGATGCGTCGGGAAAAGTCCGTGGGAATGTTCAGCACGAACATGACCTCACCTCGCCGCAGGGCTTCTTCCGCCGCGGCTTCGGTGGCGAATGACCGCACGTCGAAATAACCGGTGTTCTGCAGCGCCGCCACCAACGTGCGCTCATAAGTCGAGTGCTCGGCGGAGATCAGACCGGTCGGCAGGTGGCGTGGATTGGCGTTGATCGCATAGCCGAACAGGAACAGCTGGATCAGCGGCAGCATCACCGTCAGCCCGACGGTCGCGCGATCGCGCCGCATCTGCACCCACTCCTTGCGCAGCACCGCCAGCAGGCGAGCAAAGGAGAATCTGTTCATGCCTCGGTATCCCGCAGCATGTGGATGAATACATCGTCGAGCCGTGGCTCGACCTCCTGCCATTGCAGGCGTTTGTCGCCGAGACCATCAATGGCGGCACGCAAGGCCGCGCGATCCATGCCAGCGATACGCATGGCCCGACCGAACACCGCCGCCGTCTCTACGCCAGGCGTGCGACGCAATTGTCGCACCACCTGTTCGATGCCGTCCCCGGTGGCTTCGAACGTGACCAAATTCGCAGCGCGCACCACCTCATCTGCCGTGCCCTGCACCACCAGCCGCCCGCCGGCGAGATACACAACGCGCTGGCAGCGCTCCGCTTCGTCCATGTAGTGCGTGGAGACCAGCACTGTCATGCCATCGGCGGCCATCTCGTGGATCATGTCCCAGAACTCGCGTCGCGCCTTGGCATCTACGCCGGCCGTGGGTTCATCCAGCAGCAGCAGACGCGGCCGGTGCAGCACGCAAGCCGCAAGCGCCATGCGCTGCTTCCATCCGCCTGATAATTCCTGCGCGAGTTGGTTGGCGCGATCGGACAAGCCGATGCGATCCAGCACCTCTGCAATGGCTCGGCGATAGTCGGGGATCTCATAGAGCCGTGCGACGAACTCGAGGTTCTCGGCAACCGTCAGGTCGCCATAGAAGCTGAAGCGCTGTGTCATGTAGCCAATCTGCAGGCGGATGCGTGCCGCATCGCGCAGCAGGTCCAGACCCAGGCACGTGCCGCCACCACTGTCCGGACGCAGCAGGCCGCACAGCATACGGATGGTTGTGGTCTTGCCGCTGCCGTTGCCGCCGAGGAAGCCGCAGATTTCGCCTTCCGGCACCTGTAGTGTCAGTCCGTCGATGACCTGCCTGGTGCCAAAGCTCTTGCGCAGGTCGTGCACATCGATAGCAAGCGCGGTCATCGACGCACGTCGACCGGCTGGCCAGGTTTCAACTGCACCGCCTGATCGAGGGACGGATGCGCTTCGACCAGATACACCAGCTTCTCGCGATTGCTCTCGCTGTAGATCACCGGCGGGGTGTATTCCGGGTGCGGCGCGATGAAGGTGATCGTTGCCGCAAGGTCAGCGGCACAGCCGTTGCAACCGATCGCGATGTGGTCGCCCGCATGCAGGCTGGCGAGCTCGGTCTCGGGCACGAAGAACCGCACCAGCACGTTCTTCGGCGGCAGCAGTTCCACCACCGGGTTGCCGGCGGTAACGGTCTCGCCGGGTCGTGCATAGGTATCCGACACCAATGCGGCGACGGGAGCCACCGCGTGCCGCTGATCAACCCGCCATTGCGCTTGCGCAAGTCCGGCTCTGGCCTGCTCCACCATGGCGCGCTGTGCGGCGATCTCGTATTCGCGCCCGGTTGGCGACTGCATCTGATCCAGCTTGGCCTGCGCCGCCTGCACGCGTGCGACGGCCGAAGACAACTCGGCACGCTGCTGATCCACCGTCTGCCGGCTCGCCGCACCAGAGCGCAGCAGTTCCTCGTTCCTCTGCAGGTCTCTCGCGATCCGGTCGCGTGTCGCGATCAGATCGGCGAGGTCGGCTCGTCCCTGCGCAATCTCGGTATCGCGGCTGCGTGTCTCCAGGTTGGTAAGCCGTGCCTGCGTCTCGGCCAGCTTGCTGGCGGCAGCATCACGCGCCGCCACGTCATCGATCTCGTCCTGAGTAAACAGTGCCGCCCCGGCCGCCACCTGGTCGCCGCGTGCAACTCCAATACTGGTAATCCGACCAGTCAGCGTGGGTGAGACCCTGACATACTCGGCCTCGACATAGCCCTGCCAGGTTGCCGGCTCCGGTGTGCGATTGACCCACCACCATCCGGCGGCAGCGCCAGAGGCAACCAGTACCAGGACGACAAGCAGCACGCGCTTCATCGCGGATTATCCGGGGCAAGGCCTCGCAGCAACACGTCGAGATGTGCCTCTGCCACCGCCCTTGGATCGAAGGTCAGGTCGGTGTGACGCCCCAGCGAGTGCTTCCACAACGCCAGCAGCAGGAAGGGCGCAGCGAACAGCGGCAATATGGCGTGGACATTCAGGCGTCGGAATTCGCCGCGCTCCATGCCGCGGGTCAGAATGCCTTCGACCAAGGCAAACGCTCGGCGCAGCACCGTGTCGGCATAGAACTGCGCAATGGCAGGGAAATTGCCGGATTCGGCAATGACGAGTTTGGGAACCGCGGTGAGGTCGCTGTCCAGCAGATGCAGGAACCGCTGCGCCAACCCGCGCAGGAGGTCCGCGCAAGATCCTTCATGGCCGGCGAACTGTGCTTCGGCTGCTTCCAGGTTGGGCAGCAGGGCCTGACGCACGACCGCGCGGAACAGTTCCTCCTTGGTCTGAAAGTAGAGGTAGATCGTGCCTTTGCTGATCCCGGCAGCGGCGGCGACATCCTCGAGCTTGGTGGCCGCGTAACCACGCTCGGCAAACGAGGTCAGCGCGGCTGCGACGATTTCGCCGGGACGAGCATCTTTACGCCGTGTGCGGACCATCCCATGAACTTACTGACCGTTCAGTCAGTTTCAAGACACGTCGCTTCGGCCTACATCGAATTGTCGCTGGTTGCAGAACAGCATCGCGCTGCGCAAGTCGTATGCATGCGCGATTTCGCCCTGCTTGCGTGCGCCGGCTTAGTCGCCGGAGCGATGAATGCCATCGCGGGCGGCGGTTCCTTCGTGAGCTTTCCAGCGATGGTCGCAGCCGGCCTGCCGGCCGTGGCCGCCAATGTCTCGTCCACCGTCGCACTGTTCCCCGGCACTTTGGCCAGCACCTGGGCCTATCGGCGCGCCTTCGCCCAGCCAGCCGCGCTTGGCGTGCGATCGATGCTGCCGATCACCTTGGGCGGCGGTCTGCTCGGTGCCGTGCTGTTGCTTGCCACGCCGGCGCGCCTGTTCGATGCCATCGTCCCGTTCCTGTTGCTGCTGGCGACGCTGACCTTTGCATTCGGCGCGCGTGCGGGGCTCGCGCTGCGTCGCATTGCTCCGGTTGGGCCAGGGGCCATTTTGCCGATGCAGTTCCTGATCTCGGTGTATGGCGGCTACTTCGGCGGTGCTGTGGGCCTGATGATGATGGCCATGTGGAGCCTGCTGACGGCGAACCCCGATCTGAAGGCAATGGCACCGCTCCGAGTGCTGATGGTCAGCGTCGCCAACGGCGCCGCCGTGGCCTGGTTCATCGGTTTCGGTGCGGTCTGGTGGCCGCAGACCCTCGCGATGCTCGGCGCCAGCTGCGTGGGTGGATACGTCGGGGCACGACTGACGCAGTGGATGCCGCCCCACGTCGTGCGCGGCTTCGTTGTGGTCCTGTCGACGACCGTGACGGTCTTGTTCTTCGTGCGCTTGCTTTAGCTCAGCTTCGCCGGCGCTCGATGTTTGGCAGGAACGCGGTCAGCAGCCCGATCAGCGGCAGGAACGAGCACAGGCGGTAGACTGTGTCGATGCTCGTCCAGTCGGCGATCTGACCGAGAGCCGCGGCTCCCAATCCGCCCAGGCCAAAGGAGAAGCCAAAGAACATGCCGGCGACCATGCCGACACGACCCGGCAGCAGGTCCTGTGCGTAGACCAGAATCGCCGAGAAGGCCGATGCCAGGATCAGGCCGATCGCCACGCTGAGCACGCCGGTCCAGAACAGGTTGGCGTAAGGCAGCAGCAGCGCGAAGGGGAATGCGCCAAGGATCGAAAACCAGATCACCGGCTTGCGGCCGAAGCGATCTCCGATTGGTCCGCCGGCGAACGTGCCGGCGGCGACTGCACCCAGAAATGCAAACAAAAGGACCTGCGCATCCTGCACCGTCACGCCGAACTTATGGATCAGGTAGAAGGTGTAGTACGAGCTCAAGGACGAGGTATAGACGTTCTTGGAGAACAGCAGCGCGACCAGAATGGTGATCGCGAACAGCACCTTCCTGCGGGACAGTACCGCGTAGGCGGCATTCACCGGACTGCCGCCGCCTGTCTTCCGCTGCGACAGGTGCCGGCTGTACCACAGGCTCACGTTGCTCAGCAGCAGGATCGCGAGCAGCGCAGCGGCCGAGAACCAGGCAACGCTCGCCTGGCCTCGCGGCACCACGATAAAGGCCGCAAGCAGCGGTCCGATGGCCGAACCGGTGCTGCCACCGACCTGAAACAGTGATTGCGCGAAGCCGTGTCGTCCGCCCGATGCCATGCGCGCGACGCGCGAAGACTCCGGATGAAATACGGACGACCCAAGCCCGACCAGAGCGGCCGCGAGAAGGATCGTCAGGTAGTTGTTCGCCACCGACAGCAGCAACAGCCCGATCAGGCTGCAACCCATGGCGATGGGCAGCGAATAGGGCTGCGGTCGGCGATCGGTGACCATGCCCACCACCGGTTGCAGCATGGAAGCCGTGAGCTGAAAGGCCAGCGTGATCAGACCGATCTGACCGAAGTCGAGCTGATAAGAATCTTTCAAAATCGGGTACAGCGCCGGCACCAGCGACTGGTTCATATCGTTCAGGAGGTGACAGACCGAGAGCGATACCAGAATTGCGAACGTGGTATTCGTGTCGGCGCGCGCCGCCAACTGAGGGCGGGCAGAAAGCGTGTTTTCGCTCAATGTACGATTCCGTAACGGGTTGTGCGTACTTTAGGTCGTCTTGCCGACAGGCACCTATGCATCAAGCTCAGTCCAGATACGCACGGAGCCAAAATTGGCGTTTCCTTTTCTAAGGCCTGTTGAGAATCGGGATTCCCCCGGTCACGGTGAGTATGATTCACGCTCCGGATGGAGCGATTCGTATTGACCGACGCCCAATGGGCGAAGATGGAACGATACTGCCTGGGCAAGCCGACGGACCCTGGAC